>JACKBL010000002.1:728545-1092818 GCA_020634515.1 Ardenticatenales bacterium | reverse complement strand
AATGCCCGGCAGATAATACCGCGCGTTGTAGTAGATGAGTCCGAGGTCGTCGTTGTGCTGCTGCCCGGTGTAGCCGCGGTCGGTAAAGGTTTGGGTGGGGGCGGTGCGGTAGGCGCCGAAGGGAAGGTAGCGGGCGCGGCTGCCACTGACCATGCCGCCGTTGCTGCTGTAGCTCATGACGCTGTTGCTGCCGATATGGTCGGCATGTAAATGCAGCAGGTTGTTGGTCTGGCTGGGGATGACCTGCCGTACAGCGACAGCTTGCCCATGTTGTCAATGTTCCCAATCACCACAGACCCTTTCTATAATTGCCTCCGCTATTGTTTTGGGGCCGTCCGTAATGTATAAAAGCGTTCCCTGTTCAAGCCTTGGCAAAACCATGTCGGGCGCAAAAAAATGCAGCTTTGCTTTATGCTTAATAATGGTTTTCAATGGTTGGGTCAATGGATAGTAGATCACTACACTGAAAAGAGCCTCTTGGGCATCTTCCGCAAGCCTGGCAGTTGCTGCAAACCTTTCCGTTCCAGGTGGAGGCATTACACGACCAATTTCCTCTTTCCTCTTCCACCGGATGAGTGCAATTGCGTGAATCCTGTGCTTTTGGTTCATATCACCTCTCCAGTAGGAAGTTTATTATACTTTCGTTGAAATGTTCCAAAACATCATCGCTCGCAGCGCGAGCGTTAGCAATGCCGTCAAGATTTTTTACGATGAACATCTGGTCGGCAATGTCCTTGGGGACGATTACATTTACCACTTCAAACTCATCAAACATCCGGGATCCCCACTCTTTTGCCCCTTCGAGGGTTTCCGAAAACCATTTGGTGTCCATTGATAGTCCATCTGGATGTGGACGAAAGATACCTGTGTGCATAATATCATCTAATTCGCCTGGACTCACAGCCCGATAAAGCGTGACAGTATCATCCGCCCACCCCCCTTGGGCAATAGGCAAGGCCGCGAACAATATTGTGGCACCGATCTCTTCACCACTTATTTCACCTGAAAAGATCTCTTTGCCGGTCAATACCCAATCCAGTGGTTCAGATATAAAGCCGGCAGCGGTTCGGAATACTTGCACCCAAAAATCCGAATGATCTAAATCGGCAAGTTGAGTAGGAATCCCTTCCTCTGCAAAGCCGGCACCAATGATGTAACTGGCGGTACTGCTTTGGGTAGGATAGTAATCATCTGTCCCCGATGCACAGGCCCCTTGATCCATCCCTGGCAGATTACTACTATCGCAAGCAATGTGGCCTGTAGGGTCTGTCAAAATGAGCGGATTGTTGAGAACGTAGGCGTATCGGTTGAAGGCTTGGGGGTTTGCGGCATCCGGCACAACCGTATCCGCGCTCACAAACCGGGCGATGCCGGGCAAATAGTAGCGGGCGTTGTAGTAGATGAGGCCGAGGTCGTCGTTGTGCTGCTGGCCGGTGAAGCCTCTATCTGTAAAGGTTTGGGTGGGGGCGGTGCGGTAGGCACCGAAGGGGAGGTAGCGGGTGCGGCTGCCGCCGACCATGCCCCCTGTCAACATCGGTTAAGAATGTCCTCATTTCATCGGGTTAAAATGTCCACTTTTTATCGTTCAATGTGTTCCTTCGCCGCCCATAAATACACAAGCACATGACCGTCAGGAAAGGGATTGACCAGCTCATGTGACCACCGCCCATCACGCATCAGTTTCGTTTCATAGACACCTCCTTTCCCTTCGACGGTGCTTATTTCTAGCGTGGGCGTGGGCGTGGGCGTGGCGGCGGGCTGGTAGAGGGACCAGAAGGTGAAGGGGGTGGACCAGTCGCTGTCGCTGCTGCAATCCGGGGTGTAGCACGCTTTCACGTTCCAGGCATAGTTGCCGCCGGGGATGAGGTTGAGCCAGGGGACGGTGTAGATGGTTTCGATCTCAATGAAATACAGCTTCTCCTTTTGCCTGTCGAAAACGAAACCAGAGCCATAGGCTTACAAGTGCAATGCCCATTGACATGAATAGCAGAAAGGAACAGCCTGTCTTTTGTGCAGGAAGGCACTGTGCGTGACCCATGTTCAGCGTACAGAGCCAACCATGTAAAACACGAGTCAGATAGAACACAGCCATTGTGTTTATAAACAAAAGAAAATCACCAGTGACTGACATCCTACCTTTTATAACAATGTAGGTTTTCAGTAGTGCATACCATCCCCAGAAAAATCCTGCAAACAGTGTTAGCGGTGCAAAATTCAAACGACATAGAACTGCTAATGTAGCACTTGCGCCAAGAACATAAGCAGCAAATGATAAAAAGACCAAAGGAATTTTATGACCTTCAGACATAATTGCCTCAATAAGAACTCAAACCAAGAGTACATCCAGGCGACCACGTTGTTCATGAATAAGCCAGTTGCTTGAGTAATCAAACATCCTCACAACAGATCGCACCTCAATTCCCTCATGGCTCATTCCACCTATCAATCTCACTGTTTAACCATTCCTCCAGCAGGTCCGTAGCCGTGTCAATTGTACCTTGTGCAAGAGCTTGAAGAAGCGTTTGCGTTTTCTCTGGAGTAAGTGTCACCGCCCTGCCACTGATGATTGTTTTCATCTGCACACCGCCTCCAACCACTGGTTCAAATTTAATCATGGACACATGCGGTTGAGAACCTTGCCACGGGCGAAGGCCCGAAAGGCTTTTGGACAAAGCGTTGTTTAACCCTTCTCCTGCTGCGGCAAAAAAAGCTCCAGCCACGGCATCCATTACGAACTCGTCAGTGGACAGCAAACCTGCTGCAATAGCATTGTCAAGAAATCTTTGACCATCTATCCCCATTCCGCTAAATAGTGAAGCAACTTCAGTTGCTGAAGCTTCGGCAAGTGTACCCGTTTGTCCACCCACGCCGCCACCAATAAATCCTCCCACTGAAGATACAGTAAGACGGGTTAACAAACTGCTTCCCGGACCAGCTAGAGATGTAATTGGCGCAGCAATCCCTCCCCCTATACCTCCTGATACGGTTGCTCCAGTAACACTCCCCCAATCCACGTTTTCTTTGTACACTGCCTCAAAAAAGGACATGCCTTTTTCAATATTCTCGTGAACTTGTACACTATAATCTACAATTAAACCAATTCCAGCGCCTAAAGCAACAGCTATACAGATAGCGGTGTCTATCCCAAAAATGCAGTGTCCAGAGGGGTCTGTGTACATAAGAGGACGGTTTTCAGCATAAGCGTAGCGGTTGAATGTCTGGGGAATGCCGGCATCCGGCACAATCGAATCCGCGCTCACAAACCGGCCCACGCCGGGGAGGTAATACCGCGCGTTGTAGTAGATGAGTCCGAGGTCGTCGTTGTGCTTCTGGCCGGTGTAGCCGCGGTCGGTATAGGTTTGGCTGGGGGCGGTGCGGTAGCCGCCGAAGGGGAGGTAGCGGGTGCGGCTGCCGGCAACCATGCCGCCACCGTTATTGTAGCTCATGACGCTGTTGCTGCCGAGGTGGTCGCTGTGCAGGTGCAGCAGGTTGTTGGTCTCGCCGGGGATGACCTGGCGCACGGCGACGGCCTGTCCGGCGAGGAAGTAGGTGCTGCGTTGGGTGATGGTGTAGCCGCTCTGGATGCCGCCGCCGTTGCCGCCGGGCGCTTGTGGGCTTTGTGGGGTGGGGGTGGGGGGGATGGGGTCTTCGTAGGTGAAGGACCAGGCTTCGGGCCAGGGGCCGGCCTGGACGCAGTCTTCGTCCGCGCAGGAGCGGGCGCGCCAGGTGTAGCTGTCGGGGGGGAGGAGCAGCCAGCCGGTGTCGTAGCTTTCGGCGGCGATGATGAGGATGATGGGGGATTGGTTCTGTCCCGTTATCTCCACCTGGTGCGCCAGCCGGCGGTGAGGACGTCGCCGCCGGGAGCGCAGGGGTCTGCCCACATGAGGGTGGGTGGTTCGTTTCTGCGTGGAGCCGTCGGGCGGCTCTTGCAGGGCGGTGGGGCATTCGTAGGGGGTGGGGCTGGGGGCGATGGTGCGCCACCGGGTGTGGGGGTGGCGGTGGCGGCGGGCGGGGTGGCGGTGGGTTGGTAGAGGTAGGAGAAGGTGAAGGGGCGGACCAGTCGCTGCTGTCGCCGCAGGTGAGGGTGTAGCACGCTTTCACGTTCCAACTGTAGCTGCCGCCGGGGATGAGGTTGAGCCAGGGGCGGTGGTGCTGGTCTCCGCGGTGGGGATGGTGATGCCTTGCGGGCAGGCCGTCGCCGCGAATGTTGAGGGTGTAGCGGACGGCGGCGGCGCAGGGCTGCCAGGAGAAGGTTTTGACGAGGGCGATGCCGCCGTTGAGGGGCGAGGTCAACGCTGGCGGACAGGCGGGGAGGGGGGTGGGAGTGACTGTCGGCGTGTGCGTGGCTGTTGGCGGCGGGGTAGCGGTGGCGGTTGGCGGCGGAGTAGCGGTGGATGATGGGGTGGGCGTGTGGGTGGGCGTCGGGGTATGCGTAGGGGTGTTGGTTGGGGTGGGGGTACGCGTAGGGGTGTTGGTTGGGGTGGGGGTGCGAGTGGGCGTGTTGGTTGGGGTAGGGGTACGGGTGGGCGTGGGCGTGCGGGTGGGCGTTGGGGTGCGTGTGGGGGTGTTGGTGGCGGTGGGTGTGGGTGTGGGGGGGAGGGGGATGTGTTCTTCTTCGTATTGGGGGAAGGGGGAATAGGTGATGCGCCCGTCGGGGTGGATGGTCTGCACGCGCTGGCCGGCGGCGTCGTAGAAGAATTGGGTGGTTTGCCCGCCGGTGGTGACGCTGATGAGGCGGTTTTCGCTGTCGAATTGCTGGCTGTAGTTGCCGGCACTGTCGCTGCGGTCTATCATGTTGCCGTGGGCGTCGTACGCGAACTGTTGGCCGCCGCTGGTGGCGATGACGGCGTCTTTTTTCACGGGGTGGTAGGTGTAGCTGGCGCCGTCGTAGTTGCTGATGTTGCCCAGTTTGTCGTAGGCGATGTCGTGGTCGTAGGGGTCGACGGCGGCGGGGGGCGTCCAGGCGTGGGTGAGCCGGTTGCGTGCGTCGTACTCGAATTCCTGCTTTTTGTCTGTCGCCAACAGATTATCGACGATTTGGGTGATGTTGCCCACGGGGTCGTATTCGTAGGTGAGGGAGAGGAGGTCTTCTTTGCCGGGCAGGGTGGCGGTGTGGATGCTTTGCAGGCGGAAGTTGGCGTTGCCGTTGCTGCCGGTGGCGCTGTAGTAGGTGAAGAGGGTGTCCCGCCCGTTGCCCCGCGCCAGGGTGGTCATCTGGCCGCGCTGGTTGTAGGCGATGTTGGTGATGATGCCGTTGGCGCCGGCGGTGAGGGTGTTTTCGCCTTCCTGGTCGTAGGTCGTCTGCACGAGTTCGCCGTCGGGGTAGACGGTGGTCAGGGGGCGGTCCAGGTTGTCGTAGACGGTCACGGCCAGGGTGAAGGCGTGGCCGTCAATCGTGCGCGTGTGGCCGGTGAGGCGGCCGCGTTGGTCGTAGCTGAAAGTCTCGTAGTTGTTGACCGGGTCGGGTCCCCAGCGGATGGCGGCCGGTTTGCCCAGGCCGTTGGCGGCGGTGTCGTATTCCGTCGTGGACAGGTGTTGGGGGCCGCTGGCGGCGGGGTTGGCCGGGCAGGGGGTAGTTGGGCTGGGATCGCTGGTTTTGTGGCGCAGGCGATTCAGGTTGTCGTAGTAAAAGCAGAGGGCGACGTGATCGGCTGTGCCGGGGTTGGCTTCCTGCCGCAGGAGGTTGCCGTTGGCGTCGTAGGTGTAGGTCCAGTAACCCATGTCGGCGTCGGTCATGTCGGTTTTGCGCCCCAGGGTGTCGTAGCTCATGCTGTTCTGGCGCAGCAGGTTGCCGGTTCCGGCGTTGAAGGCGTCGTAGGTTTGTACTTGGGTGAGGTTGCCGGCAACGTCGTAAGTATAAACGGTGTCTGCGTTGTCTGCCAGCGCCGCGCCGAAGAACTCGCGCACCACGGAAAGCTGCCCCCAGGCGTTGGTGTAGGAGGTGATGGTGTGGCTGTTGGCGTCGGTGACCTGGACTTTGGCCAGTTCGGGCTGCGCGGCGGGGGTGATGGTGGGGAAGCCGTAGGTGGTGGTGGTGGCGCTGCCGTCGGGGGCGGTGATGTGGGTGGCGCGACCGAAGGGGTCGTATTGGGTGCTGGTGTGGTTGTAGTTGGCGCAGGTTTTGGGTTGGAAGTTTTGCGCGCCGCCGCTTTGGGGGGTGGTCTGGCAGATGGGGAGGCCGCGTCCGTCGTATGCGGTGTGGCTCCAGATGACGGTGTCGGTGCTGCCGGCAATTTCCGCGTTCAGCCGCCGTTCTTGCACGACCTGCCCTAGCCCGTTGTAGAAGCGGCGGCTGGTCTGGTCTTGCGCCGGGTCGGATGGGTCGGGGTGGGCGGTTTGGGTGATGGTTAACACTTGCGCGCCGGGGTCGTAGCTGTAGTCGGTGCTGGCTTGCAACTCGGTGGCCGCGCCGGTGGCGGGGTCGGGGGCGTAGATGTGGGTGAGGCGACCAAAGAGGTCGTATTCGTAGCGGGTCTGGGCGTTGTTGGCGTCGGTGATGGTGGCCGGCAGCCAGGGGAATACGGCGTCGTAGCTGATTTGCGTGGTTTGCGCGGCCACGTCCGCGGCGGTGGTTTGCGTTTGTGTGGGCAGACCGAGGTGGTTGTACTGTTGGAAGGTTTTGGTCTGGCGCGGCAGGCCGTCGTAGGCGCTGCCGCTGCCGTGGTAGTTGGTGTAGGTGGTCTGGTAGCTGTCTCCCGCCGACCAGTGCATGGTCCATTTCAATTGGCCCAGCGTTCCCAGGGTGGTGTCCGTGGGGTTGGCGCTGTTGTCGTAGCGGTAGAGGGTCATGGCGATTCGGTTGCCGCCGCCGCAGGCTTCGTTGCTGTTTTCGTAGGTGCTTTGCCGCAGTTGCCGGTTGACGAGCCAGTTGCTTCCGCTGACGTTGTGGGCGTAGGCGTATTCGACGCAGTGGTGGGGGGCGTTGGGCGGGTCTCCCGGTCCGTAGCTGGCGATGTTACGGTCCGGCGAGCGGCGCGGCGCGGCGGGCGGCGATGTCTTTGCCGGCTGTCGCCTGGCGCAGGCCGGGGGTCGGTGGCATGCCGGGGGGTGGGGTGAAGGGTGCCAGCAGTAGTTGGAGTGATAGGGCGAGCGCGGTGATAAGGTGAATGCCGGCACGCAAGGACAGACCGACCGTAGGGACCATGGGACTCCTCCTCCTCCTGGCTTATGGCTTTGGCTCAATTTGGCTCTTTTCTGGTAACAATGGCCGGAAGTTTAGGCCATTTGACGGCGGTTGTCAACCGTTTTAGAACATCTACGCTATTTTTTAAGGTTGGGACTTTGGGTCAGTCATGAAATCCGTTTCGCCGGCCGCGATCAGGGCGGGGCGCAGTCGTAGAGTGTGCCGGCAAAAGCGGTAATTCTTTGGGAATTCCGGGGGTACACCCATATGTGGTGGTGAGGTAGAATGGAGGCCATTTTCACAAACGGAGTAAAAACGATGCCCATATCCACCCCAGCCCAAATCAGTTTTCCCCTGGATATTCCTCAGGTTGATGTTGTTGCCACCCAACACACCCGAGATGGCAAATTCTTCATTACGGTTGAAAGTCGCCGCGAAACAACGAGATGTGGCGTGTGTAAACAAGAAATCAAATGTAACTACGGCCATGGTCAAGCCGTACACTTGCGCCATCTGCCCATATTGGGCCAGGAAACCGTCATTGTCATCCGCGTTTCAGGTTTTGGGTTAACCTGAGAGTCGTCTCTCAACCCGCCCGCCGCTCAAGCAAACGTTGAACCAAGACGTTGAACAGGCGGCTATCGGTGTGACAGATGGCACTGGCAAGCAAGAGAGAAGCGTCAATGACCGGCGAATTGTTTTACGAGATGACGCTTGCATAGACTGCTTCAAACCGCTGCACGACTTGCCGCCAGTCGTATTGCTGGGCGAACTGGCGCGCGGCGTTGCCTAGTTTCTGGCGGCGCGGGGGTTGGGTGAGGAGCGTGAGGACGGCGGTGGCGAATTCGTTGGGGGTGGAGGCGAGCATGAGGTGCTCGTTGTGCACGACGGGGAAGCCTTCCGCGCCAATGGGGGTGCTGACAATGGCTTTGCCGGCAGCCATGGCCTCAATCAGCTTCAAACGAGTGCCGCTGCCCATGCGGAAGGGCATCACGTAGACGGTCGCGCCGGCCAGGTAGGGCTGCACGCTCTCCACCCACCCCGTCATGGTCACGCCGGGCAGGTGGTAGAGCGGCTCCAGGCGGGGGTGCGGTTTTTGCCCGACCACGGCCAGCGTGGCCTGCGGGCGCGCTTCGCGGATGCGCGGCCATATCTCCGCCACGAACCAGAGCATGGCGTCTACGTTGGGGCGGTAGTCCATTTTGCCGCTGAAGACCAGGTCAAACGTAGGATAAAGGCCGTCAGGGGGCAGGTCGTAGGTGGCCACGTCGATGCAGTTGGGAATGGGGGTGACGCGCTTTTCGGGAACCAGGCCTTGCAACGTTTCTTGGTCGGCTTCGCTGACGGCCGTGACCTGGTCTGCCTGTTGACAGGCCCAGGTCTCAAACCGGCGCAGCCGCCGCACCTGAATAGACGAATACAACGCCGCCCCCCAGCGCCGCGGCTGCCGCAGGTCGGTAAGAAAAGCGCGCTGTTGCAGCGCCGCTTCTGCGTTGTGGTCGTCGAAGACAATGTGGCTGCGCGGGCTGGCCTGGCGAACAATGGGGATATAGCGGGCCAGTTCCAGCCCTTCCACCTGCACAATGTCAAAAACCTGTTGATGCAGCACCTCGCGCAGGCGGGTAGTGAAGGCGGAACTGCTCAGGCGAAAAGCCATGTCGGGTTGATCGGTGAACAGAAGTTGGCGCAGGCGTTGGGCGCGGGTGCGCGGCGGCGCGGGAATGGTGTAGACGTGGGTGCACAACTGGGTCAGCGGACCGGATGGGTCGCTGTCCAGGTGTTGGTCGGGGTCTACGAAGCTGAGAAGCGTGATGGCATGGCGCTGCGCCAGCCCCTTGATGATGTAGAAGTTGCGCAGGCTGGCGCCCTGATGGGGGGGATAAGGAAGCTGCGGCGTGAGGATGAGAATATGCTGAGAAGAAGACATGGTTGTTTCGTCGTCCCGCCGATAGGCAATGGCGGGCATGAAAGCGTCAGGTGAGCGTGCGGTAGATGTTCAGGGTGGCGGCGGCGGTTTGGGTCCAGGTGAATTTTCGCGCCTGTTGCCGGCCGCGGGCGATGAGGGATTGCCGGCATTCTTCATCCTCCACCACCCGCCGCATCGCCTCGCACCAGCCGTCTACGTCGTCGGGATCAAGGAGAATGCCGGCATTCCCCACCACTTCCGGCAGCGAGGCGCGATTACTGGCAATCACAGGACAACCGATGTGCATCGCTTCCAATGCCGGCAAGCCAAACCCCTCATAAAAACTGGGTAGCGCCAGCAGCGCCGCCGCCGCGTACAGGCAAGCCAGATGCTGATTGGGCACACCCGTCAGATGGCGCACCGCATCTTGCAAATCCAGTTCCTCAATTGTGGCAAAAACCGCCTCATTCAGCCACCCCTTGCCCCCCACCAGCACCAGGGGCAGGTCCACGCCATGCGCGTGGCGCAGCGCGTGGTAAGCCCGCAGCAGCGTGGGCACGTTCTTACGCGGTTCCAGCGTGCCCACAAACAGCAGAAAAGATGCCGGCAGCGCATACTGAACCAGCGTCGCCGCCACCTCCGCTGTCGTGGGAGGATTGGTGTAGAGAGGGTTCGCGGCCAGGTGGATGGTGGTGGCCTTTTGTGCCGGCACACCCAGCCGTTCCCGCAAATCGTGGCGCGTGTGGTGGCTGTCCGCGATGACGTGGTCCGCCCGCCGGACCGCCCAGGCGATCTGGTCCAGATAGTAGCGGCGGCTGGCGGGCGTAAGAAACTGCGGATAGTAGAGAAAATTGAGGTCGTGCACGGTGATCACGCGGCGGCGGGCGCCAAAGGCGGGTGGGATGAAATCCGGGCTGTGCAGCAGATGCAGTCGATGCGGCAGCAGTTCCCCGCCCAGCGCCCACCGCTCCAGGCGATGATGGCAGGGTGTCCACAAGGTGGCGCGGCGAAAGTTGGGCGCGCCCGGCGGCAAGTGCGTGACCCGGTCACGGCGGCTGTGCAGGATGGTGTAGGCGTTTTCCGCGTCCAAAGCGGCCAGCGCGGGCAGCAGATGCAGCACGTACTGGCTGATTCCACCCATCTGGTATGCCGGCAATCGACAATCAATTCCTATGCGCATACCCCCGATTATATGCCAGCCGCCACCGCGACGGTAATAGACGCGCCAATGAGGTGCGCCGTCCGGTTTTACCTTTTCACCTTTCCGCAATATAATGCCCTTACACAATGCAAGCCTTCCCTCACATCACTGTACGACTACCTCACCTCCTCGCGCGGCCCTCGTAACGACCGCGTATATGCCGGCAAACAACGACTGGCAACCAACTCGCAACTAATTTCCCGGAAGCTGTGTTGATGCGAATAGTGAGACACTTTTGGCCTGAATCGAGCTTCCGGGAAGGCTGATTCCCAAGGATATGCACATGGCAACGAATGCGACCATTGCCCAAGATTTGAACGAACTACGCAGTCGCCTGGAGTGGCTGGACGACGAGCGTCGCAAAGTCAATCGAAAACTGGCGGAAGTGGAGCAGCAAGTCACGCTGCAAAGAGAAGAACTGACCAAACGGGAACAACGGATCAAGGAATTGGAACGTCAGGTGACGAATCTGGCGGCGCAGTTGGGGCGGATGCCCCAGGTGGAGGCCCGACTTTCCCAGTTTAAGGACGAAATGGTGCAGATGATCGAGCAGTACGACGACCGGCAGCGCAAGGCGCAGGCGGAAGCGGAACGGCTGCGCCGCGTGGAGCATGAGGTACACACGCGGGAGATCGCGGACATGCGGCGGGAATTGCCGGCAATTGGCCGCTTGCGGCAGGATATGGATTTGCGTCAGGCGGAAGATGCGCGTCTGGCACAGCTTATCGGCACGGTGCAAAACCAGATTTCCGGCCTACAACACGAAATGGAACCGTGGCCGCGGGAGATAACCTTCGTCAACGAAACAACCCGACGCCACGCCAATCGCCTGACCGAACTGGAAACGGCGCTGCTGGAAGTGGACAAAAAGTGGGAACCCATCTACACCCGCCACGACGCCGTCGCCAATGCCGTCGCCCGTTTCGAAACGGACATCCGCGGCATCACCGAAGCGCAGGTTGAATTGCGCGACACCATTAAGAACTGGGCGGAGCAAGTCCAACTGGGTGAATATGAACGTAATCAACGAGTGGCGAGCTGGGAACGCCAGCTAGAAGAACAGCAAGGCGTGATGGCTCAATATGCCAAACAGTGGGCCACTTTTTCCGACCAGTACCAGGAAGCGAAAATGGCCGTCCAATCATTGGCTCCCTGGCAAAAACAGTTGGAACAAAAACAGCGGGAAGAAATCGAGCGGCAGCGCACGGAAGTCAACCGTATTCTCACGCAATGGCAGACATTCCAGGCGGAGTATGAGAAACGTTGGCGCAACAATGAGATCGACATGGAACAACGTCTTGCCGGCATTCATCGACGTGACAGCCAGTTTGAAGAAAAACTAACCGCCGCCGAAGAAGCCATCCTGGAAATCCGGCAGGACAAAGACATGCTCTGGCGCGTGCAGGCGGCGCAGGCGGATGCCCTCAAACAGTGGCCGCGACTGTGGATGGAAGAAGTCGAAAAAACCCTGGCCCAAAACCCCAACCGCCGCCGCCAGCCCGCCCTCATACCCGTGCGCGAAGAATAATCGGTGTCTTGCACCTACGCGGCGCGCTGGACGCTTGCCGCCCAAACCAGCCTTACATAGCTGCCTGATAGCACACAAGAATACGCCTCGCTACCATGTACGTCGTTGGAACCGCCGGCCATGTGGATCATGGAAAATCCACGTTAGTGGAAGCCCTCACGGGTATCGATCCGGATCGATTGGTCGAAGAAAAAGAACGGGAAATGACGATTGAGTTGGGTTTTGCCTGGCTCACGCTCACGGACGCTGCCGGCAACGAAGAGGAAGTCGGCGTCGTTGACGTACCGGGGCATCGTGATTTCATCGAAAACATGCTGGCGGGCGTCGGCGGCATTGACCTGGCGCTGCTGGTGGTGGCCGCGGATGAGGGCGTGATGCCACAAACGCGCGAACATCTGGCCATCCTGGACCTGCTCCAGGTGCAAAGCGGCGTCGTGGCTCTGACCAAAACAGACCTGATTGACGATCCCGATTGGCTAGAATTGGTGACCCTAGACGTGAGTGAGGCATTGGCCGGCACCGTGCTGGCGGACGCGCCCATCATCCCCGTATCCGCGCGCACGGGCGCGGGGCTGGCGACGCTGCGGCAAACACTCCTGGCACGGCTGCAAACGACGACGCCACGCGCGGACGAAGGGCAACCACGCCTGCCCATTGACCGCGTTTTCACCTTGACCGGTTTTGGCACGGTGGTCACGGGGACGCTGGTGGGCGGCAGTTTGCGCCTGGGCGACCCGGTGGAGATTCACCCAGGCGAGATGAAGGGGCGCATTCGCGGCCTGCAAACGCACCGCCGTAAACGGGAAGCGGTGCATCCGGGCAGCCGCGTGGCCGTGAATCTGACGGGAGTGGACCGTGAATCGCTGCGGCGGGGCCAGGTTCTGACGCGGCCCGGCGTGCTGCGGGATACCATTTTATTTGACGCGGCGTATCGGCATCTGGCGGATGCCGGCATTCCCCTCAAACACAACATGGAAATCAAACTATTCGCCGGAGCCGCCGAAATCGTCGGGCGCACCCGCATCCTCGGCGCACCGCACATCGAACCGGGCGCCGAAGGCTGGCTGCAAATCGCCCTGCGCGAACCGGCCGCCCTCGTGCGTGGCGACCGCTTCATCCTGCGCCTGCCCTCCCCCGGCACCACCCTCGGCGGCGGGCGCGTCCTCGATCCCCACCCCGGACGGCGACATCGTCGCTTTCGGGACGAAGTGGTCGCCCGCCTGCAAACTTTGGCTCAGGGAACGCCCGCCGAACTGCTGCTGCAAGCGTTGTCCCGCCTGGAACCGGCTCCGCTCGCCGACCTCCTCAAGCAAACCGGCCTGGACCAGGAAACGGGACAATCCGCCTGGGAAGACCTGCTGGCCGACCAGCGCGTGGTGCAGATTGGCGCGCAGTCCTTTACCGGTGGTGGTTGGCAGCGCCGCGGGGAAAGGCTCGCCGACCTGGTCACTCAATATCAGCGCCGGTTTCCGCTGCGTGCCGGCATATCGCGGGAAGAAGCGCGCAGCCGCCTGCAATTGACCACCCCGCTCTTCCAGGCACTGGTGGCGCAGGCGGTCGAGTCGGAGCAAATCGTGGATGCCGGGGCGATTCTGTACACGCCGGACCACGCCATCCGCCTGGATGCGCGGCAAGAAGCCGCCGCCACCCGGCTGCGGCAGCAGATGGACGCGGCGGGCATCAATACGCCATCGGTGAAGACGTGCAAGGCGGCACTGGGGGAGGACGTGTACGTGGCCCTGGTGGACCTGGGGCAACTTATCCCCTTGAACAGCGACGTGGTTTACGCCCGCGCCGGCTACGAGCGGTATCGGACGCGCATTTTGGACTTTCTCGCGGACCAGAAACGGATCACGGCGGCGCAGGTGCGCGATCTGCTGCAAACGAGCCGCAAATATGCGATAGCCTGGCTGGAGCACTTCGATGAACAACGGCTGACCCGACGGGAGGGAGATGATCGGGTTCTGCTGTAAATTTCAGTAGGAGAACGGATTTGGCGCACGTTTTCGATGAGGAAGATGCCGGCATAACCACCATCACGGAAGCCGTCATACGCACAGTCGCCTATGCGGACGTGTTTGATTTTCCGCTGCGGGCCGGCGAAATCCACCGCTACCTGGTCGGGCCAAAAGTCGCGGCATCCACCATCAATAATCTCCTCAGCAACGGGCATCTCGTCCCGGCGCATCTGGCGCACCAGGATGAATACTTCACCCTGCCCGGACGGGAAAATATCGTGCAGACGCGCCGCCAACGGGCCGCCGCCGCCGCCGCGCTCTGGCCGTTGACCATCCGCTACGGACAACTCATCGCCCGGCTCCCTTTTGTGCGCATGGTGGCCGTCACCGGCTCCCTGGCCGTAAACAATGCCGACGCGCACGCCGACCTCGATTACCTCATCGTCACGGCCAATGACCGCGTCTGGCTGGCGCGCGCCGCCATTATTCTCCTGGTGCGACTGGCCCGCCGCCGCCACCGGGTGGAGCTATGCCCCAATTTCGTGGTCAGCGAGCGCGCCCTCACGTTTCCGCAAACGTTGTACAATGCGCGGGAGATCGCGCAGATGGTCCCGCTGGCGGGGATGGAGACGTATGCGCGGCTGCGGGAGCGAAATGCGTGGACGGCGTCGTTTTTGCCCAATGCGCGGGGTGTGCCCGATGCCGGCATTCCCCCGCTCCCCACCAACACACACACCACCCGCCTCACCCGCCTCGCCGAACACCTGCTCGCCTCCTCCCTCGGCAACGCCCTGGAAAAATGGGAAATGCGACGCAAAATCCGCAAATTCAGCCAGCTTACCACCCCTGGCAGCGAAGCCAACTTCACCGCCGACTGGTGCAAAGGCCATTTTCAAGACCACAGCCAGCGCATCATGAACGCCTACCAACAACGGATACGCGAATAACTCATGACCCGACTGCTTTTCGGACAGGCCTACTATCTCCGCTTCGATCCTAAATTGTGGGATGCAATGCAGCCCTTTCCCCCGCTGGGCACACTCTACGCCGCCAGCTTCATGCGCCAACAAGGCTACGATGTGGCCCTCTTCGATGCCATGCTCGCCGAATCCGAGGACGAATGGGCCGCCGCACTCGATCAGCACCAGCCCGATTACGCCATCATCTACGAGGACAATTTCAACTACCTCTCCAAGATGTGCCTCCTGCGTATGCGCCAGGCCGCCTTCACCATGACGGACATGGCCCGGCAGCGCGGCATCCCCGTGATCATCTGCGGCTCTGATGCCACCGACCACGCGCAGGCGTATTGCCGGCATGGCGCCAACTACGTCCTCCTCGGCGAAGGCGAACGAACCCTGGCCGAACTGCTCCAGACCCTCACCGGTCGCGCCCCCCGCCCCCTTGCCAACATCCCCGGCCTGGCCTACCTCGATGATGACCGATTTCAACAAAACCCGCGCCGCCCCGACATCCGCGCCCTGGACGACCTCCCCTTCCCCGCCTGGGACCTGGTGGACGTGCCCCGCTACCGCGCCATCTGGCAGCAGCGGCACGGCCACTACAGCATGAACATGGTCACCACGCGCGGCTGCCCCTACCACTGCAACTGGTGCGCCAAACCCATCTGGGGACAGCGCTACAACAGCCGTGGCCCGCAAAACGTCGTCGCCGAGCTGAAATGGCTAAAACAGACCTACCAACCTGACGCCATCTGGTTCGCCGACGACATCATGGGACTCAAACCCGGCTGGTTAGAGCAGTTTGGCCGCCTCGTCGCCGCCGAGAACGCCCAAATCCCCTTCAAATGCCTCAGCCGCGCCGACCTGCTGCTACGCGGCAACACGATTGAGGCCCTGGCGCAAGCGGGCTGCCACATCGTCTGGATTGGGGCCGAATCCGGCTCCCAGCCAGTCCTCAACGCCATGGAAAAAGGCACCACGGTCCAGCAAATCTACGAAGCCAGCGCCCGCGTCCATCAAGCCGGCTTCAAAATCGGCTTCTTCCTCCAGTTTGGCTACCCCGGCGAAACCCGCGCCGACATCGAAAAAACGCTGCAAATGGTCCGCGACTGCCGGCCCGACGACATCGGCATGTCCGTCTCCTACCCCCTGCCGGGGACCAGCTTCCACGAGCGCGTCAAAGATGAATTGGGGCGAAAACAAAATTGGGTGGATTCCAGCGACCTGGAAATGCTCTACGCCGGCCCCTTCGCCACAGAATTCTATCGCCAACTACACACCGTCCTCCACAAAGAATACCGCGCGCGCAAAACGTGGCGCGCGCTGCGGTCGTTGGCACGCCAACCACACCAATGGCGTCCCACACACCTGCGCCAGGCTGCATCCATGCTCTACCACACAACCACCCTGCCCCTGGCCCGCCGCCGCCTGAACCATCTGGAAAAGCTGCCGCACCAGGGCGTCAAGGCGCTCCCCCCAGGGATGGACCTGGAAGCCGCCGCCACGCCCTCGCCGCAAAACTAACACCGCCAAAACCGCCACCGCCAACCAAAAAACCGGGTTTCTATT
Source organism: Ardenticatenales bacterium (assembly GCA_020634515.1). Lineage (NCBI taxonomy): Bacteria > Bacillati > Chloroflexota > Ardenticatenia > Ardenticatenales > Ardenticatenales bacterium. The sequence continues at coordinate 1,076,571 of JACKBL010000002.1, read as the reverse complement.
GGTGCAGGACACCAATAAGAAACAAAAACCCGGTTTTTTACACCGACCAAACCCATGGACATCCTCCTAACGCACGGTTACTTCATCGCCGAAGACGCGCACGAACAGAAAATCATGAAGCCCTACCCACCGCTGGGGCTGCTGTACGTCTCCTCCCACTTGAAATCGCGCGGCTTCGCCGTTGAGGTTTACGACAGCACCTTCCACTCCCTGAGCGATTTCGCTGAAATGGTGCGCCGGCGCCGCCCCGCGCTCGTGGGCATCTACTGCAACCTGATGACCAAGCACAACGTGCTGCGCATGATCGCCCTCTGCAAACAAGCGGGCGCCACCGTCATCCTCGGCGGCCCGGAACCCGTCTCCTATGCCGACGCCTATTTGCGGCACGGCGCGGACCTCGTCGTCAGCGGCGAAGGGGAACTGACGCTGGAGGAGTTAATCCCGCATCTGGCGCGCCACGGTCTGGCGCAATTGGCGCAAATCGACGGCATCGCCTTCCTGGACGACGCCGACCAGGTACGGTTTACGCCGCCGCGCCCGCAGATCAAAGACCTGTCCGCGCAGCCGTGGCCGGATCGGGATGCCATCGACATGCGGCTGTACCTGGATACGTGGCAGACACACCACGGGCAAAGCTCTGTCTCCCTCATCACCGCGCGCGGCTGCCCATACACCTGCACCTGGTGCAGCCACACCGTCTTCGGCCATACCCATCGCCGCCGCTCCGTCACCGATGTGGCGGACGAGGTGGCCTGGATCAAGGCGCAGTACAATCCCGACCTACTCTGGTATGCTGATGACGTACTGACCATCAACCCGCGCTGGTTTCTCGCCTATCACGCGGAGCTGAAGAAGCGGGGCCTGCGCCTGCCATTTGAGTGCATCAGCCGCGCGGACCGCCTGAACGAGGATATGGTCAACGCCCTGGCGGAAATGGGCTGCTATCGCCTCTGGATTGGTTCGGAGAGCGGCTCGCAGCGCATTCTGGACGGCATGAAGCGCAAAGCGGATGTTGCGGATGTGCAGCAAAAGACACACATGCTGCAAGCACGGGGCATTGAGGTCGGCATGTTTATCATGCTGGGGTACGATGGCGAAACGGTTGCGGACATTGAAGCGACGACGGCGCATCTGAAGGCGGCCAATCCCGACGTTTTCCTGACGACGGTGGCTTATCCAATCAAGGGCACGGCTTACTATGAGACGGTGCAGGATCGGATTGACACGGACCTGGCGTGGGAGGCGCGCACCGACCGCGATTTGCGCGTCTTGGGGCGGTATTCATCCCGTTTCTATGACCACGCCACGCGCTGGATGGTGAATGAGGTGCAATTGCACAAGGCACGGCTGGCGGGCGAGCGGAATGTGCTGCGTCTGGCGAAGCTGTTTCTCAATGCGCGGCGGGGGCGGTTGGGCATGTGGTTGACGCAACGGGAGCGGGAAGGGCAAGATGGCGAGCCGGCCAGCGGGCGCGGTTGGGCGGCGGAGCAGCGGGCGACGGATGCGTGGTGATGGGGGACCAGGAGCGTGTTTCTTCGGTGGCGGCGGCGTTTGACGCTTTTGCCGGCACATACGACGCCGACTTCACCCATACCCACCTGGGAAAAATGCTGCGCGCGCGTGTGTGGCAACTGCTGGCCCGGCACTTCCAACCCGGCCAGCACATCCTCGAACTCGCCTGCGGCACGGGTGAGGACGCCGTATGGTTGGCGCGCCACGGCCTGCGCGTCACGGCCACGGACGCCTCCCCCGCCATGTGCGCCCAAACCATCGCCAAAGCGCGGCAGGCCAACTTATCCGATCAGATAGACGTGCGCCCCCTCTCCTGGCAAGACCTATCGCGCCAAAACAATCTGCCACCCGGCCCCTACGACGGCCTTCTCAGCAACTTCGGCGGCCTGAACACCACGGACCGGTGGCCCTCCCTGGCCGCCGCCATCGGCCAGCTTATTCGTCCCGGTGGGCGTGTCATCCTTGTGCCCATGGGTCCCTGCTGCCCCTGGGAAATCGCCTGGTACGCAGCGCACGGCCAGTTCCGCGCAGCCCTGCGGCGGCTGCGCGGCCCGGCCACGGCCCGCATCGGCCCCAGCAAAATCCCCATCTGGTATCCATCGTTGCGCACTCTGCAAAGCCATTTCCGCCCCTGGTTCCGCGTCGTGGAACGGCACAGCCTCGGCCTCTGGCTGCCCCCCAGCTACCTGGGACACCTGGTAACGCGCCAACCCGACCTTTTCGCCCGCCTGAATCGGCTGGAACGCGCCACCGCCCGCCTCACCGCCCCCGCCGGCGACCACTACATCGTCGTCCTCGAACGACGACCCGGCAATGAGACCGGAAACCAACATTAGTTGGAGCCGGCACTTATTGGGGCGGATTGCTTGCTGGTCAGAGGTATTCAACGTGGTTTTCAAGCTCGGCAGGAGAGTATACAAAGCAAATCAGTTCCAGCTTTTTCACCCAATCCCCCATCGAGTTGTCTTCCTGAACGCCAAATACGATTCCAGCGTGCGCGATGCCGCTTGCCGCAAAGCGCAGGAAATCCATGTCAGATGTGACCAAAACGCGGCCAAGGCGTGTCGCTCTCTCCAGATGGCTTTCGTCAGACTCGCCCAACTGCCCTAGCTCACGAACAGAAACAGCATCAATGCCACGTAGTTTGAGCTGTTCCGCAACTTTCGGGCTTATATTCTCATCAAAATAGAGACGAATGGCGGCTTCCAACCCGTGCCTGCTTCATTTCCTGGGCCAACTGACGCCGTTCGTTAATCGAGGCATCAATAGCCAGTTTGTTATCGTAGTAATAGGCCAATGCCGCGTAGATCTGAGAGAGAGAGAGGCCATAATCAGCCGCAATCTCATCTGGCTCCAAACCCTGGACGATTTTGGCGATGACGATGACGGACACTTCTATGGAAGTGCCGGCAATACATGGCCGTCCACCGCGGATATTGGGATCAATAGAAATCAAGTTAATGCTTTGTATGATTGCTTGCATCCTTGTTTCTCCAGCAATTCCAGTTCACTCCTGGTAGAACTATACCTTATTTTCGCCTCCAAACCATGTTATGTACAATCGGCGTCGGCTTCCTGCGACTTAAAACAAGCGTCTAAACACCTATTGCGGCCGGTTTACCTTGCGTTTGGGGCCGCTTGAGGTTTTGTTTACTTGGGCAAAACGTGTCACTCTCTCCAGGTGGCTCTCGTCAGACTCGCCCAACTTCCCTGGTGCATGCACGCGAGCTTTGTTCGATTGCGTGTATTAATTTCCAGACACCGAAGCAACTGGAATTCGAGAGAGAATGTTCTTGGCTAAACCCTGAAAATCTTGATGTGCGTCTTGTACAGAATAATAATGTCCACCAACGACTCCATCAGCCGGTTTTAAGAAAAAGATCGGTTTCCGAGCTTCTTGAGCCATGGGTATTAAACTTCGGTAATGTTTTAATGTACCAATTCTGTTTGGATCACGCTCAATAGGAACATCAACAACTTCGTTTTTTCGCAAAATTTCTGATTGATAGACGCTGGGGATACGAGATAACCACCTTTGATAGGCTAAAGTTGGACGGCTAATACGTTCTGCATGTAACATGGAAATATAACCCAAAGGCTCCGTTTTCCCCGTCGGTACTTCAAATTCTCTCGAAGTATGTAATTCTCGACGTTGTTGCCATTGTGAACGCCATTTCTCAAGGGTAGGACCTAGATTTCGTAAACCTTGTACAGAAAAGAGGTCAGATGCAAGCGGGATGACCAAATAATCAGTTGAAATCATAACAGCACGATTGATTGAGCCAAGATTAGGCCCTATGTCGATCAAAACTAAATCTGCTGAATAAATCTTTATCGCAAGCTGAATAATTCGCCAGAAAGCAGAAAGAACACGAAATGCTCGTTCTTTGCCATCCGCGGATTCGGGCCATGCTGTCGCTAGATCGTCTTCAAATTGGGATAGTGACAAATCGCCACTTAGTAACGCAACAGAAAGTCCCTCTAGCTCTATTTCCTGTAGGTGTGGTTCTAAAACATCACCCGTTCCCTTGATTAGAGGTTGGATGCAACGGTAAATCGTGTTAGGCTTGGATGTGTCTTCCCATAATGTTTCAAGTTCTGTTTCAGTAAGAAAAAATGATGATAGATTAGATTGTGGGTCGAGATCAACCGCGATGATTCGTTTCCCTTGTTCAGCATAACTCCATGCTAAGTGATAAACTAGAGAGGTCTTGCCCACTCCGCCCTTATTATTAAAGAATGTAACTGTTGGTGCCATAACAGTCTATCTCTCTCGTACAATCGCCAGTACGCTATTTTGTGTAATCTGATATTCAACAGGCGGGTTGCCGTTGTTGGCGAGTGCTTTTTGGGCAATTGGTATTCCGAGTCCAAAACGTTGTACGAATCCAAGATTCTTTAACGCTTCCGCAATATGGGGGTTACGATAATCTGTTGCACCACGTCCCAAATTAGATTCATTGACCTGCCCAAACAGTCCACCGGGATTATATATCTCAATTCGATCATCAAACCACGTGATTCTGACCGGTGTATTATTTGCCTCGTAACTACGATGCAGAATGGCATTCCGAATTAGCTGACGCAGTGCTTCGATAGGATAATCGCTTCGCTTTTCCTCGACTGAGTTTCCCAAAATAGTTGAGCGAATTGAGACATTAATCTCAAGTAAATCGTCTATCAAACGCAACATATCTGGTAGTGGATCATCAATTTCCTTCTGATCAATGATTGGATCGGTCAGCTCATTTCCATTTACGCGCAAAAACTGAACATACGCCCCGTAAATGAAGTTGCGAGGTGTTTTGCCCACCGTCAAAATTCCAACCACTGTCGGCACTTTTGCTTCTAAGGAATCAAGCATTCTTAAGGAGACTAATTGGTGTTCAAGCGGCCGATTATTTTCTTCCAATACATCAAAGGCAACGGCGGATGGTAAATATATTCGTTCAAACAACGCGATATCTAAGTCATTCATGGATGCGGAGTACACAGGCCTAAGATCAAAAGCGAGATCTTTTGAACGTCGTTTCTCATTCAATATACGTTCATCATCTGGACTTGCTATGGCACGACGCGGCCCAACTCTTATCCAAACCCTGCCACGTCTGCGCACCGGTGGGGAATGAGAGGGTTCTACTATAATGGCGACAACCTCACAACCATTGAGAACATGTTTCTGAACGACCATGGTTGGGAACGGAACAATGGTACCATCATCTCTACATTGAGCAATCGTTGTTAATAATTCATCTGTAACGGTTAGATTACTACACTGCCCATTATCTTTTACACCGACAAATACAACACCAGCAAGCCCATAATCAGGAAGGTCATTTGCAAAGGCACAGATGGCCTCGCGAATCCTCTCCTTTGAACTTTTCCACGACTCTTTTCGCTCAACGCGATCCGATTCAAGGTCGTTAAATAGTCTCAGCAGCTCTTCAGGTCTCATGATCGTTAGTATATCCGCTCTTTTTTAGGATTGCGATTAAACTGATATTGCCAATCTAACTATACCTTATTTTCACCTATGAACCATGTTGTGTACAATCAGCGCCAGCTTCCCGCCGAGAATCATCCCGATTAACCATTCACCCATTCACGAATTCAACCATTAGCCATTCCTCATGATCCTTCTCTACAATCCGCAATCCTCCGCCAATCGCAAGCCCATCCTGCCCATGTCCCTCCTGGCCGTGGGCGCGGTGTTGGAAGGGCAGTATGACTATCGCATTGTTGATGGCAACCTGGAAGACGACCCGCTGGCTTGCCTGGACGCGGCCATTCGCCAGGCCGGTCCACGCCCGATCCTGGCCTGCACCGTCATGCCGGGTCCGCAGTTGCAGCAGGCTGTCCCCCTTTGCCACGAACTGAAGCAGCGCCACCCGCATTTGATCATCGTCTGGGGCGGCTATTTCCCGACGCAGCACTGGGATGCCTGTCTGCGGTCGGATTTCGTGGATTATGTTGTCCGAGGGCATGGGGAACACGCCTTTCGCCAGCTTGTTGATTGGCTGGTTGGGCAAAGTACGCTCCTGCCGCTGGATGGGGGAATGCCGGCATCCACCCACCCCCTCTCCCTCATCCCCGGCATCGCCTATCGCGGCACGGACAACGAGCCGATCAGCAACCCGTTGGCGCCCATTCCGCATCCGCGTGTAATGCCGGCATGGAACTTCGACCGCCTCCCCGTGGAACCATACGTGCGCCACACCTTCCTCGGCTCCCGCACCCTCGGCTACCACTCCTCCTACGGCTGCCCCTTCTTCTGCAACTTCTGCGCCGTCGTCAACATGGTCAACGGACGCTGGCTACCGCAAGACGCGCAAACAGTGGCCGAGATCGCGCAGATGTATCATGACCGCTGGGGCGTAAACGCCATTGAATTCTATGACAACAACTTCTTTACCTCAGAGAAACGGGTAGCGGATTTTAGCCAGGAACTACTGCAACGCGGCCTGAAAATTCGCTGGTGGGGAGAGGGGCGCATTGACACCATGCAAAAATACAGCGCGGAGACATGGCGACTGATGCGGGACGCCGGGCTGCACATGGTCTTCATGGGCGCGGAATCCGGCTCCAACGAAACGCTCAAACGCATGGACAAGGGGGGCACGATGAGTACGGACAAGACGCTAGAAATGGCCCGCCTGATGAAACAGTGGAACATCGTGCCTGAGTTTTCCTTCGTGATGGGCAACCCCCCCGACCCGGAAGCGGATGCGCGGCAGACGATAGCCTTTATCCGGCAGGTGAAGAAGGTCAATCCGGCGACGGAAGTCATCATGTATCTGTACACGCCCGTACCGCTAGCAGGCGATCTGTACGACGAGGCGCGCGCCGATGGCTTCGCCTTCCCGGAGACGCTGCTGGAGTGGGTTAGTCCTGACTGGGTGGCTTTTTCGCAGCGGCGCAGCAAGACCATGCCCTGGGTAAAGCAGCCGCTACAGGAAATGCTGTACGACTTCGAGCGCGTCCTCAACGCCTACTACCCCACCTCCACCGACACCAGACTGACGCGGACGTGGCGGGGCGTGTTGCGCGCCGTCTCCGCCTGGCGCTACCACCTCGGCTTCTACCGCTTTCCCCTGGAACTGCGCGCCCTGCACAAAGTCATTGCCTACCAGCGCCCGGAAACGTCAGGCTTCTGATTGGTTCATTCTTCAGGGCGGGGGAACTCGCCCCCGTTACACCCTGTGCTATCACTGACTACACGAAAAAGCGTATATGATTGCCGCTGGCCGACAGGGATTAGCCCGCCGCGGTCACGTAGCCAATGGTAGGTCTGCCCCGGTGTCATGTCCGACCATTGGCTTTCGACGTTCGCCACGTCGATGAGCAGATAGGCGGGGCGGGCGGAGGACAGCCAGGCGGGCAAGGCGGATGGGGGGGTGAAGTAGAGTTCGGTGGTGTCGATGCGGGTGTAATGCTGCAAGGTCGCGGTGAGTTGGAAGGCGAGGAGTTGGGATTGTGCCGGCATTTCCCCCGCCACCCACGCCACTGTCCGCAAATCAGCCGCCTTCCGCGCCACAAAACCGCGCGTCAGCGTCCCCCCCCCAACCCCCATCAGCAGCAACCCCACCACCAGCCACACCCCCGCCAGCCAGCGCCAGCGCCGCGGCAGCCAGTCCCGCACCCAGGACCACCCCACCGCCGCCACAACCGCTGCCGGTGGCATAAACGCCAGCACAAAGCGGAAATTCTGCCAGGGCGCGCCCGCGTGGAAAACCAACACCACCCCCCACCAGCCGGCCAGCAGCCACATCCGCCCCCCCTGCCACTCGCGCCACAGCGCCCACAGGCCGGGCAGCAGCAAGCCGGCTAACAGCGGCGTCAGAAAGTAACGATGCAGCGGCGTCAAGGCATAGTAGAGGCCGTTGGGCAGCCGGTATTGCAGCAGCCCATCCGCCGTGACAAACTGGTGGCGCAGCGCATTGAGCGGACGCCAGGAGTACACATCCAGGTCTACCAGATAATTTTGCCCCGGCTGCCCGGCCAAGAACTGGCGCAGCGGCAACCAAAGTGGCTGCAAAACCAACCCCACTACTACGGCAGCGACCACGGCAGCCAGCGTCGCCTCGCGCCAACCACGCCCCCGCGCCATCTGTACCAAAACCATCAGCGCGTAGGCGGTGATGGGCAAAGCCACCAACGCATAGGCCCAGCGCGTCAGCACGGCAAAGGCCATGCCCGCCGCCGCCAGCCACAGCCAGCCGCGCCCCTGCGTGCGCCCAAACCGCGCCAGCGCCCACGCGCCCATCGTCGCCGCCGCCAGCGCGGTCGTATCCGCCATGACGACGGCGCTCGACTGCCACAACTGCCCCATGCACCCCGCCAGCAGCGCCGCCACCAGGGGCACAGCCGAACCGGGATGGTCGCGCCCCCAGAGTTCTTCGGCCAGCAGCCAGGTGAACACGGGCACGAGCGCGCCCGCCGTCAGGCTGACGAGTTGCCCGGCCAGCGGGGTTTGGCCGACAAGGAGGGAGACGAGCGCCAGGATGAGTGGGTAGCCGGGGGGCCAGGTAAATGCCGGCATCCCCCCTCCCCCACGCAGCGCCGCCAACAACGGACCCACGGCATAATCATAGTATGCAAACGAATCCTGCCCATACAGGCCATCAAACCCGCTTCCATGCAACGTGACCACCTGCGCTCCTACAAACGTGGCAAATAGGAATGCCGGCAGCCACCACTGACGTATACGCGAAGAAGACCAAAACGCTTGCATCATAAAAACACCCACAAAATCAGGTTCCGGTGTCCCAGAACCCGGTTTTCATCACCACCAAACAACTCCCCCGCCGCCACAAGCCGTAATAATAACGCGAACCGCCAGAACGTAGCCAGGACTTTACGTTAGCCGGCCGCGGCGCCGTGCGGATGTCAAATTAAATTCCAGATACCCAACCAATGTAGAAGTTGGGACGAGAGCCGCCCACGCCGAAGCCGCGACGGATGAAAATAATCAGGATTTCGCGGATGGCGCAGATCCTTGTTTTATCCGCGTTTTTGCCCTATTCCGGCTAAAGCCTCCACTCCGGTAGGATATATTAAACGCAACCTTTGGAGTCGAGGCTTCAGCCGGTTCTTTTACGCTGTGTGAGTTCCGGCTAAAGCCTCCACTCCGGTAGGATATTATTAAACGCAACCTTTGGAGTCGAGGCTTCAGCCGGTTCTCCCCACGGTTCCGGTTTTGGTTCCTTTCTACCTGTTCGTTCGTGGTATACTCTGCTTCAGAGCGCTTCTCAAAGAGGCAAAGAGGCGAGCCTGGCTTACGTGCCCAATAAATGGAGGAGACAACATGAAACCGCCAACCCCTATACAGTATGCTGCTATTATTGCTGGCTTTGCTGCTGCTTACCCTTTCCTTTTTCCGCAGCGCATCTCCCAGCAATGCAGCGCCAGATACGCCCACGATAGAAAACACTCTTTTCTTGCCAATGTTTGTGACCAATTTGCCCCCGATCATCCCCGATACAACCGAGGTGTTAACAGACGAAACAACGCAACATCTGCTGTCCGTCTCTGAGAACGGCGACATCTTTACCTTTGGACAAATGACACCAGAATTGCAGGCGCTCAACAGTGGCGACGTGATGGTTGGCGACGCCAGTGAAATTGCACCCTATGGCTTCTTACGCCAGGTGTCTACTGTGACGGAAACCGATGGTCAGGTTGTGGTTACTACCGCCTCAGCTACTCTAGAAGATGCCATCCAGCAGGGAGAGTTTCATTTTGCCAAACGGCTGACGCCTGCGGACATTGAATCCATGAGCGCACGGCCAGGGGTGCTGCTGCGAAAACCGTCTGAAACGATGATTGACGACAGCTTCCTATTTGAGATTAATGATGTTGTGCTATATGACGAGGATGGCAACCTCAATACCACCTACGACCAGCTTAAAGTGAACGGCAGTTTGGAGTTAGCCCCTGACTTTAGCTTCGATTGGCGCATTGAGGATTGGGAGTTGCAGGAGTTGGAGTTTGTCTTTAACGCCCAGGAAACGACTGAACTGGAGTTCCAGATTGAAGTTAATCTGCTGAGTGTAGAGATGCAATATGAACTGGCGCGATTGTATCTGGGAACAGTCGTCGTGTTTGTGGGACCAGTCCCGGTCGTTTTTGTTATCGAAATGCCTGTTTATCTTCGCGCTGATGGCAACGTGAGTGTAGGCATCGTGACCCGTGTCACCCAACAAGCTGACCTGTCCGCCGGGCTGCGTTATGAGGACGGCAACTGGGATCCAATTGCTGACCTGGATAACAGCTTTGGGTTTGATCCTCCCCAGTTATCTATTGGCGCTGACTTCAAGGGTTACATTGATCCTCCCTTGACCCTCCTGCTTTACGGTGCAGCGGGGCCGTTTGCTGGGGTTACTCCCTACCTGAAATTACAGGCAGACATTTTCGCCAATCCCTGGTGGGAGCTATATGGCGGAATAGAGGCCACCGTAGGCGTAAAAGTTGATGTCTTGGGGCACTCGTTAGGCGAGCATACAGAGGTCGTCATTGCCTACGAAATTCTGTTGGCGCAAGCGGATCCTCCGCCGTTACCTGGGGAAATGGTATACGTGCCGGCAGGGGAGTTCCAGATGGGCTGCGACCCGGCCCACAACGGCGGTTATTCCTGCTGGCAAGATGAACTGCCCCTGCACACGGTCTACCTGGATGCTTACTCCATAGACACGACAGAAGTGACCAACGCCCAGTATGCCCAATGTGTAGTCGCCGGGGCGTGCGCACCGCCATTGTATAATCATTCATATACCCGCCCCTCTTATTATGATAACCCGGCTTATGCCGACTACCCGGTGATTCACGTTTCCTGGTATGATGCTGCTGACTACTGCGCCTGGGCCGACAAGCGGCTGCCTACCGAAGCAGAGTGGGAGAAGGCGGCGCGGGGGACAACGGTGCAAGCTTTTCCATGGGGGGATCAATCTCCGAATTGTACGCTCACCAACTTTGACGTTGATCCTGGAACACACGATATTTGCGTAGGCGACACCAGCCAGGTAGGCAACTACCCGAACGCAGCCAGCCCGTATGGGGCACTGGATATGGCTGGCAATGTAGGAGAATGGGTCAGCGACTGGTATGATTTCGACTATTACAGCAGTTCGCCTTACAGTAACCCACCAGGACCGGTTACAGGTACAGGGAAAGTGCTTCGGGAAGGGGCGTGGAACCTCTCCGCCCACTTCATCCGCGCTGCCTACCGCAACGGCTATCCGCCCGCCGCCCGCTACGGCTACATCGGCTTTCGGTGCGCCCAGGAGTAGCTTTCTCCCCTCTTTTCTGGATTTCTGGCTTCCATTTTGGGTCTGGGGCTTCGCCCCAGCAAAATCTAAAATCCGGAGTGGAGGCTTCAGCCGGTCGTCTCACTCGTGCCCGTTCCGGCTAAAGCCTCCACTCCGACAGAATACTACAACAGGAGTGGAGGCTTCAGCCGGTTTTCTCACCCGCGCTGCTAAAGCCTGTTCCGGCTAAAGCCTCCACTCCGACAGAATACTACAACAGGAGTCGAGGCTTCAGCCGGTTTTCTCACCCGCGCTGCTAAAGCCTGTACGCCGTGTCCTTCACCCTCGCGCCGCCTAATCCGGAGTCGAGGCTTCAGCCGGTCGTCTCCCCGTGCCGTTCCGGCTAAAGCCTCCACTCCGGCAGAATGCTACGACAACTCGAAAATTGGAGTCGAGGCTTCAGCCGGTCGTCTCGCTCGTGCCCGTTCCGGCTAAAGCCTCCACTCCGACAGAATACTACAACAGGAGTCGAGGCTTCAGCCGGTCGTCTCCCCGTGCCCGTTCCGGCTAAAGCCTCCACTCCGGTAGAGGGATAGAATAGGGGTCGCATGAGTCACCACCCACCCCATATCTACCTGGACGATACCTGGTACATCATTACGGCTGCCACGCTCAACCACACCCCCTTCCTACGCGAGGAACGCGCCAAAGCACTTCTGCGCGATAAATTAAAAGAGCTTGTCCAAACGTTCAAAATCAATCTGCGCGCCTGGGTCATTCTGGATAATCATTATCACCTGCTTCTGCAAACCTCCCACGGTCAGGATTTAAGTCGCTTCTTCGGCCAGTTACACGGTAGTACAGCATGGACGCTCAATGGATGGGACAACGTCAGGGGGCGGCAGGTGTGGCACAATTACTGGGACACCTGTATCCGTAACGACAAAGGGTATTGGACGCGCTTTAACTACATTCACCAGAACCCGGTCAAACATGGTTATGTACAAAATAGTGCGGATTGGCGCTTTTCCAGTTATCGTTATTACCTGCGCACCCAGGGGCAGGCATGGCTGGATGATTGTGCGATGAGGTATCCAGTGCTGGATTATCTGGAAGGGGATGATTTCTAACAGGCCGTTGGAATCGGGCTCTCCGGAGTCGAGGCTTTAGCCGGTTCCGGAGTCGAGGCTTTAGCCGGTTCCGGAGTCGAGGCTTTAGCCGGTTCCGGAGTCGAGGCTTTAGCCGGTTCCGTTCCGGCTGGAAGCCTCCACTCCCAACTAGAAAAGGGTATTTACTCTGCCCCAAAATTCACAGGCAGAGATTATCTCACAGAATAAGCGAGATCATTATGTGGCTTGTCTATCTGCGTTTTGAGGATCAAGAACAGGTGCAAACCTACCACGTCACCGCCGAAAACCAAAAGATTGTCAACGAAATCTACCATCTTGCTGAACAGCACGGTCTGAATCCAACGGCTAAACTTGTCGAATACGCCTTTTTCTATGCTCAGGGCACAATGAAGCCCAAACATGTGCCCAATTTCCACTTCTACTCCGCCAGTGAATTCAAAGCCCGCTGGCAAAAAGCCGCAGGTAAATAAGGTGAACGTAGTTATGGTTCGGCAAAGGCGAAGGCAGTGAAGGCGGGGATGTCTAGGGGGCAGGCAGCTTTTCAGGAGAGATTCCTCAGGAAGGTGGGGGTGTCGCCGTCAGGGGGGACAAGCCAGCGCATCAGCTCTCCCCGCTTGCGTTTGCGCCATGACCACCATATACTTTTCAAAAGCGGCGCGACAAAACCTGGAATAGCGAACTATTTTGATCGCCAGACTTGAGGAATTCATAGCAGACTATTCGGAAAATAGCCGGAAAGCCAGAACAAGTTGATTAGGCTATGTTAGCAATAACCATTACCTGCGAGAAAGCAAAGGAGATGATGCAATGGTAACGCGAGTAGCAGATATGAGCGTGGATGAATTAAGGACACTCATTCAGGAGACAATCACGCAAACTTTGGCAGAATTGCTGCGTGATCCGGATGAAGGATTGTTACTGCGCGAGGACATTGAAACAGCTTTACGCCTCTCGATAGAAGCTGTTATGTTAGGGGAAAAGACAATGGCGACGGATGACGTTGCTGCCAGGTTGGGGTTGGACTGGTAAGGTGTATCACGTTGAGTTCACTGCAAACGCAGTGGACGATCTGGAGCGATTGAGTAAGCCAACAGCGCAACGAATATTTAGCAAAATTCGCTGGTTGGCGGATAACTTTGATTTGCTAACGCCTGAACCGTTGACCGGGCAATGGAAAGGTGTTTATAAGCTGCGCGCGGGTGATTATCGGGTCTTGTATACGTTTAGCGCTGCTGAAAGCCGTATCACTGTCCATTTTGTCCGCCATCGCCGCGAGGTTTACAAACTTGACTAATCGGGTGTCGCAAAGATTTTAGGTTTAATCCAAAATCGCAGAGAGCTACGGTAATTCCTAATTGGGGTGGGCGTGACCTAAAGTTGGGAACGATTCGTTCTGCGGTGCGGCAGTTGGGCATTGATTGGCAGGATTTTCAAGACGTTGAGGGCTGAGTCGGTGAGCAGGAGGGATACAATACCCGGTTTTTATAACTGCGAATCAGGTCCCCGCCGCCACAAGCCGTAGTAGTAGCGCGGGCGGGTGGGGCGGAGCCAGGATTTCAGGTTGGCGGGGAGGAGCGCCCGCTGCCAGCGCAGGCGCACGCCCGCGGCCCGCAGCGCGGCGTGGTCGGCAAAATCCAGGTATCCTTTGAAGGTCTTGAAGTATTGCACGCCTTCCGCCTGCAAATAGGCGCGAAAGGCGGCGGCGCGTTCGGCGGCGGCGGCGGTGTCCCGCATGAAAGCGAGACCGGTGAGCAAGAGCAACCCGCCAGGGACCAGCCGCGCCCGGGCCTGGGCCACGGCGTGCAGGGGATCGACATAGAACTGGAGGCAGCGATTGACAATGACCACGTCATAGTCTGCCGGCAAAATCGACAGGTCTTCCAGGTCCATCTGCATCGCTAACCACGACTGGTTGTAATGCTTCATGGCGCGCAGTCCGTCCCACTCGTCGGCGAAATAATCAACCGCCGCGACCGCGTGCCCATCCGCCGCCAGCCAATGCGTCAACCAGCCGTTCCACGCGCCGATTTCCAGAATGCGGCGTGGACCGGAACGGCGTGACAAGAGGCGGCGCACCAGCGCCAGGTCATATTGCCGCAGCCGCCACTCGAATGCGCCCTGGGTCGCGGGTCCATAAGGCAGTGGCGGATAAGCAGCGGGTTGGCGGATGCTGTGGTCGCGGGTGGCGCGGTACTGGCTGAACTGCCGTTGAAAAGGCAGATAGCGGGCGGCAAACGGGGTGGAAAACAGGGTGACGACGCCATCTGCGACGGCGAAGGCATGTCCTCGCGTGCAGGTCCAGGTTTGGAGGTCCAGTCGTTGCCGGCATTCCGGACAACAAATCCCGCTCGCCAATTCCCCCATCATACAAGCCCCTCCGGTTTACGCAGCACAAACAGGCGGCTCTCAATCGCCTGTCCATCGGCATGATGTTGGCGCAGGCGGCGGCGGTAGTACCAGCGCCGCCAGAGCAAACGCGGCGATGCCCCATGCCGCCAGTTAATACGGACGGTAACGGAGGGGGCATCCTCTGCAAATGCCGGCACAGGCCGCAAAATAGCCGCCGACAGTACCTCGAAGCCCGCCCGTTCCATCGCCTGCCGCCACTCGCGCACCGACCAGGGCGCGTCGGAAGCCTGGCGCAGGCCAAAATGAGCCAGGGCACGGGCATTGATCACGTCCGCTTGCTCCGGCGACACATCCGGCTTCCAGATAGCCTCGTTAGCGACGTAGAGGCCGCCGGGACGCAGCACGCGCCACAACTCAGACAGCATGTCCGTGGCTACCTGAACATCCTGGAACCCCAGTACAGATTCCGTGAGGGCGCGGTCGAAGGTATTTGCCGGCATGGGCAAACAGTGACCACGCCCACGCACCAGAGAAACCGGCGTTGCCCCGCCCTCCTGCGCCAACCGCGCCCGCGCCGCCGCCAACATCTCTGGCAACAGTTCCACGCCCACCGCCCGCGCGCCCCGCCGTCGCAATCGCCACAGCGTTTGCCCCGTGCCGCAACCAATCTCCAGCACGCGCATCCCCGGCCGCACCGCCGCCGCCAACAACAACGCCGCCGTCCCCGCCGCCCCCAACGGGTGAATATCCGCCGCCCCCAAACGCCCCAAATACTTCAAATAATCAAAATCCATCCGCACACCTCATACCTCATACCTCATACCTCATACCTCATACCTCATACCTCACACCTCATACCTCACACCTCATACCTCACCCATCCCCCATACACGACCAGCATCAGCCACTGCGCGGCGGCGCTGGCGGCAATGGCCCCCACCATGCCCACGCGCGGCAGCAACAGCATGTTGAGGCCAAAATTGGCGGCGATACCGAGGACGTTGACGGACACCACGGCGGTCTGGCGGTTGTTCTTGTACAGGGCGTAGATGGCGGGCAAATAGGCGTAGATGGGCAGGATGAACAGGCCGCCGAGGAGGAGCATGAGGAGCGGTAGTTGGAATTGGTAGAGGTAGACGAGGGCAAGGTGCGCCATGAGCAAGAATGGTCCCACGAGGAGCAACCCCAGGGCAAAGAGGCGGGCGGCGATTTTGAGGATGGCCCGCGTTTGCAGGCGGTAGAGGGTTTTGACAAAGGGCATCAGGACGAAGGCGCTGACGGATTGGGCGTAGAGCATGAGGTTGATGAAGACCTGGTATTGGCCGACTTTTGCCGGCATCAAATAAAAATTCACCGCATACAAATCCGCCCGCGACTGCAACATCCCACTCAGGCCCAACAGAAAAAACGGGAACGCCAGCCGATAATACCCCCAATCCAGCCGCCCGCCCCCCGCGAGAAACGTATCACGGCGAAAACGCCAGGCAAACGCCGCCGCCTGCGCCAGATGCACGCCGCAAAACAACGCCAACAGCGTGTCCAGCGTCGTCGCCGGTCCTTGCCACACAACGACGCCGGCCATCACCGCCAATCCCACCAACTCCAGCGCCGCCGCGTACAAAAAATCCCGCCGGTACAGCACCAGCACATCGTAGGACTGCACCAGCACCTGCCCCAGCCCCCAGCCGATAATCAGCAGCGTGCGCCCCGAAGCAAAGCCCCAAAACCACGCGGCCACCGACAACAGCGCCAGCAGCGTCAGGCGCGTCCACAGGCTGGAAAGCCACGCGCGGCCAATGGTCGCCGGCGACTGGCTAAAAGCGCGCAGCAAATACTCCTTGTTCCCCCAACCGACGACGTGCGCCGCCAACTGCACCACGATCATCACGTTCACAAACGCCCCCCAGAGGTCCACCGACGCGCGCCGGATGACCAGAAAAGAGACGACCACGTTAAAAATGGGCAGCAGCAGGCTGTTGAAGGCGTTCTTCACCACCGTCCAGAAACGGCGTTGCACTTTGTTCGTCCGCCATTGGGTGAGCAGGGTCATAGTTGGAAGTTGGTGGCTGTCCGCCATTAAATCAGCGGAAATGCGCGGGCAGCCGGTCAGTAACCATCCGTAGAAAAGTGCGAAGTTGTTTCCGGTCGGTTGCTTGGTGGTTGGTGGTTGGTCGTTGACGGTTGGCAGTTGGTGGTTGGTCGTTGACAGGTGGTAGTGGGCGGCTTTCCGTTGATTGCTGCAAGCAGAGCGCCCAGAGCAGCAGCCCGCCGACCAGTTTGGGGTAGGCCAGCAGCGCCCACCAGCCGGCGGCCAGTCGCGGCGAGCGGTAAGGCAGGTCGGCGGCGATGAGGATGAGGGCCAGCAGCAGGAGGAGCCAGACGCGCCAATCGGACTGCTGCCGCGCCCATTGGCAGAGGATGAATGCCGGCAATAACAGCAACGCATAATGGTAATCGAGCGCCAGCGGGCTGAGAATCAGGCCCAGAATCACGCCGGCGGCAAAGAGCAGGTCCTGGTCGGTGATTTCTCTGGCCGCTTTCGTCGGAGATGCCGGCATTTTCCACGCAAACCACGCCGTCACCCCCACCAGCAAACCCGCGCCCGCCAGGTAGAGCGCGTTGCCCAACTGCGGCAATCGCGCCACGGGCAGGGGATTCCACTGCGCATCAGCGGTGAACAGATGGCGCGTCCAACTGAGCCATGTCTGGTAGGCCGTGACGGCGCGCTCCGGCTGCTGGCTGAGGCCGCGCAGCAGCGTGAGGAACGCCTCCCACGCAGGCCAGCCCGGCCAGGTGAGCAGCAACAAGACCACGGCAGCCACTCCGCCGGCCAGCAGCGCCCGCCAGCGACGCTGGCACAGCAGCAGCAGCCACACGAACGCGCCCGCCAGTTTCATCACGCCGGCCACGGCCAGCAGCGCGCCCAACCAGCCAGCGCGCCATTGGCGATAGGCGACCCAGGCGGCGGTGAAAAGCCCCAGCAGCAGGACGTATATCTGGCCGAGGTGGAAATTGGCGCGGATGGGTTGGAAGAGGAGCGTAAGGAGTAGAAATGCCGGCATCCACGCCCCCCGCCAGTTCCATCGCCACAGCCACCACCCGACGACCAGCAGCATCGTCAGCAAGGAAAGGGTGGACCAGACACGGCGCGCGCCGACGTAATCCAGGCCCACGAGTGGCAGCAACAGCACGTTTGTGGGCGGCGGGTTGATGTGGACGTCGCTCGCGTCCGGTTGGAAGCGGGCAATCTGCGCGATGAACCAGTCTACGTCGTAGTTGAGGGCGGGGTCGGCGCCCGCGGCAAGGAGGCGGGAGGCGGTGTAGTAGGCAACAAAACCGTGGGAGGGTCGGGAAAATGCCGGCACAAGCTCCCGCACAAAATCCACCCCGGCCACCACCACCGCCAACCACAGCAGCGCGACCAACACAGACCGTCGCGCCATCATGCCCGTGCCACCCGATAGAGCGTTATCCGTTCTGACGGCAGTCGCCGCTGCGCCACGCCCTTTGCCGCCCATCCCCGCGCCGCCAGAGCCGCCAGGAAGCCCGCCTCGTCCCCCAGCGAAGACAGCAGCACCAGCGCCCACCCACCGGGAACCAGGTGCGCCCCCAAACCCGCCGCAAACCGCTCCGCCACGTCCGTGGCATGAAAAGCGCGATCCAGCGCGCCGGTCGGTTCGCCGGGAAAATAGGGCGGGTTAAAAAGAATCACCGCGAAACGCCGTTCCGCCAATCCCGCGAACAAATCCCCCTCCCGCACCACAATTTTCGCTTCCAGATCGTTCAACAGCACATTGATGCGCGCGCAGCGCACCGCCGCCGGGTTGACGTCCACCGCCAGCACGCGCCCCGCCCATCGCGCGGCGAAGATGGCCCCAATCCCCGACCCGGTTCCCATGTCCAAAACGGAAGAGCCAGGCGGGATCAGCGAACTGTCAAAAGCCTCCACCATGAATTCACTCGTCAAAAACAGGGTAGGATTGAATACGTCGGGCAAAATCAACAGGGAATAATCGCCCACCCGCTCCAGCACCAGGCGGTTAAATCGATGTCGCTGAAAGAGAAGAAAGCGCAGCCGCAGCCACGCGCGCCAAATACGGGCCAGCACAGTTGCCTCATAAAAGGGGAGGAATAATTCATTCGTGAATTGAAGAATCGTTGAACGGTTAATGGCGTCCACATGAACCACCCATTCACCCATTCACCCATTCACCCGTTCAACAGTTCAACAATTAAATCTTCCACTCTCCCACATTCATCAAACGGGAAAGAGCGGTAGTGTACCATGATTCGGTCGGCTGCTGTACACTAGAGATTGGTTCATTCTTCCAGAATGAACCAATCTGAGAAGTAATTTATGCGAATTGCCCTCATCACACCCGGATTCAGCGCCCACGCGGGACATTGGGCGATACCTGCGCTGGAAGTGTACGCCACGCGGCTGGCACGGCGGCACGAGGTCCACGTCTTTAGCCTGCGGTATCCCCCGCCGGGGACGTATGCTTTTGGCGGGCTGGCGCACACGGCCATCGGCGGCGGGCAGCGGGGGGGCGCGGCCTCGCTGCGCATCATGGGGCGGGCGGCGGCGGCGGTGCGGCGCGCGCACCAACGACAACCGTTTGATGTGCTGCACGCTTTCTGGGCGGATGAGGCGGGGTTTGTGGCGGCATGGGTGGGACGGTGGTTGAAAATGCCGGCACTCATCTCCTGCGCGGGGGGTGAACTGGTCTGGTTTCCCGCGCATGGCTACGGCACGCAAGGCTCCCTTTTTCGCCGCTGGCTTGTGCGCACCGCCCTGCGCCACGCCACCCTCGTCACCACCGGCTCACGCTACCAGCTTGGCCTGGCCGCCGCGCAAGGCATCGACGCGCACCGCCTGCGCCTGGCCCCGCTGGGCATGGACTGCGCCCACTTCCAACCACCCACCGCCCCCCCACCGCTGCCGCCAACGCTCGTCCAGGCCGCGTCGCTGACGCCGGTCAAAGGGCAGGCCGCGCTGCTGGCCGTCCTGGCCGATGTGCGGCGGCATCTACCAACCACCCGCCTACTGCTGGCGGGGGACGGTCCTCTGCGCGCGCGGCTGCAACAGCAGGCGGCGGAAATGGGGCTGGGATCGTGCATTTCCTGGCAGGACAGGGTCGGATTCACGCAAATGCCAGCCGTTTTCCGGCAGGCGCACGTCTACGTGCAAACCTCGATACACGAGGCACAAGGGATGGCCGTTTTGGAGGCGATGGCGTGTGGCGTGCCGGCATTGGGCACACCCGTTGGCGTCATTCCCGAAATCGCCGCCGCCCCGCCCACCGACGAACCCGCCGCCCTCGCCGCGCACATCGTCGCCCTCCTGGCCGACCCCGCGCACTACGTCTACCAACGCGCCCGAGCGCGGCAGTTGGCGCAAACCCACTACGATCTCCCCGTTGCCATGCAGCGGTTCCAGGACTTATACTATGAAGCGACTTCCACAAAATCCCCTATCCCAACCTGACGGCGTCGTCGTCATGGCCCATCGCGGCTGGCGCGGGCGCTTCCCCGAAAACACGATGCGCTCCTTCGCCGCCGCCGCCGCCCTGGGTGTGGACGCCCTGGAAATGGATATCCACAGCACCGCCGACGGCGTTCTCGTGGTCTTTCACGACGACACGCTGGAGCGCACCACCAACGGGCGCGGCCCCATTCACGCGCTCACCCTGGCGGAACTGCGCCAACTGGACGCCGGCTACAACTGGACGGACGACGGCGGCCAAACGCACCCGTTTCGCGGCCAGGGATTGACCGTGCCAACGCTGGAGGAGGTGTTCACCACGTTTCCCGGTTTCTGGATCAACGTAGACATCAAGCAGCGTCAGCCGTCCATCGTCAAGCCGTTTGCGCGCATGATCCGCGACTTTGGCCTGACGCGCCAGCTTTGCGTTGGCTCCTTCGACAACGAAACGGTCGCGGAATTTCGCCACGAATGCCCGGAGGTCGTCACGATTGGCTCCGTGAACGAGGTGCGCCGCCTTTTTCTGCTGAGCAAAATGCGGCTGGGCGGTCTCTATCGTGGCCAGGCGCGCGCCGTGCAGCTCCCTGAGTACAGCGGAAAAACGCGGGTGGTCACGCCCCGCTTCGTGGCGGACGCGCACCGCCACGGGGTGGGCGTTCACGTCTGGACGGTGAACGAGGAGGCGGACATGGCGCGCCTGATGGAGATGGGCGTGGATGGCCTCATCACGGATTTTCCCGACCGGCTCTTGCGCCTCCTCGGACGCGCCGCCACGAACAATGACCAACGATCAACCATCAACTGAACAGGATGACGCTATGCAACGAATACGTACCTTCCCTCCCTTGATTCTGATTTTCGTAGGGTGGATGCTGGCGGGATGTGCCGGCATTTCCACCTCCATCGCCACCCCCGTCATCAACCAAACCCCCACCGGAACCCCCATCCTGCGCTTCCAACAAAGCGGCGGGATTGTCGCCCTCAATGACGAATGGGCCATCTACGCCGACGGCCTGATCACGCTCAACGGCAGCCCCAACCAGCAAATTGCCCCCACGCGCGTCCTTGCCTTGCGCGACCAACTCCTCGGCTACGGGTTCAACGACCTGGACGCCACCTACCTCCCCGCCGACCCCTGCTGCGACCGCTTCACCTACACGCTCACCCTCTACCA
The DNA here is from genome assembly GCA_020634515.1 of Ardenticatenales bacterium. Taxonomy (NCBI): domain Bacteria; kingdom Bacillati; phylum Chloroflexota; class Ardenticatenia; order Ardenticatenales; species Ardenticatenales bacterium. The sequence continues at coordinate 1,055,178 of JACKBL010000002.1, read as the reverse complement.
GGACGGGCAAAGCCACAGTATCACCACGATTGACGGCACGGAGGGCGTGCCAGCGGAGCTATGGCAAAGCATCCAGGCCGTACTCGACCTGCTCTCCGGAGCCGGAACCCCCGCGCCCTAAACCTGATTGGGGCGACGCGCCGCCACGTCCCGCGCCGCGCGTCGCCCTTTCACAACCATCAACCTCAGGGGAGCACAGCGTCCGCTTTGGTAAACAAGAAGTGGTCGTGGTAGTAGTGAATCCAGAGGAACGACAGCACGCCGATGTAATAGGACGTTTCCAGGGCGAAAGAGGCCGTACCCCACTTGCCGCCGATCACGAAGTAGAGGATGGAGAAGACAATGCCGATAATGACGACCGCGCCGCCCGTCAGCGCCAGATTAAAGCCATAAAAAACCCTGGCCTTGCCATCCTCGGAAATTCGTTCCACCAGCGGCGATTTGCGCAGCTCCCCGCGCTCCTCACGCAGGCGATTGATGTACCACGTCAGCGCCAGATATTGGAACGAGTGCCACACGTTCATACCCTGGAACGCGGTGTCCAGGTTGCCCAACGTGGGCACAATGAACGAAGCAATACTCGTCAGGGTGATAAAGACGATCTTCGGGACATGCGCCGTGCCCTCGCGGAACTCCAGGATCGTCTTGATGATAAAGGCCAGGGCGCTGACGCCAAACGCCAGCCCCGCCGCCCAAACCACCCACGGCTGCTCCAAAAAGGCGGGAATGACGTCATTCAACCTGCTGGGACCAATGGTGAAATCCTGCGTGATGGCCACGCGATAGGCGGCAAAAGGATAAAGACTGGTCAGAACAACCGCATAATCGATGAAGCGGGAAAGGGGCGAGAGGGAAGTCTTCACGGGGGCGGCTCCCGCCTTCTGGTTATACGCTTCCACGACAAAGATGATCTGGTGCAAGACGTGAATAGACGCCCAGAAGAAGAAAATCGTCAGCAGAAGCGTCAGGTTGGTCAGTGCCAGCGTAATCACGACGAGGGGGATCACGATGGAGGAACGCAGGAATCCGCGATAATGCTGGCGAAAATCGACGTCCAGGGCAGTACGGGTAAAGGTGGCGTACATGTGGGGGCCGCCGATCATGGCCGCAATGAGCAGGTTGACCGCCTGCCGCCCAAAATCCGACTCGACGTGCAGCACATCCCGCATGAATAACCATGTCAGGTACGGCAAGGGAACCAACAAAACACTGGCGCTGATAAAAATCAAGTCCCATTTTTGGTTGTAAATCCACTTACTCTGGCTCAAGTTGCGACGCTCTGGCCGCATCGTCAATGCAGTTGCGCTCATCAGTTTCCTCCTTCGAAAATGTAGGGCGATTTAGAAAATCGCCCGCCCGATTTGGAAAATCGGGCTACGGTGGTGCATCATTTCCATTCACGGTAGTCGGCGACAGCCGGTGAAGTCTCCTTTGAAAATGTAGGGCGATTTGGAAAATCGGGCTACGAAGGTCTCCAAGACCTTTAGGGATCGGCTGATTAGATAATCCCTTGCGTTCGATACCATGCCACGGTTTCCTGCACCACTTGGAGAAATGGCGTCCGCGGCAAGTCCAACTCCCGCGTGGCTTTGGTCACGTCTGCGTACACAAACGCCCCTAACATCCGCACCTGGTTTTCATCAAAAGGCACACGATTGCCCAACACGCGCCGCGATGCGCGCACCCCCGCCGCCGCCAGGGGCAGGCTCCATCGCGGCAGGTTCAGTGTCGGCGGACGCTTTTCCAACACCTGGCAAATCGTCGCCAGCGCCTCCGCGTGCGGCAGATTGATGTGCCCCAGGATGTAACGCTCGCCCGCGCGCCCCTTCTCCGCCGCCGCCAGATGCCCCGCCACCACATCCTGCACGGCCACGTAGTTTGTGCCCCCGGGCAGATTCATCTTCGCCAGCCCGCGCGCGGCCTCGACGATGATGGAACCGGAGATTTGATTAACGTCACGCGGACCCAGCACCACGGCAGGATTCACGATGACGGCTTCCAGACCCGCTTCTACTGCTTTTCGCACTTCAATTTCCGCCATAAACTTGCTGTGACCATAGGGCCACGCCTGGGGCGGCAGATTAAAGGGGCTATCCTCGGTGAGCAGTTCGCCTGATGCCGGCACGCCCATAGCCGCCATCGAACTGGTAAACACCAGCCGCGACACGCCCGCCAATCGCGCCGCTTGCAGCACGTTTTGCGTGCCGCCCACGTTGACGCGATATACCCAATCTGGCTGTTGTCGCCAATAGTCGGCCACGGCGGCCACGTGAAAAACCCACTCGCAGCCCTCCAGGGCCGCCGCCAGCGTCTCCGGGGAGTCTAGCACGTCGCCAATGACGGATTCATAAGCGAGACCCGCCAACGCCTGCCGCGAAGACGTCTGGCGGTGCAGCAGACGCGGCGTGATGCCGCGTTGGTTCAGCGCCGCGGTCAGATTCGCGCCAATAAAGCCCGTGCCGCCGGTGATGAATACGTGCATACAGCCTCAAGCGAGAGGAGCCGCCGCAAAGACGGCTCCCGCGAACGGTTTACAGCAACTCAATGATCGTTGCTTCGCCCTGCCCCACGCCCACGCACAGCGTCGCCAAACCGTAGCGCATGTGCTCGCCTTCCGCGGCGCGCCGCCGCATTTCGTACAGCAACGTGGTGAGGATGCGCGCGCCGGAGCAGCCCAAGGGGTGGCCGAGGGCAATGGCGCCGCCGTTGACGTTGGTGATTTCGGGTCGCAGCCCCAATTCACGCATGACGGCCAGGGATTGCACGGCGAACGCTTCATTGAGTTCGACCAGGTTGATGTCGTTGAGGGTGAGGTGGGCGCGTTGGAGGGCTTTGCGCGATGCCGGCACTGGCCCCAACCCCATCGTACGCGGATCAACCCCGGCCGCCGCCGCCGCCACCCATCGCGCCAGCGGCTGGACACCCAGCGCCGCCGCCCTCTCCGCCGCCATCAGCACCAACGCGCTCGCCCCATCATTCAGGCCACTGGCATTACCCGCCGTCACCGTCCCGCCCTGGCGAAAAGCGGGACGCAACTTCGCCAGAATCTGCGGGCTGGTATCCAGTTCATACCCGTTATCGCCCTTGACGATACGGGGATGCTCATCCGTATCCACCATCACGGGCGGGCCTTTGCGCTGGGGAATGGGCACGGGCACGATTTCCGCCTGGAATCGGCCCGCGTTGATGGCCGTGCAGGCGCGCCGCTGGCTTTCATAGGCAAACGCATCCTGCTCCGCGCGGCTGATCTCGCCCCCCTCAATCTGGCCGGCGCAGCTCATCTCGTAGATGTTTTCCGCCGTTTCTCCCATAGCTTCCAGGGGGAACAGGGCCTCCATATTGGGGTTCGGGTAACGCCAGCCGAGCGTGGTGTCCCAGCCGGTGACGTTGCCGGCAGGTCCCCAGGCGCGCGCGTTTTTGGGGAAGGAGTAGGGGGCGCGCGTCATGCTTTCCACGCCGCCGGCCACGTAGATGTCTCCCTCGCCCACGGCAATGGCGCGCGCCGCCTGGTTCACGGCGTTCAGGCCACTGGCGCAGAGGCGGTTGACGGTCACGGCGGGGACGTGATGGGGCAGCCCGGCGAGCAGGGTGGCCATGCGGGCCACGTTGCGATTGTCTTCGCCGGCCTGGTTGGCGCAGCCGAAGATGACTTCCTCGATTTCCGCGGGATTAATGCCGGCACGGTTCACCACTTCTTTGATCACCAACGCCGCCAGATCATCCGGGCGCACATCGGAAAGCGCCCCCGCCAGCCGACCAATCGGCGTGCGCACGGCACTGACAATAACAACTTCTCTCATGGGAATACTCCGTTCTACTCCATGCTTTTGATATCTATTCAGACCGGAGATCTTCCCGGAAGCTCAATGTCAAGTGGCATCAAAACAGCTTCCGGGAAGATGCTCGTGAATAGTACCTGTTTTTGTTCAATTTCAAGGGAAACGCGCTCTCATTACTTCCTGCCGCAGCCTGCCCCACTCCGGCAGCCACGTCCAGGCATCCGCGGCTTTTTCAATACCGCTGATCACTTTATTGCGAAAACCCAATGGTGAAATGAAACCCATACTTGTCAATTCTGGTTCCATTGTGTAGAGGATGTCTTTGCCGGCAAAAAACGTCAAAGCGCGCTCATAATAGACGCCTCCCGCCTGGTAAAGAGGGATAAAACTCTCAAATCGGGCCATTACTTCATTGACGTTGACCTGGTTTCCTCTCATCCATTTTTGGAGGTTGTCTTTAAGGGCCTGACGGCAAGATTTTTCCGTGCGTTCGTCGGGTAAAGGATGCTTCCCTTGCCCTCGCTTCCGGCCCCAACGGTTTTCCAGACGCTCAAAGCGACGTCGAGATGAAGACAAAGTGTGTCTAGCCGCCATATAAAAGCCAAGTTCAGTACATGCCTTTGTTAACGCCTCTTCAAACCGCCGTGGGTCAGGAGCCTCGTCGCCCAATGCCTTTTGAACAACCTGAGGGTCAAGCAGGTAGTTTTCTATCTCCCGCCGTTCCCACTGCCAACCAAGCCATTCCTCTTTATCATCCCAATTCTCAGACCATTTTTGCGGAAGGGAAAGCGATTCGCTGCTTTCTTCATCATCAAAATCACGGTCTCGAATGCCGGCACTACGCAACCCTTTGGCGCGTGTGGCCATAATTCGTTTACTCAGTTCATGTTTGCCACCGCCTGGGCGAATCTCGCAACCAGTTCCTGCGAGAACGTGGTTGAGTACAATGGCATCCGGGCTACTACCTCCACCCTCGCAAAACAACAGCGCTACAGGCATAACGCCCCCCCTGGCAAACGGTGAATCACTTCTTCCCGCATGACATTGCTCACCGCTTCGGAATGGGTCGTCATGATGAACTGGCTGGTGGGATCAATTTTAGGCAGTTGCGCGGCCAATGCCTGCGCCGCTGGCGGATGTAGATTCAGATCCACTTCATCAATCAAGATAACGGAATAGCCTATCTGCTGACGCACAAACTCATACAAAATAGGAAACACATTTTGTTCGCCAGCCGACATCTCCGCTATATCGTAAGTGCGTCCGTCGCCGTCACGGATGAGGAAGTAGTACTCGCGTGAATCTGGTGAGTCTGACATCGGTTCAATGCCGCCCAATACGGTGCGTGATGGAAAAATGCGCTGATATAGTTGGTCAAGTTTCTGCAAATAATCCTGTTCCGAAGTCAATACCCGGCGACGATAATCCCAACCTAACAAGTACTCGCGCAATTGTCCCACACCAGCCTCATAATTAAGCCGTCCGCCACCGCTATGTCCATTATTCTGACCATTTTCTTGATCAACCTTATCGGTTTCCGGTGATGATGGCGGCGACGCCAGGTTGCGGAACTGATCGAACCAAAAAACGCGCGGAACGCCAGAAAATTTGCTCTTTTCGGCCGGATTGTTGCGCAGCAAACCCAGCAAATAATATCGTCCCCAGAACTGGCTTAACTCATCAACGGGATTAGTGAGTTTGAAACCATCCAATACAAGCGTTATCCGGGATTTTTCACCTGGGGGTATGAAATGACGATTAAGCCAAAAGTCAGCCGGTTTGGTATCACGCCAGCGAAGAGCCAGCTCACGATTCGTTTCTATCTCTTCCGCACTAAACTTGATGGTGACTTCAATACGTGGAAGCCCCCAGCGGGCATATCTCCCGGACTGAAACCCAATCCAGTCAAAGTCCTGTACCTGGTATACCTGGCGTGTCGCCAATGCCAATGGGAGGGCAATGGCCTGCAGAATGGTGGTTTTGCCCGCGCCATTGTCACCCAAAATCAGGTAGCGATTGCTGATCTCCCCCAACGTTTGATCGCGGAAGTCAATTTCGTACTTATCAAATCGCTTAAACCTGTTGATGACCAGACGTTCAACTTTCATTTTGGGCTTTCCTTGCGGCGTGCTTTTCGTAAGCAGGCGCGTTTACCAAAGGAACTATGTTGTGGCCGCGTCCAGGACGGCGGCGACGTCCAGGCTAAATCCTGGAAGGAGGATGGAGTCCGCCATCGAACCGGGAGGGAACACGCCGTGTACGCTATAATCGTCGCCCGCCAGGGTTAAGACGGTGATTTGGGCCGCGTCCGGATCAATGAGCCAGTATTCGGAAATGCCGGCACGCGCATACTCCCCTCGCTTCACCACCAAATCCCGCCGGCGGTCCGCCGCACTCCCGCTGACAACTCCCATCACCAGGTCTGCTCCGTCCCAGTAGTGCGCCTTGACCCGGTGCAAATAGGCCGCGGCCAGAAACATCAGATCCGGTTCGCGGTACTTCGCAGGTTCGCCCGGAACGCGCCGGGTTGTTGACAAAGGCGTCATGGCTTTTCTCCTACGGCCGACTCAATGGCTTCTTTGAAAATGCCGGCATTCACCATCTCCCTCACCTTCTCCATATACGGGGCCAAAACCACGTCATGATCCACAAATGGGACCGCCTCGCGCACCAACTCATAAACAACCGCCGTTCCCGCCCCCAGGCGCGCCTCTTGCCCCAATACTCGCCGCCGAAAATCGACCCCCTGCGCCGCCAGCAGCAACTCAATCGCCACAATCGTCTCCACATGGTCCAACACCTGCCGCGCCTGACGCACCGCCGTCGCGCCCATGCTCACGTGGTCCTCTACATTCGCACTGGTGGGAATCGTGTCCGCGCAGGCAGGATGAGCCAGCACTTTATTCTCGCTGGCCAGAGCGGCGGCCGTGTACTGGACCATCATGTAGCCGCTCTCCAGGCCACCGTGCGCCGTGAGGAACATGGGCAGCACATGCCCGTTGCTGTCCGCGTCCACCAGGCGGGCAGCGCGTCGTTCGCTGATGTTGCCCAGTTCAGTCAGGGCCAGGGTCATGTAGTCCATGGCGATGGCCACGGGTTCACCGTGGAAATTGCCGGCACTAATCACCTCCACCCCGTCCGTTTCCTCATCCACGAAAATGATCGGATTGTCATTCACGGAATTCAACTCAATGCCGATCACCCACTGCGCGTACGCAATCGCATCCCGAATCGCCCCATGCACCTGCGGCACGCAGCGCAGCGTGTACGGGTCCTGCACATGATATGGATCGTGGCGGCGCACAAAATCGCTCCCGTGCAGCAGCCGCCGCAAAAAAGTGGCGCAGTCAATTTGTCGCGGATGCGGGCGCACCGCATGAACGCGGGCATCAAAGGCGCGGTCCGTGCCATGCAGCGCCTCCAGGCTGAGACACGCCGCCGCGTCCGCCGTCAGCGCCAGGTTGATCCCCCGCCGCACCGCCAGCGCCCCCAATCCCACCATGAACGCCGTGCCATTCAGCAGGGCCAGCCCTTCCTTCGCCCCCAGTTGCAGCGGCTCCAACCCCACCCGCGTCAGCGCCTCGCCCCCCGGCAGGCACGTTCCCTGCCAGGTGGCTTCGCCTTCGCCAATGAGGACCAGCGCCAGGTGCGCCAACGGGGCCAGATCGCCGCTGGCTCCCAGGGAACCCTGCGCGGGGATGCGAGGATGCACGCCATGATTGAGCAACGCCAGCAGGTGTTCAATCACCATCGGGCGCACGCCGGAGAAGCCCTTTGCCAGCGTATTGGCGCGCACCAGCGTCAGGGCGCGCACGGCGGCCTCGTCCAGAAGTGGGCCGACGCCAACGGCGTGGCTGCGTACCAGGTTCTGTTGCAACTGCCGCACCTGGTCGTGGGGAATCACTTTGTCCTTGAAACGACCAAATCCCGTGGTGATGCCGTAGACAATGGCATCCTCCGCCACCAGTTTTTCCACCGCCATCCGAGTCCGCTGAATGCGCGGCAGCGCCGCCGGGTCCAATCGCACGGGCCGAAAATCGCGCGCGACGGATACGACGTCATCCATTGTCAATGATTCGCCAGAGATAAATAACGGTTCCATGCGGCTATTATAACCCGACATGAAAATAAGGGCGCATCCGTTTACAAGGGCTTTGCTCAGGAGTTGACGGATGCCAGATCGCCCGCTTTCCGCGTCATCTCAAAACATCGGGCGGCGTCGGTTGAGCATGTGGAAACCGACGACCTGCGACAAGCTCAGGCCACGTTTACGCCAGAGCATTGAAAAGATTCCGCTTTCCCATAAAATACGCGGGTGATGCGGGCGCAATATCATTTCGGGATGGATAGATGAACGAGTGGAACAGAATTGTCGGCCATGATTGGGCCGTGGATATTTTGCGGGCGGCGATCCGGCATGAGCGGGTAGGGCACGCTTACCTGATTACGGGGCCGGCGCAGGTGGGCAAAACGACGTTGGCGCGCACGTTTGCGCAGGCGCTGAACTGCCAGGCGGCGGATGTGGCGGCGCGCCCGTGTGGCAAGTGTCGCCCCTGCCAGCTTATTGCGGCGGATCGCCACACGGATGTGCGTCTGTTGCAGCCGGAGGTGGGCAGCCGCGGCAATCCCATTATCAAAATTGACCAGATTCGCACGCTGCAACAGGAGTTGTCGCTGGCGGCTTATGAGGCGCGCTGGAAGGTGGCGATTTTGCGCCAGTTTGAGGCGGCGAATGCCAGCGCGGCGAATGCGTTTTTGAAGACGCTGGAGGAGCCGCCGCGCCAGGTGGTGCTGCTGCTGACGGCGACGGATGCGGAAAGTTTGCTGCCGACGATTGGGTCGAGATGCCGGCATCTTCCCCTCCGCCCCCTTCCCCTCAACACCATCATCGACGCCCTACAAAGCCGCCGGCGCATTGCGCCAGAACAAGCCGAACACCTGGGCCACCTGGCCGACGGTCGCCTCGGATGGGCCATCCAGGCCGCCACCGACCCACAACTGCGAGAAGCGCACACCGCCAGTCTGGCGCAACTGCACGCCATCCTCCACGGCTCCCTGTTAGAACGCTTCCAGCAAGCGGAAAAACTGGCGAACAAAGCGGAAGAACTCCCCGCGCTGCTGCAAACGTGGGTTGCCTGGTGGCGCGATATGGCGCTGGTGGCCTGGCAACAGTCCGCGCGTGTCGTCCACGTCGATCAACTGGCGCAAATGCAACCGCTGGCTACGACCTGGGGCAAACCGGCTATCGTTGCCAGCCTCAAGCACACCCAGACCGCGCTGTGGCAGTTGCAACACAACGCCAACACCCGCCTGGTGCTGGAAAACCTCTTTTTGCAGTTCCCACAGGCCTGAAATCGTCGCCCCCGCCCGTCCCCCTCACTCCTCCTCGTCCCGCTCGCGCAGCGTGGCAAAGGCGCGGTCCACAAAGTCGGCGCTGTCCACCAGCAGGTCGTTGATCTCCGCCGCATTTTGGAAGCGGTCCCAGGTCGTGTGAATAAACGTGATGCGCCGCCAACGCAGGCTGATGATCGGGCGCTCCAGCCACTGCACCGGACCAAGCTGCACTTTGTAATAGAGCGCGTGGGCACGCGGATGGTCCGGTTCGTGCGGCAACAGCGCCTGGCGCGTCATCAATTCGTGCCCCAGGCGGCGGGCATAGGCGTGAACGGCCCATTTCCGCGCCCCAAAATGACGGCTGAAGTAAAAAGCGAAGTACTCCGCATACAACCCCTTGGGGGCGTATCGCCGGGGGATACGATACCAATGCTCCGCCTCAATGAGGGCAAAGTCGGCGGGGGTGGGGACATAGGCAACGAGAACGCGATCTTCGGGATACATGGGGAAAGGGTAATAGCCGGCAAATAGGACGCGATTGTACGCGGCGAAATATAGAGTAACACGTATTCGCGTCACTGATATTTTACCATAATGCACAAAGGCATGGAATGGTGGGCGCAAGGAAGGTATAATCAGGTGGCGGGGCACTGGCTCGTGCGTGTGCGCCCTACCTGAATTGTCGTCACAAGTAATGGGAATGGATACGTTATGAATGATCCTCGTGTGGAGAAATTAGCGAGTTTGTTGACAAATTATTGCGTGGCGGCGCAGCCGGGCGATAAGGTGGTGATTATGGGGGCGGCGGGGGTGATGCCGGCATTAATCGCAACCTACCGCGCCGTCATTCAAGCAGGCGCCCACCCCTTCATCCAATTGCAGGATTACGCCCTGGAAGAAATCCTCCTCAAAGAAGGGAACGACGACCAGATCCAATTCATCGATCCGGCGCACCTGCTCATCACGGAAACGTACGACTGCCGCATCTACATCAGCGGCGGCAGCAACACCCGCACCCTCAGCAGCGTCGATCCCGCGCGCCAGGCCCTGCGACAAAAAGCCCAGCGGGAACTCCTGGACATCCGTATGCGTCGCAGCGCCGCCGGCCAGATGCGCTGGGTGGGCACGCTCTTCCCCACGAACCCACAGGCGCAGGACGCAGACATGTCGCTCACGGAGTATGAGGATTTCGTTTACCGCGCCTGCTTCATTGACCGCGACGACCCGGCAGCCGCCTGGCGCGCCATGTCCGCCACGCAAAGCCGCCTGGTTGACTGGCTGCATGGCAAAAAGCAGGTGCGCGTGCAAGGTCCCCACGCCGATCTCACGCTTTCCATTGCCGACCGCGTTTTTATCAACTCCGATGGCCGTAACAACATGCCCAGCGGCGAGATTTTCACCGGTCCCGTGGAGGAGTCGGTGAATGGTTGGGTGCGCTTTACGTATCCGGCCATCTACCAGGGGCGCGAGGTGGAAGGGGTTGAGCTGCATTTTCGGGACGGTGAGGTGGTTCGGGCAAATGCCGGCAAAGGCGAAGCCATCCTCCAAAGCGCCCTCAACACCGACCCCGGCGCGCGCTACCTGGGCGAATTCGCCATTGGCACAAACAACGGCATCAACCGCTTTACCAGGTCCATCCTGTTTGACGAGAAGATCGGCGGCACGTTCCACATGGCCCTGGGTGCCGGCTATCCGCAAACCGGCAGCCGTAACCGCTCCGCCATCCACTGGGACATGATCTGCGACATGCGCGACGGCGGCCAGATTTGGGTGGACGATGAACTCTTCTACGAAAGCGGCCACTTTCTTGTATAAAATACCCGTCGTGTCCATTCATGAAATTCGTATCACCCTCCCCCACACGCCATGCCTGAGCTACCCGAAGTCGAAACCAGTGTCCGCGCACTGCGCCCGCTGCTGCGCGGGCGGATGATCGTAGGCATCTGGAATGATTGGCCACGCCACATCGCCCGCCTGGACCTGCCAGAATTCGCCGCCCGCCTCCGCGGCAGCCGCATAACCAACCTCTCTCGACGCGGCAAATATCTGGTGTTCCACCTGGACAGCCCGGAGACGCTGATCATCCACCTGCGCATGTCCGGCCACCTGGCAGTAGTCGCGCCTGACCAACCGATGCACCCGCACATCCACACCGTCTTCCATCTGGACAACGGCGCGGAGCTTCGTTTCCGGGATCAGCGTAAATTCGGCCAGATTTACCTTACCCAAAACCCGCGGACGGTGTTGGGCAGCCTGGGACCGGAGCCGCTAGAGCCGGCATTTACGCCAGAGGTGCTGCGAGAGCGGCTCCAAGGACGGCAGCGGGCAATCAAACCGCTACTGCTGGATCAGTCATTTATTGCCGGCATTGGCAACATCTACGCAGACGAGGCATTGTACGCCGCACGCATTGATCCACGACGGAGCGCGGCTAGTTTATTGGAGGAAGAGGTGATGGCCTTGTATGCCGGCATTCGCCACGTCCTGCAACTGGGCATCGACCGCGAAGGAGCCAGCATTGACCTTTACGTCAAACCAGACGGGCAAAAAGGGGACATGCAAAACGCCGTACAAGTTTTCCGCCGCACGGGCAACCCCTGTAATCACTGCGGCCAGCCCATTGAACGCATCGTCCTGGGCGGGCGCGGCACGCATTACTGCCCACGCTGTCAACAGTGAGAGGTGATTCCAACATGGATCGGGAACTCGAAGTCATGACTGCCTTGCGACTGCCGCCGCTGGGGAAACTCGTCGTCAAGGTAGGCAACCACCGCTACGAAAAACTGGAAGAACTGCCCGTAGGACCGCTGCGCCAGCGTGTACTGGCGGCCATCGGCGAACTGGTTAGCTTTGCCGGCGGCTACGACACGCTGGTGGAAGCCGGTCTGGCCCCGGCAATCCGCCCCACGGAAACGCCGGAAGCCATCCAGGAAAGACAAGAAGCATTCCTGCAAACACTGTCCGCGCCATCCGAAGAACCGGCAACCCCAACCTCACGCCGCCCCTCCTTGACAGGTCGCGCGACGCCCCCGCCTCCTCCGCCCATGCAAACCGACATTGCCGCGCAGATAAACGCCATCTTGCAGCGCCACCTTCAAGCCACGCCGGAGATGGCCGGGCGACGGGTGCGCCTCATAGGTGGCGCCTCCGGGACACTGCAAATCGAAGTGGACGGACGCTTCTATGCAAGTCCTGGACAGATTCCAGACAGCGCGGTGCAGCTCTTGCTGAAAAAGGCCCTACGGGATTGGGACCAAAAGTAGACAACGCGCTCCGCGCCCTACCCAAACTGACAAGCGACCCGAATTCGTAGAGTCCGCGTAACTCCGGGCGACCTCTGGAGATAGGACCAGTTTCACCTGAGCCAATTGGTCCAATCTGGCCTAGCCGTTACAAGTCCGCTTCCGTCACATGACCCACGCCACGTCATGGCGTGGGTTTTTGTTTGCCTGCCGGTTGTCGTCTGATGCACGCGGACGTTCTCCACGCTCGCCTGCCGCCCGACATAAAGATGAGAGCCAAATAAAATCCCGCCAATTGCTCGACAAAGTCTTGACAAATCATAGACGAACACCGTATAATGGACACGTATCTGAACAAAAGATGTGCGTGACTATTCAGCCTCTGGGGTACATGATCCTCAATATCCCCAGAAGCGCGATTTCAAGCCCAAAGCGACTCGTTATTCCAATCATTGAGCATCAAGCAGCTTCCGGGAAGATGGTCGTGAATAGTTACCAGTGTGCGACACGGCTTGGACCATAAGGAAGGCAGCAGTGATAGGAAACAGCGAAGTAAAAAACGTCATCGTCATCGGCAGTGGGTTTGGTGGGCTGGCCGCGGCCATCCGCCTGGCGGCACGCGGTCATCGGGTGACGATTTTTGAGAAACGAGACAAGTTGGGTGGCCGCGCCTACGTCTACGAGCAGAACGGATTCAAGTTTGATGGCGGCCCAACCGTCATCACCGCGCCATTTATGTTTGATGAGATTTGGGAAAGTGCCGGCAAAAACGCCAGCGACTACTTCCAAATTGTCCCCCTCGACCCCTTCTATCGCATCTTCGACCACCAGGGACGCGCCTTCGACTACAACGGCGACCACAACTTCACCCTGGACCAGATTGACCGCTGGAACCCACAAGACCGCGACGGCTACACCGCCTTCATCAAGACAACCAAAGACATCTTCGATGCCGGCATGTCCTTAATTGACAAGCCATTCCTGCGCGTCGGCGACATGCTCAAAGTCGCCCCCGACCTCATACGCCTCCAATCCTACCGCAGCGTCTACGGCTACGTCTCCCGCTTCATCAAAGACGACTTCCTGCGCCGCTGCTTCTCATTCCACCCCCTGCTCATTGGCGGCAACCCACTGGACGCCGCCTCCCTTTACGTCCTCATCCACTACCTCGAACGACAGTGGGGCGTGCATTATGCGATGGGCGGCACAGGCGCCATCGTCAACGGCATGGGCCGCCTCTTCAGCGATTTGGGCGGCAAAGTGGTGCTAAACGCGGAAGTAGACGAAATCTTGACAACCGGCCGCCATGCACATGGCATTCGCCTGGCGGACGGCACAGTCCACCACGCAGACATCGTTATCTCCAACGCGGACGTCGCCCACACCTACCTGAACATGATCCCCGCCGCCAACCGGCGCAAGAACAGCGACCGCCGCATCCGCAACATGAAGTACAGCATGTCCCTCTTCGTCATCTACTTCGGCACAAAGCGCCGCTACACCGATTCCGCCCTCACACACCACAACATCATCCTCAGCGAACGGTACAAAGGACTGCTGCGCGACATCTTCGCCAACGGCGATCTGCCCGAAGACTTTTCGCTCTACCTGCACATGCCCACGCTCACCGATCCCTCCATCGCCCCGCCCGGACATGAAGCATTCTACGTCCTCTCCCCCGTGCCCCACCTGGGCGCGAACATTGATTGGCGCACCGCCGCCAAACCATACCGTGACGCCATCATGCAGTTCCTGGAGGACAACTACCTGCCCGACTTGCAAGCCAATCTGGTCGCCGAGCATGTGATCGACCCGCTGCACTTCCAAAACACGCTGAACAGCCACCTCGGCTCCGCCTTCTCCGTGCAGCCCACGCTGACGCAATCCGCCTGGTTCCGCCCGCACAACCGCTCCGAGGACTTCGACAATCTCTACTTCGTGGGCGCGGGCACGCATCCGGGAGCGGGTATCCCCGGCGTTCTCGCCTCCGCCAAAATCGTGGACGAGTTAATCGGCGGACCGGCGCCCGTCGGCAGCCACCGCCCCGCCCCCACCCACTACGCCGCGCCGGAACTGGCCCTGGCATAAGGGACACCTCACACCTCATACCTCATCCCTTTTCCTCTGGAGAGCGCAATGACATTCGTAAACACGGCATGGGAACACAATTTGCTTTCGTTGGCGCAGAGTTCGGGAGAGGGAATGCCGGCATTCTCCCCCCGCACCCACAACATCCCCAACACCCACTTGCAGCAAGCCTACGCCACCTGCGAAGCCATCACCGCGCGGCACAGCCGCTCATTCCACATGGCCTCTGGTCTGCTCCCCGCGGACAAACGCCGCGCCGTGCGTGCCCTCTACGCCTTCTGCCGCGTCAGTGACGACATCGTCGATCGCGGCAGTGGCAACATCGCCGACCAACTGGCGCAGTGGCGACAACAAGCCCTCAGCGGCAGCCCGCACACCGAAGACCCCGTCGTCCTCGCCTGGACCGACGCCCGCCTGCGCCACCACATCCCCCTCCACTACGCCCACCAACTCCTGGACGGCGTCGCCCGCGACCTGGTGCAAACCTCCTATGAAACATTCACCGACCTCACCACCTACTGCTACAGCGTCGCCTCCACCGTCGGCCTCATGAGTATGCACATCACCGGTTATGCCGGCACACACGCCATCCCCTACGCCATCAAACTGGGCGTCGCCCTACAGCTAACCAACATCCTGCGCGACGTCGCCCAGGACTACCAGAACGGGCGCATCTACCTGCCCCGTGAAGAACTCGCCGCCTACGGCCTCAGCGCCGCCGACCTGGAACGCGGCATAGTCACCCCCGCCTGGCGCGACTTCATGCGCTTCCAAATCGCCCGCAACCATCAACTCTACGAAGAAGCCTGGCCCGGCATCGCCCTGCTCGACCCCAGCGGACGCTTTGCCATCGCCGCCGCCGCCGAACTATACCGCGGCATCCTGGCCGACATCGAAGCCCACGACTACGACGTATTCTCCCGCCGCGCTCACGTCAGCGGCTGGGGCAAATTGCGCCGCCTACCCGGTATCTGGTGGCGCAGCCGGGAAACCGCATGACCGACTACGATGCTGTCTTCATTGGCGCGGGGCACAACGCCCTCGTCTGCGCCGCCTACCTGGCCCAGGCAGGCTATCGCGTTTGCCTGGTGGAACGCCGCCCTATCGTTGGCGGCGCGGTGGTCACGGAGGAACACGTGCCCGGCTTCCGCTTTGACCTCGGCGGCTCCGCGCACATCCTCATCAACCACACGCCCATCGTCGCCGATTTAGGCCTGGAGGCGTATGGCCTGGAATACATTGACGTCGATCCCCTTTTCTTCGCGCCCTACCCCGATCGCCGCTCCCTGACCATTTGGAAAGACCTGGATCGCACGTATGATGAAATTGCCGGCATTTCCCCCCGTGACGCCGACAATTACGCCCGCTTCATACGCGAATGGCAGCCACTCGCCGCCGCCATGGTAGACGCCTTCATGCAGCGCCCCTCCCCCCTCAACCTTGCCAAAACATTGGGATGGCGCAGCGGCCTGGGGCGCGACAACATCGACCGCCTGGCCGACATCCTCCGCGGCTACGGCCCCCTGCTGCGGCAAACGTTTGAAACCCCCCAGGTGCAAGCCCTCATCGGCTGGATGGCCGCCCAATCCGGCCCCCCGCCCACCGAACCCTTCAGCGCCCCCTTCGCCCTCTGGCATCCCATGTACCACGTCAGCGGCGTGCGCCGCCCGCGCGGTGGCTCCGGCATGTTAACGCAAGCCCTGGCGCGCATGATCCAGGCACACAGCGGCCACATCATGACCGACGCCCCCGTGCGCCGCATCCTCACGCAGAACGGACGCGCCGTTGGCGTGGAAACAAGCGATGGTCGCCGCATCACCGCCCGCGCCGTCGTCTCCGGCGCGCACATCCACACCACATTGGGTTTGCTCCAGGATGGAGAAATTCCGCAAAAATCCCGCAGCCTGCTGCAAAAGTCCCGCATCGGCAACGGCTTTGGCATGATCGTGCGCTACGCCATGCGCGAACTCCCCAACTACACGGCGCTGCCCTCGCCACCTGACGGCGTTGCCGGACCGCAGCACCGCGCCTTGCAGTTTATCTGCCCCGACCTGGACTACCTGGACCGTGCCTATGGCGACTATCTCGGCGGCACGCCCTCCCGCGACCCCGCCCTCATCGCCATGACGTTTTCCGCCGTAGACCCTACCCTGGCCCCCCCAGGCCAACACACCCTCTTTCTCTGGGGACAGTATTACCCGTATGAACTGGCTTCGCGGGAAAACTGGGACGACATCGCCCGGCGAGAGGCGGACCGGATGCTGGCCAAGCTGGCCGAATATGCCCCCAACGTCACCGACGCCGTCATCGGCCAACTGATCGAAACGCCCCTGTACCTGGAACGCACGCTGGGGTTGCTCCGCGGCAACGTCATGCACCTGGAAATGTCCGTGGACCAGATGTTCCTGCTGCGCCCCGCGCTGACGATGGGCAACTATCGCGGCCCCATCAAGGGATTGTACTTTACAGGAGCCAGCACCCACCCTGGCGGCGGCATCATGGGGGCAGCCGGGCGCAACGCCGCCACCGTCCTACTACACGATTTTTCCCGCCGCTGGAGATTCTGGTCATGACCTATTTTGGCATTCTCTTACGCTTTCTCGTTATCCCGATTTTGTTGCTGCTGGGTCTGCACGCCTGGGATCGCCGCCGCGCAACGTCCACGCCATCAGGCGCCAGCAAAGGCATCGCGCCCTGGCAAGCCCTTGCCGCTCTGGTTGTCATCGCCCTGATTTATACAACACCATGGGACAACTACCTGGTAGCGACCGGGGTTTGGTACTACGACCCGGCCCTGGTCACAGGTCTGACATTGGGGTGGGTTCCGATTGAAGAGTACACATTCTTCTTGTTGCAGCCGATTTTTACCGGTCTGCTGCTGTTCTGGTTGTTGCGCCGCCTGCCGCCGGACGCGCGCCCATCGCCACGTTTGCATTGGCTGCGACAGGTTCCGGCCATTCTGCTGGGGGGCGTGGCGATTATCATGACCGTGGTGCTGGCTTCCGGCTGGGCTCCGGGGACCTACCTGGCGCTAGAACTGGTCTGGGCGCTACCGCCTATCATTTTGCAACTCGTATTTGGCGCGGATATACTGTGGCAGGCGCGTCGAGCGTTACTGCTCACTATCACGATTTCGACGCTGTACTTGGGGTTCGTGGACGCACTGGCCATTAATGGGGGTACCTGGACAATCAGCCCGGAGCAGTCATTAAATGTGTTGATTGCCGGCATTCTCCCCATCGAAGAGTTCATCTTTTTCCTTGTAACCAATGTGCTCGTCGTCTTCGGCCTCGCGCTTATGTTGGCCCCGGCCAGCCGCACACGTCTGCTGGTCCGCGCCATGCCTGGGAGCGTTAGATGAAAATGCCGGCATTTCCACCTCCACGCAACTGGGGGAAAACCCTGCCCGGTTACGCCTGGTTTCTCGGTGCCTGGCTGGTCGTCATGATACTCACCCCCATCCTCGACGCCATCTTCGGCGCACCGGCCCGTCCCTGGGTTATCAGTGCCGGCGTCCTGCTCCAGCTTCTCACCGTCCTGGCTATCCTTAGCCAACAATGGCCGCCGCGGCGCACGCTAACCACCACCGCCGCCGTCTTCCTCCTCGCCTGGGGCGTCGAAGCCATTGGCTCCACCACCGGCCTCCCATTCGGACGCTACGCCTACACCCCCACCCTCCAGCCACAAATCCGGCACGTCCCCCTCATTATCCCCCTGGCCTGGATGATGATGCTGCCCCCCGCGTGGGCCGTCGGCAGCCGGATCGCGCGCGGATCAGGCGGTCTCCGCTTCGCCCTTGCCAGCGGTCTGGCCTTCACCGCGTGGGACTTCTTCCTGGACCCCCAAATGGTGCATTGGGGCTTCTGGGTATGGCAGGAACCGGGCGGCTACTTCGGCATTCCCTGGCTAAACTACCTCGGCTGGTTCATCGTCGCCAGCCTGCTTACCCTCATCCTGCGCCCCCACGCCTTGCCTGTGCGTCCTCTCCTGCTCATTTACACCATCACCTGGGCGCTGGAAACCATCGGCCTGATCCTCTTTTGGGGGCTGATTGGCCCCGGACTCGTCGGCGGCCTGGTCATGGGCGGCATGTTGGCCTGGGCCTACGCCACGCGGAAAGACACCTCCCCCCTCACAACACCCGCCGTGGAGGTCGCGCGATGACCACGCTCTTGGCCTTTGTTCTCAGCTTCCTCTGCGGCGCGCTCCCCTTCTCCGTCTGGATCGGGCGGCTGGCCCTGGGCGCCAACATCCGCCACGTGGGGGACGGCAATCCCGGGGCCACGAATGTGTTGCGCGCCGGTGGGCACGGATGGTTCGCACTCGCCGCCGTGCTGGACTACAGCAAGGGTGTCGTCCCCGTAAGCATTGTGCATTTCGGCCTGGGTTGGCGTGGCTGGCCGCTGATCCTGATCGCTATCGCCCCTATTCTCGGCCACGCTTTCTCACCATTCCTCGGTGGGCACGGCGGCAAAGCCGTCGCCACCACCCTGGGCGTCTGGACCGGGCTGACCGTTTGGGAAGGCCCCACCGGACTGGGTCTGCTCCTCGGCATCTGGTACGCCATCATTGCCGTGGATGGTTGGGCCGTGATGCTGGCCTACGGTAGTTTGCTGGCCTACTTGCTGCTTTCCCCTCCCGCCTGGAACCTGCTCGGCTGGCGGCCCGCGCCGGTGGAAATCGGCCTGATTGGCCTCCTCAGCGGGCTTACTTTGGCCTGGAAACAGCGGGCCGACCTGCGCCATCGCCCTACGCCACGCCCGTGGCTGAAGGCGCGGACCTGGAGAATCGGCACATGAGGATCGTATCCGTTCTCGTTCTCGCGCCGCTGTTAGTGATGACGTTGACTGCGCTCCTCAACGCCTTTTTCTGGCGACGGTTGGGGACGACGGCAGCGGCTTCCCGCCAGCCGCGCGTCTCCGTCCTCATTCCCGCGCGGAACGAAGCGGCCCACATTGGGGAAACAGTGCGCGCCCTGCGGCAACAAACGTACGCGAACATGGAGCTGCTGCTGTTGGACGACCAGTCGGACGACGGCACAGCGACGGCGGCGGCAGCGGCGGCGGCGGGCGATGCTCGTTTTCAAGTGCTGCGAGGGCGGCCGCTGCCGGCACAGTGGCTGGGCAAAAATTGGGCATGTCACCAACTCGCGCAGGCGGCAGATGGCGAAATCCTCATCTTCACGGACGCAGACGTACGCTGGGAACCGGACGGCGTGGCCGCCGTCGTCGCCGAGATGGTCGCCACACAGGCCGACCTGCTCAGCGTGTGGCCCACGCAGCAGACGGAAACGTGGGGCGAGCGATTGGTCGTTCCCCTGATGGCCCTGGCGGTGCTGGCCTATTTGCCGCTGCCGCTGACGCATCATACGCCGTGGCCGATTTTCGCCGCCGCCAACGGGCAGTGCCTCGCCTTCCGCCACGCTGCCTATGCGAAAATTGGCGGTCATGAGGCCGTGCGCGGCAGTGTGCTGGAGGACGTGACCCTCGCGCGACGGGTAAAAGGCGTGGGTGGCAGGCTACGGCTGGCGGATGGGGCCGGGCTGGTGCGCTGCCGCATGTATGCCGGTTGGGCGGACGCGCGGCGCGGGTTTGGCAAGAATATCCTGGCGGGCTACGGGAACAGCGTGCTATTGCTGCTGCTGGCGACGATTTTTCACTGGGCCGTTTTCCTGCTACCCTGGGTCTGGCTCTTGTTGGGATGGCGCATGAACTTCCCCGGCTGGCCGGCATGGCCGGCGCTGTTGGTGGGTTTGGGGCTGCTGACGCGAGCGTTGACGGCCTGGCTGACAGGGCAGCGTCCGCGGGACGCGCTGCTGATGCCGCTGTCGGTGTTGTTGATGACGGTGGTTGCGGGCCAGGCGCTCTGGTGGCGGCATCAGGGCGGGCCGCGATGGAAAGGGAGGGTGGTGACCGATGGGTAGTCCACGCGACAAAGCTCCGGTGATTGTGATTGGCGCGGGAATTGGCGGATTGACGGCGGCGGTGTGGCTGGCGAATGCCGGCATTCCCGTCACCATCCTCGAAAAAAACAGCACCGTCGGCGGCAAAATGAGCCAGTGGCAAGACCACGGCTACCGCTGGGACACCGGCCCCTCCGTCATCACCATGCGTCACGTGATCGCCGAGCTTTTCACCACCACCGGGCGACGCCTGGAAGACTACCTCACCCTGCTGCCCGTCGAACCCCTCACCCGCTACTTCTACCCGGACGGCATCGTCCTCGATGCCACCCGCGACCTCTCCCGCCTGCTCCCGCAAATCGAAGCCCTCGACCCCCGCGATGGCGAAGGCTACCTGGCCTTCCTCGCTTACGCAGCGCGGCTCCACCGCCTCACCGGACCACTCTTCATTTATGGAGAGCCGCCCACCTGGCGCACCTTGACCCAGGTTTCCCCGCGCGATGGCCTGCAAGTGGATGCGTGGCGCACCATGCAGGCGCGGATTGAGCGGCACGTACGCTCACCGCACCTGCGCCAACTGCTGGGCCGCTTTGCCACCTACGTCGGGGCCAGCCCGTTTCACGCCTCCAGCACCCTCAACGTCATCGCCCACGTCGAATTGGCCGGCGGCGTCTGGTATCCGCAGGGAGGCATCTACACCATCGCCGAGGCGCTGGCGCGGCTGGCGCGGGAACTGGGCGTGACGATTGAAACAGGGTGCGACGTGCGCGAAATCGTTGTCCGCAATGGCCGGGCAGCAGGCGCGCGCCTGACAGACGGGCGCGAACGACCCGCCGCCGCCATCATCGCTAACGTGGATGTCACGACCGTCTACCAGCGACTGCTGCCGGCATCCGCCACTGTATCCCGACGGCGCGCGCAACTAGAAAGAATCGAACCCTCCTGCTCCGGGTTCGTCATGCTGCTCGGCGTGGCCGGGCAACACCCCCAACTGGCGCACCACAACATCTTCTTCAGCAGCGACTACCGCCGCGAGTTTGACGACATCTTCACGCGCGGCACGCCGCCGACGGACCCAACCATCTACGTCGCCATCACCGGCAAAACGGACCCCGCGCACGCGCCCGCCGGGCACGAAAACTGGTTTGTGCTGGTCAACGCGCCGGCTACCGGGCCGCAATTTGATTGGCGTCGGGAGGCCGCGTCCTACCGGGATCGGGTGCTGGCGCGGCTGGCGGCGCATGGGGTGGACGTGCGGGACCGGATTCGCGCCGAACGCCTGCTGACGCCGGTGGACCTGGGCAAGATGACGGCGGCCTATCGCGGGGCGCTGTACGGCACGGGCATGAACAGCGTGTTGGCTCCTTTCCACCGCCCACACAATCGCAGCAAGGAAGTGCCGGGCCTTTTCTTCGTCGGTGGCACGACACACCCCGGCGGCGGCGTGCCAATGGTCATGCTGTCCGGCAAACTGGCGGCAAAATTGGCGCGGCAGGCATTGCCAATGGCGGGAGACGGCGCATGGAACTGAGAATTTTCCAGAGGCAACTGGCGCGGCGGCTGCTGGCGTGGAGTGGTTTTAGCGCAGTTGGCGGCGCGGCGTTGTGGCTGACGCGGCGGCCCTTCTGGCACGGCGTGGGCAGTCAGGCGGTGTGTTGGGGGGTGGTAGATGCCGGCATCGCCCTCATCGGACAGCGCGCCAACACACAAAAAGCGGGCGACCCCCAAGCCAACACCCCCGCTGCCCTGGCGCAAGAAGCCGCCTCACTGCGCCGTCTCCTCCTCGTCAATGCCGGATTGGACGTGCTGTACATGCTGGGCGGGCTGCGTCTGGCGCGCCACGAGCAAGAAAAATGGCACGGACATGGCTGGGGCATCTTCATCCAGGGCGCGTTCCTTTTCTTTTTTGACCTGCTGCACGCGCGAAGCGTACCACGGGGCGAGAAAACATGATCACGGATTACGCCAATGGTGTCCGCGGTGTCCGCATTGTGCCGCGTTCGTTCGACCCTGCTCAGGAGCATAAAATGAACCTTCGAGAACGATATCGTGGTAGCCTGTGTGGGCTGGCCGCCGGAGATGCGGTGGGAACAACCCTGGAGTTTACGCAGCCGGGTCAGTTCACGCCGGTTGAGGACATGGCAGGCGGGGGTCCGTTCCGTTTGCGCCCCGGCGAATGGACGGATGATACGTCCATGGCCATGTGCCTGGCGGCCAGCCTGGTGGAAACGGGCGCGTTTGATCCCGCCGACCAGATGCAGCGGTATGTGCGCTGGCAAACGGAGGGGTACTGGAGCAGTAATGGCGTCTGTTTTGACATCGGGGGCACAGTGGCGCGGGCGCTACAACGCTTTCAGGAGACGGGCAATCCTTACAGCGGCGCAACGGACAGGTATAGTGCCGGCAACGGCTCTCTGATGCGCCTTTCGCCCGTGGTGCTGTTCTTCGCCCGCCAACCGGAGACGGCCATCGCTCGCGCCGCCGACAGCTCGCGCACCACCCACGCCGCCCCCACCGCCGTAGACGCCTGCCGCTATATGGCCGCGCTGCTATTGGGCGCGCTGGCCGGCGTGGACAAACCGACCCTGCTTGGCGACCACTTCACACCCGTGCCTGGTCTCTGGTTGCGGCAGCCGCTGGTTCCGGAAATCGCGGAAATCGCCGCCGGCTCCTTCAAGGAGCGGCAACCGCCGCAAATTGAGGGCAGCGGCTACGTCGTCAAGAGTCTGGAGGCCGCTTTGTGGGCGTTTTATCATAGTGAGGATTTTCGCGCGGGTTGCCTGCTGGCCGCCAATTTGGGCCAGGATGCGGATACAACCGCCGCCGTCTACGGGCAGCTTGCCGGCGCATTCTATGGCGTCGGCGGCATTCCGGCTGACTGGCACGCAAAACTGGCACGCGGCGGCGAGATTGAGGCCCTGGCGGATGCGCTCTATGCCCATGCGGTGGCCGCCGTGTAAGAACCGTGCGCGCCGGCGCATCTAGCGCATGACAGCAGGGAATCCGCAAGTCACGCGCGCCGTGGCAGGGCAAGCTGCCGGCATTCACG
This sequence comes from Ardenticatenales bacterium, assembly GCA_020634515.1. NCBI lineage: Bacteria > Bacillati > Chloroflexota > Ardenticatenia > Ardenticatenales > Ardenticatenales bacterium. The sequence continues at coordinate 1,031,784 of JACKBL010000002.1, read as the reverse complement.
AAGCGCATGGGCTGTGTGAACGCAAAGGCGGTGTTAATTCAATTCTAAGGCTTGTTCAGTACAATTTGAACGTTTTGAACACGACTCTATTTCTTGACAACGCGGGGTCCGCCCGCTGTCAGTAACAGGAAAAACGATATGAATACGGCAATCACCAACCGGAACACACCTGACCGCATAGAAGATGAATTGCGGCAAACCATGCCGCCAACCGGCGAGGATCATCGGCGCAAAAAGCGGCCCAGGTCGCGTTCCGTTGCGAATCGTGCGGATCATGGGCGGGAAAATGCCGGCACTTCCCCTCCCCCAACACCGCAAGACCTGCGCTTTGGCGAAAACCTGAGCAGCGACGTGATTGACCTCTACCTGGGTGATATTCGCAACCAGGCACTGCTCAGCGCCAACGAAGAAGTGCAATTGGCCCAAACCATTGAGACAGGCCGCACCGCCGCCAAAAAGCTAAAGCAGCAAGACATTTCCGCCAACGAGCAAGCGCGCCTGACCCGGCTTGTGGAAGCAGGCGAAGCCGCGCGCGAGCGCATTGTGCGCTCCAACATGCGCCTGGTCATCAGCATTGCCAAGAAATACCGCAACCGGGGCCTGAACTTCCTGGACCTGATTCAGGAAGGAAATGTGGGCCTCATTATTGCCACGGACAAGTACGATTACAGCATGGGCAACCGCTTTAGTACCTATGCGACGTGGTGGATTCGGCAGGCGATCACCCGGGCGCTGGCAAACCAGAGCCGCACCATTCGCCTCCCCGCCCATTGGCACAGCATGTTGATCAAAATTAACCGACTGCGGCGAGAGTGGGAGCAGACGGAACAACGGCAGCCAACTTCGGAGGAACTGGCGGAAGTGTTGGAAGTACCACCGAGCCAGATTGACTGGCTGCTGAAGGCAAGCCAAAGCCCGATTCCCCTGGAGCAGCCTTTTGGTCCAGAAGAAGACACGGAGTTTGGCGACTTTCTGGAAGACGTGGATAGCCCCGATCCGGCCGTTATTACGGCGCAAAATATGCTATCCGCGGAGCTGGGCGAGCTGTTGGAGGAACTGCCGCCGCGCGAGGCGGAGATTTTGCAACTGCGCTACGGGCTGCATGACGGAAAGTTCCGCACGTTCCGCGAAATTGGGGAGATGTTTGGTCTCTCGCGGGAGCGGATCCGGCAGCTAGAACACGAGGCGCTGAACAAGCTGCGGTTCGCGCACATGGAGCGCGGCTGGAATATGATTTAGCCCCTTGTCAACTGACGAGGGATGCCTTCGTCATTCGTCCTTCTCTTAATTGGTGGGGATGCCGGCATCTACGCGCACACGAATACGCACCGGCAAATAGGGAAACCGCCCTAACCAGTCCGGGCGAATGCGCACCGTCGGGTACTCGCGCAGCGGAAGCTGCTGATCCAGATAAGCCAGGGCCAGCGCCGTGGGCTGACCTGCCGCTACCTGTAACGGTCCCTCCAAATTCAACCGCGCCGCCGCATACCCCTCCCCGATCATGGCAAAACTCACCCGCCCCTGATTATCCACGCCAAACACATCGCCGCCGCGAAACGTGAGCGACTCGGCAACCAACTCGTAGCCCGGACGCACAGCAGCCGCTAACGCCTCATACACCAGCCCCACCGCCTGCGACGCATCCACCGCCGTCGCCTGCACCTCCGTCCGCATTTCCAGCGCCAGCCGATCCGCCTGCTCCCCCACAAAATACGAAAACGTCTCCTCATCCACGCGCACAATGCGCAACGAATCGCGCGCCAGAAATTCGTTATCCGCCAGAAACCCGGTCATTTCCGCTTCCGCAAGCGTCTGCAACTGCTGCAGCACCTGCGCCCGCAGGCGCGCCTGGTCCGCCTCCGTCACCGCGCGCACCAGGCGCATCGCCCCGCCGTCGAGCGGGTCCAGGTTGCGCACCTCCAATTGCAGCGCCAGCGGACCTTCGATACGATTCACGGCGTTGGCGGCTACATTGCCATCCGGGCCGGGAATGACGGCCACCACGTCCGCTTCCGCCGTACCGCCAATGACGGGGGGGACTTCCACGGGGGCGATGGTCTGGAAGGTGAGCAACTGGCCGGCGGTGGCCGTGACGCGCGTGCCGGCAGGTACGGTAACGGGTTCCGCCAGTCGATTGGCGAAGACGACACGCCCACGCGCGGGCGCATCGGGCACTTCGATAGCGCCCGTCGTCTCCACGTCGGCGCGCCAGACGGTGGTGACGACCAGCCGCCGTCCGGGAACAGACGCGCCGCTGAAGTTGACGCTATCCAGTTGGGGATCGGCGACGATCTGCCGGGATACCTGAATGGGTTCGAGCCGTGGTTTGAGGACGAGGGTAGCAGCGGGGAGGGCGTAAAGGATGCCGACGACGAGGCCGGTGAGGACGGTGAAGAAGAGGAGAATGCCGGCATATCGCCACAACCAGCGCCGCCACAAAGGAACCGGCGCCTGGCGACGGTACACCTCCCGCCGATCATCCTCGTGCAGGCCAGGCGCGGGGAGCAACTGCCGCCGCACGCGCCGCCAGGCCCGCCGCCGCTCCGCCGCGCGCACAGTGGCAAATCCCGGAATCCCCTGCGCCCGCGCTTCTTGACGAATGCCGCCGTCGGGCGTGACCAGGGCCACTTCCAGGCGCCGGGCATCCGCATGGCGGCGCAGCCGCACCAGGTCCACCGTCTCCGTGAACAACCGTCCCGCCGGCGGCAGCACGAGAATAACGCGCACCGCGCCGCACCAATCGAGGCGGTCGCACACGGAGATCAGGTCGTCTTCTTCGTCCAGGTAAATGACCTGCATAGTCGCGGTCAGTCAAACAACAAACGGTTCTATGGAAGGCCGCACGTCACTTGAGGCTGCGGGCGACGAGGTCGGGCACGGCGGCCAGCGCCGCGGGGAGTTTGGCGGCATCCTTGCCGCCCGCCTGCGCCATGTCCGGGCGTCCGCCGCCACCGCCGCCTACGATTTTGGCGACGTCGCGCACGAGATTGCCGGCATGAAGCCCACGCCCCAGCATCTCCTTCCGCACCATCGCCACAAAAACGGGGCGCTCATCCCGCACCGTGGCCAGCACCACCACATCCGCCTTGCGGCCATCGCGCAGGCGGTCCGCCAGTTCGCGCAAACCATCCTGGTCCGCGTCGTCCACCGCCGCCGCCAGCACGGCCACGCCGCGCACATCCCGCGCCTGCGCCGCCAGGTCGTCAAACCGCGCCAGCAACAGACGGCGGCGCAGCGCCTCATGCTCCTTTTGCAGCGCCCTAAAATCCCGCTGCAACGCCTCCAGCCGGGGCATGGCTTCAGCAATCGGCGCGTTCAACGTTTCCGCCAACTGCCGCAAAATCCCCAGCCGCTCCGCCACAAACGACTGCGCCCCTTCACCGGTGACGGCCTCCACGCGGCGCACGCCGGCGGCTACGGCCTCCTCGTTGGTGAAATGGAATAGGCCGATCTCGCCCGTGCGCCCCACATGCAAGCCGCCACACAGTTCAAAGCTGTACGGGTTGTGCCCATCGTCTGCCTCCGTAATCTGGATCGTGCGCACAATGTCGCCGTATTTCTCGCCAAAGAGAGCCATGGCGCCGGCGGAAATCGCCTCCTTCTGCTTCATATGCTGAATGTTCACGGGCATGTCCTGCAAGATGGCGGCGTTGATGGCCCGTTCAATGGATGCTTTCTCCTCCGCGCTCATGGCGCGCGTGTGCGTGAAGTCGAAGCGCAGGCGGTCGGGAGCCACCAGCGAGCCGGCCTGCGTCACGTGCGTGCCCAGATGCGCCCGCAGTTCGCGGTGCAGGATGTGGGTGGCGGTGTGATTGCGGCGAATGTCGGCGCGGCGGACGTCGTCCACGGCCAGGAGAACGGCCTGCCCTTCCTGAACAGGTCCGCGCGCGACTTCGCCGACGTGAACGATGAGGCCGGGCACGGGTCGTCGGGTGTCATGAATGTGAATTTCGGCCCCCGTTTCCGGGATGAGGATGGTTCCGGTGTCGCTGACCTCGCCGCCGGATTCGACGTAGAAGGGAGTGGCGGCGGTGACGATTTCCAGTTTTGCGCCTGTTTGGGCGACGGACACGGGCCGGCCATCGACCAGCAGCGCCAGGATTTCTGATTCCATTTCGGCGCCACTGTAGGGGTCGTAATCTACGCCAGATGCCGGCACTCGCCCCGACTGCACCAACCGCACCAACACATCTCCATACACATCCGCGCCCATCGTGTACTGCCCAAACGCCCCCGCGCCGCTGGCCGCCGCGTGTGCGGCGCGCGCATCGTCAAAGGCCGCCTCATCCACGGTGAAGCCATGCTCCTGAGCCACATCCCGCGTGATCTCCAGCGGCAGGCCATACGTCGCATAGAGCGTAAAAGCGGTTTCGCCGTCAATCTCCGTCATGCCCTGCTGCGCCAACGCCGCCAGCAAGTTATCCAGGCGCGCCAGCGCGGAATCGAGCGTGCGGTTGAATCGCTCCTCCTCCTGCGTCAGCGCGTGCTGGATATGGTCCAGGCGCAGCCGCAATTCGGGGTAAACCTCGCCCATCGTCTGCGCCAGCACCGCCGCCACATGCGCCAGGAACGGTTCCGTAAAACCGAGTTTCCGGCCAAAGCGAGCGGCGCGGCGGATAATCATGCGGATGACGTACCCCTCGCCCACGTTTCCGGGCAGGACGCCATCGCCAATGAGAAAGGTGGCGGCGCGTCCGTGGTCGGCGATGACGCGGTAGGCGACGTATTGCTCCGCCCGCTGCGCGTCGGTGTGCCCCAGTCGTTCTTGCAGACGGTCCATGACGGGCAGAAAAACGTCGGTGTCGTAGTTGCTGGCAACCCCCTGCATCACCTGCGCCATGCGCTCCAACCCCATGCCGGTGTCAATGGAGGGGCGGGGCAGGGGGTGCAGTTCGCCGGCGTCGTCGCGCTCGAACTGCATGAAAACCAGGTTCCACAGTTCGAGGTAGGCGTCATCTACGTTGACGCCGGCGGCGGTTTGTTCGGCCAGGGGGCCGAGGTAGTAGTGAATCTCGGAGCAGGGACCGCAGGGGCCGGTCTCGCCCATTTCCCAGAAGTTGTCTTTTTTGCCAAAGCGGAGGATGCGTTCGGGGGCGGTGTGTTTGCGCCAGTACTGTTCGGCTTCGTCGTCGTCGGTGTAGATGGTGACCCACAGCCGTTGTTTGTCCAGCTTCAGCACTTCGGTGAGGAAGAGCCAGGCGTAGTCAATGGCCTGTTCTTTGAAGTAGTCGCCAAAGGAGAAGTTGCCGAGCATCTCGAACATGGTGTGGTGGCGCGGCGAGGGGCCAACGTTTTCCAGGTCGTTTTGCTTGCCCTGGATGCGCATACATTTTTGGGAGGAGGTGGCGCGGGTGTAGTCACGTTTCTCTTTGCCAAGAAAGACGTTGGTGAACTGGTTCATGCCGGCATTCGTAAACAGCAACGTTGGATTTTCACGATTCGGCAGCGGCGCGCTGGGCACAATCGTGTGCCGGTTCTCCTCAAAGAAATCAAGAAAAGCTTTGCGTATTTCGGCGCTTGTCCGTGGTACAGTCATCTGGTTCCTCGCATCATAGTTTGTATAACGGATGGCATTTTACGGTAGGGGCAAAAGCCTGTCAATTGCGAAAGTTGGCGAGTTGGTAGTTGGGGGTCGGGGTGGCGACAACAAAAAAGCCCCAGGGATTCCGCCGAACCCCTGGGGCTTTCCTGCTGTGATAGCGTATTGAGCGCTATCTGGCAATCATGAGCTGCCAGGCGTCGGCGTACGTGTGACCGGCCAGGGCGTTCCAATCCAGGCGGGCCATCTGTTGTTCGATAGCAGCGGCCAATGCCCCGCCGTCCATAGCGCGGTCGGCGCGGACCACTTGCGCCAGGAAGAGGCGCAGTTGCATGACCTGCCGCGCCGTGAGTACGGCGTCGTTTTGCGTGCCGGCAATCTGGTCCAGACCAGGCGCGGCGGCCACCAGCAATTCACCGGCCATCGCCCGCAGATGCGGCGAGCGCAGCAGCAAGTAGCTGATGCGGTCGGTGTGCGCTTCGTAGAGCGCGCGATATTCGCGGCCTACGTCGCTGGTGCTCAGCGCATAGTCGCGGAAGTGATAAATGCTATCCGCCACGGAAATCGCCTCCAGTCCGGCGAAGAGGCTGGCATCCCGCAGCACCGTGTTCGCCGCGCACTGTCCCGGATTGGGGCAGGGTTCGGGATCGGGAATGGGGTTGGGATCGGGCGTCAGTTTGGCGTAGATGAGCAGGTTCAGGGAGCAGGCGGAGTCAATGACCACGCCGCGGGTGGCCGTATCGTTGATCAGGTTGGCGATTTGCGCCGGGGTTGCGCCGGGGTATTGCTCCAGCGCCAGGGCGATGACGCCGGCGACGTGCGGTGAGGCCATGGACGTGCCGCTGATGGTGTTGGTGGCGGCGTCACTGCTGTTCCAGGCGGAGGTGATGTTCACGCCGGGGGCGAATACGTCCAGGCATGTGCCCCAGTTGGAGAAGGAAGCGCGGGTGTCGGTGTCGTCCGTCGCGCCGACGGTGATGGCTTCGGGCACGCGGGCGGGGGATGTGTCGCAGGCGTCGCCGTTGTTGTTGCCGGCAGCGAGGGCAAAGTTCACGCCGGCGGCGATAGCATTCTGCACCGCCGTATCCGTGGCGGCGGAAACGGAACCGCCCAGGCTCATGTTCGCCACAGCGGGGCTGTTGTGGTTGGCGGCGACCCAATCGACGCCGGCGACCACGTCTGCCGTGGAGCCAAAGCCGGCGCAGTTGAGGACGCGCACGGCGTACAATTGCACGTCCGGGGCCACGCCGTAGGTGGCGCCGCCGACCGTGCCGGAGACGTGCGTGCCATGCCCGTTGCAGTCGTTGCCGTTCTGCCCGTCCCCGACGGCATCAAAGCCCACGGAAGCGCGGCCTTCAAATTCGTTGTGGGTGATGCGAATGCCGGTGTCGATGATGTAGGCGTGGATGCCCGCGCCGGTGGCGCTGACGTTGTAGACGTTGTCTAGGGGCAGGTTGCGCTGGTCGATGCGGTCGAGGCCCCAGGTGACGTCGGCGAACATGAGGTGCTGGGCTTCGACGTAGGCGACTTCGGGCAGACTACGGATGGTGGCGAGGGCGGTGGGGGGAAGCGTGCCGGCAAAACCATGCAGCGCGGTTCCGTAAACAAAATCCACCTTCCCGCCGAGCGCCTCCGCGGTAGACACGGCGGCGGAAATGGAGCCGGCCGTGGCCTGGTCGCGGAAGACGACAATATACTGGTCGGCCAGCACGCCGGCGGCATCCAGTCCGGTCAAGGGCGCCTGGGCGTTGTCGGTGGCCGCGGCGCGGGTCGTCTGGTAGCCGGCAGCCAGGGCTACCAGGGCCAAGACGAGCAACAAAAAGAAACGGTTTCGGGTTTTGAACATCAGCCTTACTCCTGTTGTGGGGATGGATAGGAAACGACCGCGAGCAGGCGCGCCATCCTGATTGATAATAAACCTGGCCTGACGGGACCAGGAGGGGAACGATTTTGCCAACAGGTGGAGATAAGAGTGTACCGGAGATTGGGCTGGTTTTCAAACAAAAATGCCGGCAATTTCCGCAATTAACGGGGTGGGTGGGGAAAATGCCGGCAAAATGGTCGCCGATTTACGCGATTCTTACCCATGCGTGATATGATAGGAAAGTTGCGCGACGATGATTCATTCTCAAGGCACGCCGGCATCGGCGTGGCAACGACGAACAAGCGCCAACTGCATGACGGTCTAACACTAAATTCCCCTTCCCGGATCGGTTGATTCTTGCAGCATGAACCGATCTTGGTGACCCGTATCCTTATAGGAGAGACCATGATTATCAAAGCAAATGTTGTAAACGCGCTGAATGCGCAAATCGTGAGCGAATTCACGGCGGCGGCACAGTATACGGCCATCGCCGTTTATTTTGACGAAGAGGGACTTCCCGAACTGGCCGGTTTCTTCTACCGGCAGTCGGATGAGGAGCGAATGCACGCGATGAAGTTCGTGCATTTTATGCTGGAGACGGGGGCCAAGCCGATTATTCCCGGCATTCCCGACCTGCGAAATGAGTTTTCCGGCGCGGCGGATGCGGTGGATTTTGCCTTACGCCAGGAGTTGAAGGTGACGGACCAGATCAACGGTCTGGTGACGCTGGCGACGAAGGAGTCTGACCACACGACGAATAATTTCTTGCAATGGTTCGTGACGGAGCAGGTGGAAGAGGTGGCGACGATGACACAACTTCTGCAGACGATTAAACATGCCGGCACAAACCTCCTCCTCGTCGAGGATTTTGTGCGCCGTTTTACGCCAACCCAACCGGCGGACGGGACGGCAGCCGCCTAACGACGACGCCACTGCTGCACAAGTTCGCGCAAAAAGCGGCGGGGTAAAGATCAGGTGATCTTTACCCCGCTTTTTTTGGGCAAAAGGGAGTTCAAACGCGCAAAAAAGGTATAGATGTATAAGAGCAAAATATAGCTGTGTGTCACGCCGGTTCAGCCAGTAAAAGGGGAACAGAAATGTCTAAGATGCGACGTTATGGATTGATAGCCCTCTTCATCACCCTCCTCATCATGGGCAGCATTACCCTGTTCATTACCAATAGCCAGGCCGACGAAGAGGCAACCACGGTGTTAGCCGACTCGTTCGATTTTCCTCTGGGCGGCCCGGATGGAACCGGTTACGGCTTCAGCATCTGGGACGGCGGGGGGAATGGCTATGACATGCACAATCCAGCCCTGACCAATCCCAGCAGTTGCTATCCGGGACATACGATTAACGAACTGTGGCACGCCGCCGAGGACTGGTTCAAATTGGGGGACACCAAGGGCATCATTGGCGAGAGCGTACACGCGGTAGCCGACGGGAAGGTCAGATTCGTCAATCCGAACGCGAACTATCCCGGAGGCGTTGTCGTCATCAAGCATCCTTTGCCGGACGATAGAGTAGTCTATTCACAGTATGCACATTTGGCGACAGTACTCGTCCAACAAGACCAGGAGGTGACGAAAGGCACGGCTATTGGATCCGTCATGGCCTATCCCGGCGACGAGTGGAATTCTCACTTACACTGGGAGATGCGCTCGTTTTTCGACGGAAGCAATCTATGCCAGGACCCACCTGGTTCGCACATCCCGGGACCTGGTTATACCAATGATGTTCATCCGGGAGAGGTCGGCTATTTGAACCCGTCCGCCTTCATCAACAACAACAGGCATAGCGGCAACGGTAGCAATCTGAGCGTGGCCTTGATCATCGACGCGACCGGGAGTATGAGCATCAATGATCCCACGGGAATGCGCCGCGAAGCGGCCAAAGTGTTCATTGATACGGCTCAAGTCGGTGACAAGATCGCCGTTGTCGCTTTTGACACGCAGGCTTACGTCCTGCAAGCCTTATTGCTCATTGAATCGGAAGCAGACAAAATCACCCTCAAGGCGGCGGTAGACCAGATCGGTGATTGGGGCAGCACGGACCTAAATGTGGGACTCAACGCCGGCTTTATGGAGCTTCTTGCTGACACCAGTGAGCGCGAGAAAGTGGCGATCTTTCTCACCGATGGCCTGCATACGGCCATAGACCCTTTTCTGGCCCAAAGCTATCTACAATACCAGGCGCAGGGTTGGCCGGTTCATACCATTGGCCTGAGTGATGCCGCCGATGACGCTTTGTTAGCTGTCATTGCGAATGAAACAGGGGGAACCTATAGCCAACTGTTTGATCCCAATGACTTGAAACAACTCTATTTTGATCTGTCGCAACAGTTAACGAGAAGCAACGTCATCGCGGAAGAGCAGGTTACGCTGCACCAAGGTCAGACACACCAGGCTTCCACATACATTGCCACGGATCAGGCGTCCGCGACGTTTTTCTCTTCCTGGCCAGGCAGTGACGTGACGCTGACGCTAATCAGTCCGAGTGGCCGTGAGATCGCAGCGAATACCTCCGCCGCGGATGTTTATCATGTCAAGGGGCTTACGTATGAAATCTATACGCTTTCATACCCGGAAACGGGCATTTGGTCGGCGCGCTTGTTTGGGAATGAGATGCCGGCAGGAGGCGAACCGGTCACTCTCCAAATTGCATCCCAGGGACCTGCCTACATCTTTCTCCCCATCGCTTTCCACCTGAGCAACAACGTTTCTGATCCACCTCCCTTCATGGCCTACAATCCGATACCCTACAACGGGTCAGTTGACCAGCCCATTGACGTCCTGCTGGAGTGGGACGGTGGGGATCCAAACAACGACCCGGTCACCTACGACGTCTACTTTGGTTACACGGCAAACAACCTGGTGCGCGTCTCCGCGGACTCCCCGCTGGACAGCTACTATCCTGGCCCATTGCTGGAAAACACAATCTACTACTGGCGCATCGTCACGAAGGACATACACGGCGAAACGGCTACAGGACCTATCTGGCACTTTTCAACGGGAGGCACGGCCACGCCCACGGCGACCCCTTACACGCCAACCGCGACATCCATCGTGCCACCCACGATCACGACGCAGCCGACAGCCACCGGCACGCCAACGCCCGTCTCCACACTGTTACCCACGGCCACGCAAACCCCAAATGCCACGCCAACGGCTTCGCGGACCCCCTCACCACAGCCAACCGTCACGCCAACCGTCACGCCGACCGTCACGCCAAGCGCGACGCCCACAGCAACCAGCACGGCCACGCCTACCCCTTCGGCAACGCCTACCAACACGGCAACGCCCACCCAGACACCAACGCCGACATCTACACCGCTTCCACCGCCGCCGTCACCAACGGAATTGCTGGGACCCTTTACGAACAACGGCGGGTTTGAAAATGGGAATATGTCGGGGTGGGTTGTGTTGAATGGGACCATTGACGTGACCGGCGAATTCGTCCATTCGGGCATCTACTCCATTCATGGCACAGCCCAGGGGGACGAAAGCGAGGGGGACCCGCCCGTCAAGTTCTACCGGGACATCTCCGTTGAGGCTTACCGCATCTGGATTGACGCCGGCCTGGGTCATGCCGACTTTGAAGGCTGGTTCCATGATGGAAACAGCGAATATCACCGGTTTCTCATCCACTTTTACAACGTGTTTGGCACGGACTTAGGCTCGTCTTTTGATACGGGATGGGTGCGTGACACGGGTGGTGGGAATTATGTGTGGACGGGCGGTGAGCGCCCGATTCCCGTGGATACGTCCTATATTCGCGTGGAAGGACAGATGAAGCGGAATGCCGGCAGTTACACGGACGTGGACGTTGATGACATGAAGTTGGTCGTCTTGTTCGATTCGCCGTAGATTCAGCCCGGAGCCGGTACTATCTTCCTGGCGGCGGCGTTGAAAATGCCGGCATTCTACCCTACAATAACCCTTGTCCTGGCAAACACACCCACCTCAAGGCGCACCATCGAATGCACCTCTCCCGGAAATGAGGACAATAGAAGCACAAATAACGCCAGGGGAAGGAGGTGTTGGTACGTCCATACGTCTCGCGCGTATGATCTGCCAAAACGACATCGATTGTGTTAAAACGTGTTACTGGTCCTGGCTCGCGCCATTCTTTTGCCCAAAACGACCTCCCTAACTGGTTGTTCTGGCGGAAGTGGCCCCACAAAGCCCGGAATGATTGTCAGGAATAACCGTTGCAAAACACCGGTACCTGCGTAAATGTGCATTTAACGGCGGTGAGAGCGGGTTGAGCTTGGGAAGGATGCACCCTTGCTCATAATTTTGCCCATTTGATGGACACCACTCCCCCAGTGGTGCGTTTTTATTTGCCCCTGGCACTCTTCTCCGGGCCATGAAAGAGCGGCTCGCGTTTGTGCGTGGGTCCTGCCATCTGACTTTGGCTGACGCCGTGGCGTAGCCAATCAAATAAGGAGTAAATTGTGAGTGCAACGATAAGCTATCCGGCGTCTATCAATCGAAATCAACATATGGCGCCATGGAAGCGAGGAATGATACAGGGCATCAGTCTCGTGACTCTAAAGCCCGCAATGTGGGTAGCAGAGCAGACGGGACAATGGCACCGCGTCTTTGAACGCATGACACGCAACATGCCACAACATGCCCATACAAAAGGGTCATTCAACGGCTATACCCCGACGGAACATGATGTCATCGTCAGTGTTTTCTCCAAGAGTGGCACAAATTGGACCATGCAAATTACGCACCAGATCGCCATGCGTGGCCAGGGGGAGTATGCCCACATCCATGACGTAATCCCGTGGCCGGATGAAGTCATCCCCGATTACACCATCAAACTGACGGATGAAGCGCCGCTGAAGAACTCGCTCACGGGGATGCGCGTCATTAAAACCCACCTGGACATGGAGTACGTCCCCTACAATGACCACGCCAAATACGTCTTCGTGATCCGCGACCCGAAGGATGCTTTCGTTTCCAGCTACTTCTTCATCCGTTCCGTCATGTTTGGCATGCTCATGCCCAGTCCGAAAACGTGGCTCGATCTGTTTTTGTCTAACAATTTCCCACTCGGCTCCTGGCCATCACACATTGCCAGTTGCTGGAGATTGCGAAACGAAAGCAATGCGCGCGTGCTGTTCTACAAAGATATGAAAAAAGATTTGCCGGGAACGGTGCGCTCACTGGCAGAGTTGATGGGGGTTGACCTGACGCCAGAAGAGTTTGACACGGTTGTCCACAAAAGCACATTCCAATATATGAAGTCCATTGACCACAAGTTCTATCCCGGCGAGGGCAGCCCGTGGTCAGATCCAAACGGCAGCATGATGCGCAAAGGTAAGGCGGGAGATTCAGGAGAACTGCTAACCCTGGCGGATCAGGCAAAGATTGACGAATACTGCCGGCAAGAACTCCGTCGCCTCGGTTCTGATTTCCCCTACGACGACTACTTCGGCCCCCATAACTGATTCACCACAAACCGAAACGGGAATGCCGCTGTCAGGTCGGCGGCATTCCCTAACCGATCCACGTGAGCGCGCACGCGGGCTGCCAGCGCGTCGCCTGACCTGTTCTGGCGGACCTCGGCGGATCATACGCGACGTTGCCGCATACGAGGCCACGCGGACATCAACGAGCAACCTGTGCCAATACGTCCTGGACCCCTTGCAGGTTCCTGTTCCAATCAACCGCCGTATAGTCAGAAAGCAGAATGGAGATCGCGGGAATACCTTGCCTATCCAACCAATCCGTCACATCACCGGAGATAGGGTAGTAATTGATGAACCCATACTCATAGCCAGAGCGGGCACCGTAAACAGATGCCAGATTTTGGGAACCCGATTGGCTATTACGTTGACCACAAGTGCGGTCCCCCGGAATCACCAGTTCACCGCGTGCCTCATAAAACACAACCGCCGCCGGACGCTGCGTCAGGAAAAAATCCCGCAAGGCCACCGTCTCCGGCTCGGAAAACGCATAGCTGCCAGGATTGACAGGAACGCTGCGCCATTGCGCTGTATTGGACCAGTTGCAATCCCAATTGCGATTGAGGTCAACGCCGTTTCCATTTACCCGCCCCGCTTTCGTCTCCACGGCCCCATTCAAGCTATCTGGGCTGGCCAGGGGCAAAACGTATAGCGAAACATTCACGGGTATCTGCTCCCCATGCTCGGAGAAATAGTCTATCATCTTTTCCGCCACGGAAACGGTCCCTGGCGCAAACCCCGCATGAAAACCCCCAACTAACGCAACAACCTTCGGCCCACTGCCCAAACGAGTGAACGTCATCGGCGTTCCGTTCGCCGAGTAGCCGATAGTGATCTGTTCCACAGGCAAACTCGCTCCCTCATTCATCGTAATCCGGCTATTGACATCCGCGTTATAAAAGCGTGGGTCGGCATCTTTTCGCACGCGATTGTCCGTCACCAGAACAAGAATGTTTCCCTTTCCATCTCCCTTCACGGTTGCATCGACATCCCTCAACTCTACCGTAAACGTCTCGTCCTGAATGTCATAAAACCATGTCTGTTCCCCCGTCGAAATCGTCAATGTCTGCTGGCGCGGAAACTCCACGGAGCCTTCGGCAAACACGCGGAGCATACCCAAAGGCGTAGGGAGAATAGGCAACTCGCCGCCCACACCGATTTCTAACTCGCCATTCGTGTCCATAGACACAAAGAGAATTCCCAATGACACACCCACCGTTCCCTTTAGCTGAGGCTCTCGCTTTTCGGGGGGGAAATCTGGAAATGCCCCAGAACCATCGCTGCTTGCGGATGTAGCATTCGACGAAGGAATCGGAGGAACGCCATCGCATCCGCCAAGCACGAGCAGCGCAACAAGCAGTACTATCATTCTCCGCATATCAACCTCCCGTGACCAGGTGCAAAACTGTTCGTTTGTCCGCCAGAACTCGTCTACAATGGTAACTGTTCAACCTCAGGGGTATGTATACCAAGAGATCTTCCCGGAAGCTCGATTTCCAACCCCCAGCGTCTCGTGATTCAAGTCATTGCGCATCAAAACAGCTTCCGGGAAGGTGGTCGTGAATAGTCACCTACAATCTTATTATGCCTGAAAGACAGCCCTTTTTCCCCTCTCTTATAGTCATTGCTTTCGTGTCCATTCTGGTACTCGTTCATTGCCAGCCGCAATCCATTGCTGCTCCGCCAACGATTACGCTGATCCCGACCGCCGCCGCATTGTCGACATCCCCCCCCACGGCGACACCTACCCCCCTTCCCCTTGCGGCCACATTGCCCCGCCCGCCGGCCAGCCCTACGCCCTCGCCAGGCCCAACATCACTCCCGCCAACCTCTCCCGCCGCGCCCACGTCAACACCGGCGGAGAGCAACCCCGTGGTGCGTGATTTAGGGCTGTCCGGCAACGGCTATCCCATCCAGGCGTTCCAGATGGGCAGCGGTGATCATCATTTGATGATCGTGGGCGGCATCCACGGCGGCTACGAATGGAATTCGATTCTGCTGGCGTATGGTTTGTGGGATTATTTTGCCGACGAGCCAGAGCGATTGCCAGAGGGGGTGCGGTTGACGATCGTGCCGGCATTAAACCTCGATGGACAGTTCGCCGTAACCGGACAAACAGGCCGCTTCACGCCCGCCGACGTCGGCGCGGACACCACCATAGGACGCCTCAACGGGCGCGGCGTGGACCTCAACCGCAACTGGCCTTGCAACTGGCAGCCCACCGGAACCTGGCGGCAGCAACCCGTCAGCGGCGGCAGCGAACCCTTCTCCGAGATCGAAAACCGACACCTCAACTACTTCATCACCCTGGAGCAGCCCGATCTCGTCATCTTTTTGCACAGCGCCCTCCCCGGCGTCCTCATCGGCAGTTGCGACGGCCAGGAAGCCGCCACCACCCGCGCCTGGGCGCAAGCCTACGCCACCGCCAGCGGCTACCCACTCTACGACACCTTCGCCGCCTACGAAGTCACCGGCGATGCCAGCGATTACCTGGCCATCGTGGGCATTGCATCCTTCACGGTGGAGCTGACGGACCATTTCGTCATCGAACTGGACCGCAACGTGAGCGGCGTGCGCCAGGTATTGGCCGCCATGAAAGGCGAGGATAACTGAACGCATCCCCCCTTCGTCCTGAAGACGTGTGACAAATGAGGCCGGGTCTATTACAATAGTGGCTATTGGCGAATTGTGTGTTTCTGCAATTCACCATTTCCTCCCCAATTCGCACGTCTGCCATGACGTGCGTCCGCTTCCGATAACTTTGGGCTTCCCTTTCCGGGCAGCGCAACCATCCGCTTACATCCGCTTACATCCGCTTACATCTGCCCACCGATTCCATCCGCACACATTTTTAGTCCGGTCAGCCAAACATCTCTGACGATTCGCACGACGTGCAACTGGAGGCTTTATGTCCCGCCCACGCATTCGGCCCGTTTTCGCGCTGTTGTTGTTTGCCTGCCTGCTGCCGGCATTGCGCGCGCAAACGCCACCCATCGCCGACGCACAAACGGAAGGATGCCCACCCGCCGTCGTCGTCACCAGCCGCGCCGACAGCGGTCCGCGAACGCTGCGCCACGCGCTGGCAACCGTGTGCGATGGGGGCGTGATCACGTTTGGTTTTGCCCTGCCGGCAACCATTCGCCTCACTACCGGCCATCTCGTCGCCGACCGTTCGGTGACGATTGACGCCACCGGCAGCCCCGGCGTGACCGTCAGCGGCAGCAATGCGGTGCGCGTGCTGCGCGTGATGGACAATGCCACGGTGATGCTGAACAACCTCACCATCCGCAACGGTCTGGCGGCAATCGGGGGTGGTATCTTGAATGCCGGCACGCTCACCCTCAATCACGTCACCCTCACCGCCAGCGCCGCCCGTGCCGCCACGGGAACCAGCCGCGGTGGCGGCATCATGAACCTGCACGGGACCCTCATCCTCAACGACAGCCGCGTCCAAAACAGCATCGCCGCCAAAATCCACACCGACCCGGAGGACATCGGCGGCCTGGGCGGAGGTATCTTCAACGAAGCCGGCTCCGTCATCCTCAACCAGAGCGTGATCGCGGACAATATCGCCGAACTGGGCAGCGGCGGCGGCGTGTACAATAACGGCGGGCAGGTGCAGGCCGACGGCGCGACGTTTAGCGGCAACAAAGCGGGATATTCCGGCGGCGGGCTGTTCAACAGCGGCGCGGCTGCGATTGCCGGCAGCACGTTCAGCGGCAACGTTGCCCTCATGGAGGGCGGCGGTATCTCCCACGCCGGCGGCCTGCTAGACCTGCGCAACAGCACGATTTCCGGCAATCAGGGAAACCCGGCGGCCAATGGGGATCGCGGGGCGGGGGTGTATGCGTATGCCGGCATTCTCACCCTCAACAACACCACCATCACCCGCAACACCAATGTCAATGCCGGCGCCGGCATCTACAACACCACGGCCACCGTCACCTTCACGAACAGCATTATTGCCGGCAACATCGCCGACTTCGACTGCGCCGGTCCCCTGGAAACCGGCGGGCACAACCTCGTCAGCGGCATCTTCTGCCCCCTGGACGAGGCCAGCGACCTCTTCATTGACAGCGACCTCGTCTTCACCGAAGTCCTCTCCGCCACCCTGAACGACAACGGCGGCGGCACGCAAACCCACGCCCTCCTCCCCTACAGCCCGGCCATCAACACCGCGGACGACGCCACCTGCGCGGCGGACGACCAGCGCGGCGTCCCCCGCCCGCAAAGCTTCGCCTGCGACATGGGCGCCTACGAGGCCGACAGCGACGCCGACCTCATCCTGGGGTACGCGCCCCACGCGCGCTACGTGCCGCCTGACCAGCCGCTGGTTTATACGCTGGTGATCACCAACGCCGGGCCGCTGGACGCGCACAACGTGGTCCTCACGGACACCCTCTCCGCCGACGTCACCTTTCTCTCCGCCGACGCCGACCTGGGCGCGTGCGGGCAGGCGGGCGTGATCGTCACCTGCACCTTGCCGCTGCTGCCGGCATTCTCCACCACCAACGTAGACATCATCGTCATGCCGCCCGACGGACCGCGCGCGGTAACGAACCGGGCCATCGTCCTCGCGGACACCGTAGACGCCTATTTGCCCGACAATAATGCCGGCAGCGAAAACCAGGTCTGCCACTGTACCGATCTGGCCCTGGCGCAAACCGTCACCCCCACCGCGCCCCTGCATGGCGACATCATCACCTTCACCGTCACCGCCGTGAACAGCACCACGGCGGAGATCGCCACGCGCATTTTCCTCACGGACACCTTCCCCAGCAGCGCCGTGCTGATCACGTTTACGACCACCACGGGCGAATGCGAATTCCTGGGCAACCGCGTCGCCTGCGCCCTGGGCACGCTGCTGCCGGGCGAGTCGGCGGACGTGGTCGTGGCCGTCTTCGCCAACGAGACCACGGAACTGGAGAACCTGGCGCAGATTGACAGCTACGAGTTTGATTACACGCCGGACGACAACAGCATCGCCCGCAGTGTGGACGTCGTGCCCGTTTCCGACCTGGGCGTGACGAAAAAGGTCAATCCCGGATTGGCGATCCTCAACGAACCGCTCACGTACACGCTGGTGCTGTCCAATGACGGCCCTGACGTGGGTCGCCCCATTCGCATGGTGGCCGTGCTGCCAGATAGCTTCACCTACGTGCCGCCGTTTACGAAGCAGGCGCGGCTGCATTTCCACCTGGACGACCCGCCGGGCAGCACCCAGTTCCATGACAGTTCCACCTACGGCAGCGACATGACGTGCAATGCCGGCAACTGCCCACAAGCAGGCATCGGCGGACGTTTTGGCGCGGGATTGCAGTTTGATGGCAGCAATGATTACCTCTCCGGTCCGACCGGAAACGGTATGAATCCGGGCGCGGCTTTCACGCTGGCTGCCTGGATGTATGCGCCAAATGCGAGCCAGGAGAAAATGATCGGGGGCAAGTCGGACAACACAAACAGCGGCTATCTGTTGGGTTACAAAAGCGGCGATCTCTATGCGCGGGTGTGGGATACGTCCGGGCAGTTGTTCAGTTTGCAGGGCGGCTCGATTGCCAGCAACACCTGGGTGCATCTGGCGATGACGTGGCAGACAAACGGGCAGTTTACGATCTACGTCAATGGGCTGCCGGTGGGCAGTATGCCGGCAGGTCCATTCATGGTAGGCAGCAATTCCGTTCCCTTTGAGTGGGGGCGCGCGCCCTGGGGACAATACTATTTCAACGGCAAACTGGATGAGGGCCTCTACTTTCGCCGTGCCCTGAGCGCGGGTGAGGTGCGCGACCTGTACCTGGGGGTGTATGCGGCGGCGTGCGACGCGCTGAATAGCGCCACGATCTCCTGCGTGCTGGCGGCGCTGGCTCCGCAGGAATCGGTGTACACGAATATCACCGTTGTGCCGACGCAAGAGGGATGGTTTAACTACCGCGCGGACGCGGCGCAGCCGACGCACGATCCGAATTTGCAGAACAATACGACGTTCCTGCGCACGAGGGTGGTCACATCCACGGCGATTACGCTGACGATGGAGGTGCGTTATTCAATGCAGGACGGCAGCTTTGGGCATGGCCTGGTGTGGCTATTGAACGATGGCACGTTTGTGGACAACGATGCCGGCACAGGCACATGGCAAAGCCTCACCCAACCAAAGCGCCTGACCCTCACCTATGACCCCGGCTACTCTTGCAACGCCCTGATGACGGGCGAGGTATTCCCGGAATTTGTGCCCCACGTGCAGGGCGTGCGCCAGTGCCAGGACGGCACCGGCTTGACGGGCATCTGGCGCGGTGATTTTATCCTGCCTGATGAAGGCTCGTCGCCGCTACTGACTCTTGACTACACGAATTTCTCGTCTGTTCTTTTTCAGTAGGCCGCAGATGAACGCGGCATATCTCGCCCACAGGAAGACGGCTGCGACATCGGGGGCGTGGCCCCCCCGCCGATTAATCAAGGGGTGTGTTTCATTTCAGTTGACTGTTGCTTGCTGTAGGACAATTCGGCGAATTGTCCTACGCCATGAAGGGACAATTTAGGCAAATTGTCCTACGGCGCGGGCAGCCCGAGCAACCCATTTGAAACACCACCTTCATCAAGTACCCCCAAGAAAAGGACGGTAAATGCCATGTCCGCGCCCAAGTGGAAGAGTTTGCTCCCCCTCATCACCGCCGCGCTGCTGCTGGCGGCGACGATTCACTTCACCCACCCGGCCCGTGCCGCCGGCGGCTGCGCCCCCGTGGTCACCGTCACCAACGCGGCGGATAGCGGCGCGGGCACGCTGCGCCAGGCGCTGGTGGACGTATGCGCCGATGGCCTGATTGATTTCGGCTTCGCCACGCCCACGACCATCTTTTTGCATACCAACCATCTGGCCGTGAGCAAGAACGTGACCATTGACGGCTCCACCGCGCCGGACGTGGCCGTGAGTGGCGGCAGCATCGTGCGCGTGTTCAAAATTGAGGCGGGGCGCGTGGTGACGATCAACGACCTGACGATTCGGGATGGGTATGCGCCGATTGCCGCCGGGGTGTTTAATGCCGGCACACTCACCCTGCAAAACGTCACCATCACCTTCAACAACGCCGGCGGGGGCACGGCCAACCGCGGCGGCGGCCTCTACAACCTGTACGGAACCGCCACCCTCCTGGACAGCGCCATCACCTACAACACCGCCGCCCAGTACAACAACCCGCCCGACATCCAGGGCGGACAGGGGGGCGGCATCTACAATGACAACGGCACGCTGATCATCAGCAACAGCACCATCGCCCACAACCTGGCGGAACAAGGCTCCGGCGGCGGCGTTTACAACACATCCGGGACCGTGACCATCACGGACGCCACCTTTGACGCCAACGTGGCCGGCTTCGAGGGCGGCGGCCTGTTCAACGGCGGCGGCGCGACGGTCCGCGACACGGTGTTCAGCAACAACGAGGGGTGGAAGAAAGGGGGTGGCATCCTGCAAAGCGCGGGGGCGCTCCACATCCACAGCAGCACCTTTTCCGGCAACACCGGCAACCCCGCCGCCGGCGGCGATCAGGGGGCCGGCCTCTATGTGCGCGTGGGGCAGGTGACGATGAACAACAGCACGGTCACGAATGGGCAGAGCGTGGACCGCGCAGGCGGCGTCTACCTGGAAAGCGGCTCGTTTACCTATGAGAATTCGATTATTGCCGGCAACAGCGGCGGCAACAACATCAACTGCTATGGTCCCGTCACCACCGGCGGGCACAACCTGGTGGTGACGAACACGGGCTGCCCCGTGGACGAGGAGACGGACATCGGCGTGGGCAATGGGGTGGTGTTCACGACGGTGCTGTCGGAGACGCTGGCGGACAACGGCGGCCCCACCCGCACGCACGCGCTGCTGCCGTATAGTCCGGCGATTAATGCCGGCAATCCCGCCACCTGCGAACCCACGGACCAACGTGGCCTGCCCCGCCCGCAGAGCTTCGTCTGCGACATGGGCGCGTTAGAAGCGGAAAGTGCCATTGACCTGACGCTGGGCTTCGCGCCCTTGCCTCCGTACGTCCCCGCGGACGCGCCGCTGACCTACGCTTTGGCCATCACGAACGCGGGACCGCTGCCGGCAACCAACGTCCTCGTCACCGACACCCTGCCCACGCAAGTCACCTTCATATCCGCCGACGCGGGCCTGGGGGCGTGCCAGAATGCCGGCAACGTCGTCACCTGCACCCTGCCCTTCATCCCCGCCAGCACCGTCGCGCACATCGACATCGTGGTCATGCCGCCCGATGGTCCGGCAACGATCGGCAACCAGGCCATCGCCTTCGCCGAAAACCCAGAAGCGTACCTGCCCGACAACGAAGCCGGCGTGGACACCACCGTCTGCTACTGCACCGACCTGGAGATCACGCAA
This sequence comes from Ardenticatenales bacterium, assembly GCA_020634515.1. NCBI lineage: Bacteria > Bacillati > Chloroflexota > Ardenticatenia > Ardenticatenales > Ardenticatenales bacterium. The sequence continues at coordinate 1,010,525 of JACKBL010000002.1, read as the reverse complement.
ACTGTTTATCCGCCGGCCCCCTACCACGGGGACATCGTCACCTTCACCGTCACCGTGGTGAACACGACCACGGATGAAATCGCCACCCGCGTTTTTATCACGGACACTTTCCCCAGCAATGCCACGTTGATCACGTACACGAGCAGCATTGGCGACTGCCAGTTTTTGGGCAGCAGTTTCGCCTGTAGTTGGGGTGAAATGCCGGCAGGTGCCTCGGAGCAGTTGCAGGTGGTGGTGCTGCACAATCCGGGCGTGGGCAGCATCGAAAATACGGCCACCATCGCCAGCCGCGAAATCGACTACAACCCGGAAGATAACACCCATTCCCTGGAAGTATTCTTCACCAAAGTGTCCGACCTGCAACTGTTCAAAAAGGACAATCCAGGACTGGGCCTGCTCAACGAACCGTTGACGTACACGCTGCTGTTGAAGAACGCGGGGCCGGACGTGGGGCGACCGGTGCGCATGATCAATGTGCTGCCGCCCAGCTTCATCTACGTGCCCCCGTTTACGGACGAGGCGCGGCTGCGGCTGCACCTGGACGAGCCGCGCGGCGCGACGACCTTCAAGGATTATTCCGCCTACGACTCTTTGTTCACCTGCGCCGGCTCATCTTGCCCCACCGCCGGCGGCGCGGGCCGTTTTGGCGCGGCGCTCTCCTTTGATGGAAATGACTATGTGCAGGGGCCGACGGGCACGGGAGTGAATCCGGGCGCGGAGCTGACCGTGGCGGCCTGGATTTATTCGACCAGCACCAGCAGTGACCGTGAATATGTGAACAAAGGATTCCAGGGCAACGGTTATGTTTTGGGCCAGTTATCTAACAAGATTTTTGCCGGCATCTGGGATGCCACAGGCACGCACTTTTCGCTCAATTCCGGCGCGCTTCCCAATAACCAGTGGGTCCATGTCGCGTTCACCTGGAAAACGGGCGGCGAGTTCGTGGTTTATGTCAATGGGAATGAGACGGGGAGCAGAGATGCCGGCATTTACCCCATCGGCAGCAATTCCAACCCCATCTACATCGGCAAAGCATCCTGGGGCAACTACTTCAACGGGCGCATTGACGAAATCCACCTCTTCCGCCGCGCCCTCTCCGCCGGCGAAATCGGTCTCCTCCACGGCGGCAACTACGCCGCCGAATGCGACGAAGCCAACCAGGCCATCACCTGCGACCTGGCCGCCCTCAACCCGAACCAGGTCGTCCCCGTCAACATCACCGCCATCCCCACGCAGTTGGGCGTCTTCAACAGCCGCGCCGACGCAGACCAGATCACCTACGACCCCGACTACAGCAACAACACCACCTACCTGCGCACGCGCGTCGTGCAAACAGACAGCATCACCCTCACCGTGCGGCTGCAATACCGGATGCAGGACGGCGAAGGGGACATCAACGAACTGTGGCTGCTGAAAGATGACACCTTCATGGACGATGAAGCGGCCACGGGCACGTGGTCGTTCATTGACGAACCACTGCGCCTGACGCTGCAATATGACCCCGGCTACAACTGCGACGCCTTCATGGTGGGGCAGATTGGCGGCACGCCCCCCTACGCGCAGGGCGCGCGCGAATGCCAGGACGGCTCCGGGCGCACCGGCCTGTGGCGCGGCTACTTCTTCGCCCCACCGGCGGCCAGAAACAGAAACCCGGTTTTTTCAAAAAAACCGGGTTTCTATGACGGTTGCAGCCCGGCGATTGTCATCACCAGCGCCGCCGACAGCGGTCCCGACACGCTACGCCAGGCGCTGCTGGACGTGTGCGCCAGTGGTCTGATCACGTTTGACTTTGACCAGCCGACGACCATTGTCCTCACGTCTGGCCAGCTTGTGGTGGGGCAATCGGTGACGATTGACGGTGCCACGTCGCCCGGCGTGACTGTGAGCGGGAACCACCAGCAGCGGGTGTTTAAGATTCAGGCGGGACGCGCGGTGACGATGCGCAATCTGACGATTCGGGATGGGTATGCGGCGATTGGCGGGGGGGTGGTGAATGCCGGCATTCTCACCCTCAACCACGTCATCCTCGCCGGCAACGCCGCCGCCGGCTCCGGCAACAACCGCGGCGGGGCCATCTTCAACGACGCCGGCGGCAACCTCACCCTCCACGAAAGCACCGTCAGCAACAACACCGCCCTGGAACTGTACATCTATCCGAACCATTACGAAGGACGCGGCGGCGGCATCTACAACAACGGCGGCGTCGTCATCCTCAACCAGAGCGTCCTCGCCCACAACGCCGCCCAACTCGGCTTCGGCGGGGGCGCGTACAACCTCTCCGGGCTGCTACAACTGAACGACACGCTGGTGCAGGACAATCTGGCGGAAAGTGAAGGAGGCGGTATTTATTCCGATGGCGCGGCGGTGATCGCGCGCAGCACGATTGCCGGCAACCAGGCCCTGAAAAACGGCGGCGGCATCCTCCTCAGCAGCGGCTCCCTCTGGCTGCACGACAGCACCCTTTCCGGCAACATGGGCGACGACAACGCCGGCGGCGACCAGGGCGCAGGCCTGTACATGCGCACCGGGTCGGCGACGATCAACAACAGCACGATCACGCGCAACGTGGAAGTGAGTACGGGGGGCGGCTATTACGTGGTCGCCGGTCTGCTCTCGTTTGGGAACTCGATAATTGCCGGCAACGATGCCGCCAGCGCCAACGACTGCTATGGCAACGCCCTCAGCAGCGGCCACAACCTCACCCTCATCGGCTCCGGCTGCCCCGTGAACGACACGGACATCACCGTCAGTGCCGGCATTATCTACAGCGAACTCCTCTCCGAAACCCTGGCAGACAACGGTGGCCCCACGCCCACACACGCCCTGCTGCCCTACAGCCCGGCCATCAACGCCGCCGATCCCGCCGCCTGCGACGCTACGGACCAGCGCGGCGTGCCCCGTCCGCAGAGTTTCGCCTGCGACATCGGCGCCTTCGAGACGGAAACGGCGGTTGAACTCACCCTCGGCTTCGCCGCGCTGCCCACCTACATCCCCGCCGACGAACCGCTGACCTACACAGCCGTGATCAGCAACGGCGGCCCCATGGATGCGCACAACGCCGTTTTCACCGATACGTTGCCGGCAAACGTCACCTTCCTCTCCGCCAACGCCGAACTGGGGAGTTGCAGCCACGCCGCCAACGTCGTCACCTGCACCCTGCCACTCATCCCCGCCGACACCACCACCACGGTAAACATCATGGTCATGCCGCCCGACCGCCCGGCGCAAATCAGCAACAGCGCCGTCATCCTGGCCGACGACCAGGAAGCGTATCTGCCGGACAACAGCGACGGCGTCGATAACACCGTCTGCTACTGCACCGACCTCGTCATCAGCCAGACCAGCTTCCCCGACCCCGCCTACTACGGCAACATCATCACCTTCACCGTCACCGTGGTCAACAGCGACACGGAAGTGACCACCGGCGTCTACGTCACAGATACGTTCCCCGCCAACACCACCGTCCTCACCTACACCACCAGCCAGGGGACGTGCGCGTTTCTGGGGCACGACGTGGCCTGCCAATGGGGCAGCCTCGCCGGCGGGCAGTCGGCGCAAATGCAAGTCGTCGTCGCCCCCAATCCGGGGGCGATTGACCTCACCAACAGCGCCGTCGTCGCCAGCTTCGCCTTCGACTTCCACCCGGAGGACAACAGCACCGATTTGCAGACGATCCTGCGCCCGCTGGCCGACCTGCGCGTGACCAACGTCGCCAATCCCGGCGTGGCCGTGCGCGGTCAGCCCTTCACCGCCACCCTGGTGATCGACAACGCCGGACCGCAACGGGCAGAGCCAATCACCATGACGCTGCCGCTGCCGCCGGGCATGGTTTACGTGCCTCCGCTTTCGGACGAAGCGCGGCTGCACTATCACCTGGACGAACCTGCCGGGTCTACCACGTTCGCGGATAGCTCCAGCTACGGCACGGACCTGACGTGCAGCGGCGCCACCTGCCCCAGCGCGGACGTAGGCGGCCAGTTTGGCGCCGCCGTAAAATTTGATGGCAGCAACGATTACTTGCAGGCTCCCTCCGGGGACGCCCTCAACCCGGGGGAGGCGTTGACGTTTGCCTTGTGGATTTACGCCCCCAGCCCCGGCAGCGACCGGAAATTTGGCGGCAAGGCCGTTTCCAACACAGGCTACGCCCTCGGCCACATTCAGAACAAGCTGTATCCGGAAGTCTGGGACGCCGTGGGCACAAGGTATACCTTCCAGTCTGGTTTCATTCCCGCCAACAATTGGACCCACGTGGCCATGACGTGGCAGACAAATGGCTATCTGATTGGCTACATCAACGGCATCGAAGTCAACCGCATTCCCACGGGAGCCTATCCCATCGCCAGCAACGACAACCCCTTTATCCTGGGGCGGGCGCCGTGGGCTTCGCAGTTCCTCTTCAACGGCAGGCTGGATGAAGCGTACGTTTTCAACCGCGTCCTCTCGCAGAAGGAAATTTTGTCGCTGGCGGCGGGGGGCTACGTGGCAGATTGCGGCGTGGCCGGTCAGACCCTTACGTGTACGATGCCGGCACTCGACGCCGATCAATCCGTCATCGTGAACACCGTGGCCGTGCCCTTGCAGCTTGGCCTGTTTGCGTACGACGCCGTCGTCAGCCAGGAGATTGACGACCCCGACCTGGCGAACAACGTGGCCGCGCTGCGCACCTTCGTGCTGCGGCAGAGCGACATCCGGGCCATCGTGGATGTCACCTACATCATGCAAGACCTCTCCGGCGGTGTAAACCGCGTCTGGATGCTACAGGATGGCACATTTATCGACAATGAGATCAGCACCGGCGTGTGGGCGCTGCTCACGGAGCCGCCGCGGCTGCAACTGGATTACGACGATCCGTATCAGTGCGGGGCCTTGATGACGGGCGAGATCAGCGGGCTACCACCGAAAGCGCGAGGGCTGCGTGTCTGCCAGGATGGATCAGGGCTGGTTGGCTTGTGGCGTGGCGATTTTGCGCAAGCCCAGAAACCGGGTTTTTTGGAAAAACCCGGTTTCTCCTCCGAATGATCTTCCCGGAAGCTTCGTCACAGATGATGGTCCTGGATAATAGCTTCCGGGAAGATGTTCATGAAGTTTCCTCCCTAAAGGATTGAGCATGTCCGTTAAACGATGGAAAACGCATTTGGTGATAGCGGCTCTGCTGATTGGCTTCGTGGGCCTGGCCATGCCGCCCCGGCAGCGGTCCGCCGCCGCCGGGGATTGCAGCCCGACCATTGTCGTCACCGGCGCGGCGGACAGTGGTGCGGGGACGCTGCGGCAGGCGCTGTTGGACATCTGCCCACAGGGGTTGATCACGTTCGATTTCCCTGCGCCCACGACCATTCTGCTCACCTCCGCGCCGCTGGTGGTGAATGTGTCCGTGACGATTGACGCTGCCGGCGCGCCGGGCGTCACCCTGAGCGGCGGCAACAGCCGGCGCGTGCTGGGCGTGAGCAGCGGCGTGGTCGTCGGCTTGCGCGGCCTGACGATTCGGGATGGGTTGGCGGGGTATGGGGGGGGAATTCTTAATGCCGGCATTCTCACCCTGGAAGCCGTCACCCTCACCCAAAACTACGCCAGCCACAACAGCCCCACCAACACCCGCGGCGGCGGCATCTACAACCAGGGCGGCAGGCTCATGCTGCACAACAGCCACATCAGCGGCAACGTAGCCGTGAAAACGACCGACGACCCGCCGGACGAATACGGCGGGCACGGCGGCGGCATCTACAACGACAATGGAACCGTGACCTTGTTTGCCAGCGAAATTGCCGGCAACATCGCCGAGTCCGGCGTCGGCGGCGGCATCTACAACGATTCCGGCATCGTCTCCATTTTGCGCGGCAGCATTGACGGCAACCAGGCGGAATACGAGGGCGGCGGCGTCTACAACGTAGGCAACCTGCGCATCGCCAGCAGCACCGTCGCCCACAACATCGGTCTGATATACGGCGGCGGTGTCTCGCAAACTGCCGGCAGCATCATCGTCGCCAACAGCACCTTCTCCGGCAATAAGGGCAACGTCGGTGCCAGCGGTGACTACGGCGCGGGACTCTACTTGCACGCGGGCGCGGCCAACCTGAACAACGTCACGTTCACGCACAACGAGGGCGTGAGCGGCGGCGGCGGCATCTTCAACGAAAATGGGGCGCTGACGATGCGGAATAGCATTGTTGCCGGCAATTCCGCCTCCGTCGGCGCCGACTGCTATGGTTCTTTCACCAACAACGGCTACAATCTCACCGGCCAGAACACCGGCTGCCCCGCGCCGGGAGAAACGGACATCATGGTTCCGGTCAACGTCGTTTTCACCACCGTTCTCTCGGATACACTGGCGGACAACGGCGGCCCCACGCGCACGCACGCGCTGCGGCCTTATAGTCCGGCGGTGAATGCCGGCAACAGCGCCACCTGCGCCGCCGCCGACCAGCGCGGTGTCTCCCGCCCGCAAAGCTACGGCTGCGACATGGGCGCGACGGAGACGGAGAGCGCGGTGGATTTGTGGGTAGAATATGCGCCGTTGGAACCATTCTTGCCCGCCAATACGCCCTTCACATATGACATCCTCCTGCACAACGATGGTCCCCAGGCAGCCACGGACGTGATCATCACGGATACGCTGGCCGCGCCGCTGACGCTGCTCTCGGCGACGGTGGATGGGGGGGTGTGCGGAAATGCCGGCATCATCATCACCTGCACCCTGCCCACCCTGCCCGCCAACAGCGCCGCCCACGTGCTAATCGACGTGCAGCCGCCCGCACACCCGGCCCAGGTCCACAACGAGGTCGTTGTCTTTGCCGCCAATCCGGAAGCGTATCTGTGGGATAATGCCGGCAGCCTGGACAACGCCATCTGCCCCTGCACCGACCTCAGCCTCAACGTCACCGATGCCCCCGCCACGCCCTACCTGGGCGACATCCTCACCTTCACCGTCTCCGTCGTCAACACCAGCACCGAAATCGCCACCAACGTCTACGTCACCAACACCATCCCCGCCGTCAGCACGCTGATCACCTACACCACCAGCCAGGGCGCGTGCAGCTACGTGGGCACAGGCGTCGCCTGCTTCTGGGGCGCGCTCCTCCCCGGCAGTTCGGCGCAGCTTGATGTGGCCGTTCTCCCCGGTCAAACGGGGCAAATGCTGAACACCGCCGCCGTGGACAGCTACGAAATCGATTACACGCCGCCTGATAACGCCCTCACCAACGCCGCCCGCGTCAGGCCCGCCGCCGACCTCGTGGTGCATGAACGGGCCAACCCTGGGCTGGCGGTGCAAGGCAGCCCCTTCACCTACACGGTGCTGCTCTCCAACGAGGGACCGAACAACAGCCGGTTCATCACCATGACCACGCTGCTGCCGCCCACGTTCAGCTTCGCCCCCGCGCTGAACGCGGAAGCGCGCCTCAATTTGCACCTGGACGATCCGTCGGGCGCGATGACGTTCCGCGATAGCTCCAGCTATGGCGACGACCTCACCTGCGTCACGCAAGCATCCTGCCCTTATGCCGGCAACGAAGGACGATATGGCACAGCACTCAACTTTTATGGCGACGATTACATGGTCGGTCCTACCGGCGAAGGGCTGAATCCGGGCGCGGAGCTAACGCTGTCGCTTTGGGTCAAAACCTCTTCCGCCAGCGCGGACCGCAAATTCCTGGGCAAGGGACAGCAAGGCTATGGCTATGTGCTAGGGCATTACCAGAACAAGTTGTACGGGCAGGTGTGGGACTCGGTGGGCACATTATACAGTTTTCAGGCGGGTAATTTGCCGGCAAACACCTGGCTACACGTCGCCCTCACCTGGAAGACGGGCGGGGACCTGGTGGGTTACATCAACGGGAACGAGGTGGCGCGCGTGCCCGTAGGCAACTATCCCATCGCCAGCACCCCCTTCGCCTTCACCGTCGGGCGCGCGCCCTGGTCCGGCAACACCTTCGTAGGCGGCATGGACGAAATCATGCTCTTCCGCCGCGCCCTCTCCGGCAACGAGATCGAGGCACTGGCCGATGGCGTCTACGTCAGCGACTGCCGCGACGACGACCAGAGCGGCAGCGTCGTCTGCCACCTCAACGCCCTCGCCCCCGGCCAGATCGTCGCCAGCAACCTGCACATCATCCCCGGCCAGTTGGGTCTCTTCACCTACACCACCGGCGCCACGCAACGCACCTACGACCGCGACCTGACGGACAACGCCACCACCGTGCGCACGCTGGTGGCCGACGAAGCGGATATTGACCTGATCATGGACCTCACCTACCACATGATAGACGGCAGCGGCGGCACCAATCGCGTCTGGCTGCTCCTCGATGGCACATTCGTGGACAACGACGCGGAAACGGGAACCTGGGAGACACAACCCGATCCCGGCCGCATGATCCTACAATACGCCCCCGGCTACAAGTGCGACGCCTTCTCCACCGGAACCTTCATCCTCCCCGGCCCCTACTTACAGGGCGTGCGCACCTGCCAGGACGGCTCCGGCATTTTTGGCCTCTGGCACGGCGACTTCATCACCGCTTTCCAGTAGTGGGAGAAGCAATCGGGATAGTGACAAAGGTGAGATTTGTCACTATCCCGGTTGTTTTCATCGTTACGACCCCGCGCCGGGCTAACATCTCGAAGTTATAATTGGAAGAAAAAGAATGAGTTCACTGAAAAAACCGGGTTTTTCGACTGTCCGGCGGAAATTGCCAGAGTGGTTCATGTGCAAAAACCCGGTTTTTGGCCTTTTTTCAGAAGAGTCAAGAATGAGCAAGCAAAAGTCAAAACGACCAAAAGGTAAGAAAAAACGGGAAGCAAAACGACGACCAGAACGGCCACTCTTAACTATTTGGCCCATTGAATCAGATGTTCCCACCAATGATTTATTCACTTACAGAAGGCTGGATGACCCGGCAGCCCTGGAATGGATTTTGGAAGATTTCATTTACGAACTCGAATCAGGCTACTTTTTACAATGGGAAGCGGTTGTCAGTCAGGAACAGAACCTGCCCCTGACAAAAAAACAGCAGGAAGCGTTGGCCGGTTTGCTCCATTTTGGCGATGAGCCAGATGAACGCATCCTTTATATTGACGAAATCCCACGTCCCAAAGAACCCTGGTATGCCATTGCCGGCAAACTGGCCTCATTGATGGTTAAACATCCCTTTCACACCTCTGAAATCATGTACGGCATCTATGATGAAGAAGGCTGGCCAATGTTGGTCAGCGTAATTAGCAAACATGGACAACACCTATCGTTACCGGCAAGCGTTAAATCGCCGCTTGACATATTCCCATCCGATTTGCAGCACAGATTGTGGCTGCAAACTTGTTTCGCCTCCCTATCCGGGCTGGGACAGGATGAAATACTCACCCTGGCTAATGAAGAACAACAGGATCGGGTGAAATGGTTTATTCGTGACCTGCGCAAACATAAAGACACAGTTCGGTATCTCAACTTAACGCTGGACAGTTTGCTGATGCACGTCATTTTGCCGCCTGAAGATGAAGTCCTATTTGTGCCCATGATGATAGAACAACTAAGTTTACCTTCGCCGCAAACACCTTTGGTAGATTATTTGTGAAACCACGAAGACCCATACTTTTCACAATCGTAAATCAGCGCCAGTATTAGCCGTGGTTCAATGGTAGAGTAACGCTGTCCCCTTAGGCTAAACTTTTCAGTTATCCAAGTCAGTTTGTGTCCAAAGAGGAACTTGCGCCAACAGGTTGGAGTCTGGTCGGTATCCCCTCTTATCAAGGAGGTTGGTCCATGTACAAAAGGTTTCTTACTGGACACTGGCGTTTTTGGAGTCGAGGCTTCAGCCGGTCTACATATGGGGGGTTGACCCGGCTAAAGCCTCGACTTCGATCACCATATGTGGATTTCGCCAGACTATGGCGGTCCCACGCTCACTATGGCGCTGCTGCCCCCCAATCCGGCCATCAACGTGGGCGACGCCGTTGCCGGCGCGGCGTCTTGCGTCCGCGGGGAACGGGCTGCGACATGGGCGCATACGAGGCAAAATGGGCGGCGATTACCGGCGCGCTCGACTACCAGTTCTTTATGAACGACGGCAGCGAAGGGGCAGGGACGTACTGGCTACTGGCAAACCGTCGAAATGTGGACGAAGTGGGCGGCAAGGATGCGTGGGGCTTCCAGCCAACGCAGCAGCGGTTTGTGTTGCAGTACAATCCCGGCGTTTCCTGCAACGCCCTGACTCTGGTCCGGTTTATCGCGCCGTTATCGATGCAGGGTTCGCGTTTGTGCCGCGATGGTTCGGGAAATGCCGGCGCTGTCCTCGCCACCTACAATCCGGGCGAGTAGACGACAGGCAACGGCCATTTTCTATTGACAGTTCATCTGAGCAAAGGGTAAAATAGCCATGTAAATAGCCATCAATGAGGTGTAAGATGACGACAACTTACTCTATTGCGGAAGCCCGCAATCAGTTTGCGGCGCTGATCCGAAACGCAGAGGAAAACAACCAACCCGTTCAGGTGACGCGGCGTGGTCAGCCGGTGGCTGTCATTCTTTCTACGGAAGAATATACCCGATTGCTGGCTCATCAACCGGAACGCAATTTCTGGGCTGCCTGCCGGGAATGGCGACAGAAATGGAATGTTTCGGAACTGGACATGGATCCAGATGAAATCTGGGGGAATGTTCGCGAACAAACATCAGCGCCGGACGAAGATCCATGGCCATAAAATATCTGCTGGATACAAACCTCGTTTCTGAACCTGTGCGGAAGGTACCGAACCAGAAAGTTATCAAGCGCCTCGAAGCAGCAGCGGGGGAGCTCGCTATTGCCGCGACTACCTGGCATGAACTGCTCTTTGGCGTACTTCGTATGGACAGGTCCCCGAGACGTACAGCCCTTGAGCAATATTTACTCAGTATCATTCAGCAGGAAATTCTGATACTGCCCTACGACGCTGACGCAGCTACCTGGTTTTCTCAGGAGCGCGCCCGTTTATCTCGGCAAGGTCTAACGCCATCTTACCCTGACGGGCAGATTGCGGCAGTAGCAGCAGTCAATCATTTAATCCTGGTATCACGAAATCAAAATGATTTTGCTCAGTTTTCTGGTTTACAGGTGGAAAACTGGTTTGCCTGATTCGTTTGCGAGCCGACCAGACGAGTATTCCCGTCGCCGCCGACTGAGTGGTCAAGACCGGCGACTTCGTCAACCTCATACCCCCGTTTCTTTTTTTCATCACGCAAACACTTTGCTATTCCATCAGCAATTCCAATTTTGGAATCCCTTGGTAGGGGCGGGATGACCGGGAAATACCTTCGTCTAGCGTAAGGTGTTGTCTCCCGGTCATCTCGCCCGCATTTACGGCCTGTGCGGGCGAGATGGCGCGGAGACGAGGCCTCTTGTTTCCTACAGGTCTATTCCGCGCCATCCCGCCCCTACCATATTTGGAATTGCTGCTATTCCATCAAGGGCATTCGCCCGCTTCTTCTCCCTCTGCTATAATCTCCACCAATCACTTGCCACTGTCCACGATTCACTTCTACCCCTCTGAGGTTGCCAATGACGATTCGCTAGTTAGCGGCTGTTCGCAAAAAGTTAGCGAGATTGTGCGGACAGCTTGATTGAGCAGGCCAGCCCCCCGTTCTGCCTGCGCGCTCCCGTAATCCGGCGTGCTGTTTGCCGCGCCAGATTACAAAAGTCTGGGAGACTTTTGTAATCTTTTCATCACGGAGGCCCCTCATGCTAACGGCGCACCACATCAGCAAGTCATACGGCATCAACCCCATTTTGCATAACATCACATTTACGGTCAACGCGGGCGACCGCGTGGGTCTCATCGGCCCCAATGGCTGTGGCAAAACGACGCTGCTGCGCATCCTGGCAGGCGCGGAGCGATCCGATGGCGGCCACATCACGACCGTTCCCGCGTCGCTGCGCATGGGCTACCTGGCGCAGGGCTTTGAACCGGAACCCGGCCTGACTGTTGGTCAGATTATCGCGCGGGCGGCGGGGGACCAGGCGCAGCTCGCAGCGGAGGTGACGCGGCTGGCCACGGCGCTGACACAAAACCCGGCCCACGCCGACTGGCAGCAGGCGTATGATCTGGCTTTGGAGCGGCTGAGTCGCCACGATCCGGGGCGTGCGCCCGCGCTGTTGGCGGCTATGGGATTGGGGGATGTGCGGGGGGAAATGCCGGCATCCAATCTCTCCGGCGGCCAAAAAACACGTCTCGCGCTCGTCCTCGTTCTCCTCGGCGACCCGGAACTGCTGCTGTTGGACGAACCGACCAATCACCTGGACATCGAAATGCTGGAGTGGCTGGAATCCTGGCTGGCCGATTTCCCCGGCGGCGCGCTGATCGTCTCCCATGACCGCACATTTCTGGACCGCACCACCACGCGCATCCTCGACCTCGACCCGGATACACACGCCCTGCGCGAATACGTTGGCAACTACAGCGACTACCTGGCGCAGTTTGAGCAAGAGCAAGAGAGTCAGTGGGCGCAGTGGCGGGATCAGGCATATGAGATCCGGCGCATGAAACAGGACATCGCGCGCACGATGGAACAGGCGCGCTCCGTAGAGCGGTCCACCACGCCGCGCCAGCCCAACGTGCGCCGGCTGGCGAAAAAGGTCGCCCAAAAAGCCAAGTCGCGGGAAAAGAAACTGGAGCGGTATCTGGAATCAGATGAACGGGTGGAAAAGCCGGCCCGCCACTGGCAGGTTAAGCTGGAATTCGAGGGGCACGCGCATCTGGGGCGGGACGTGCTGACTCTGGAGAATGTGGCGGTGGGGTATGATAGGCCGCTGCTCACCGGGCTGAACCGGCAGATACGGGCGGGGCAGCGGGTGGTTCTGACGGGGGCGAATGGTGCCGGCAAAACCACGCTACTGCGTACAATCGCCGGGGAAATACCGCCGTTGGCCGGGCAGGTGCAACTGGGCGGCAGCGTCCGCCTCGGCTACATGACCCAGGAGCAGGAGATGCTAAACCCAATGCTCACCCCGCTGCAAATGCTGTGGCAAGTGGCGGCCATGAGCGAAACGGATGCCCGTTCCTATCTCCATTTCTACCTGTTCACGGGGGATGACGCGCTCCTTCCCATTGTGCGATTGAGTTACGGCGAACGCGCCCGCCTGATGCTGGCCTGCCTCATCGCCCAGGGGTGCAACTTCCTCCTCCTGGACGAACCTATCAACCACCTGGACATTCCCTCCCGCACGCTGTTTGAGCAGGCGCTGGCGCAGTTTGAGGGAACCGTGCTGGCCGTTGTCCACGACCGTTATTTTATTGACCGATTTGCGACGGATGTGTGGCGCGTGAGCAGGGCCACACCAGAAACGGCTTGAGACAAGTCTACATTCGCTTGTACGGCTCCACAATGGCTAAGCCTGGATGGGATTGACTTTGGATTATCCGGTGTAACTGCGAAGCCAGATTGGATCAATTTTCACCGGAGAAAATTGGTCCAATCCGCTAACTTTATTGCGGACAGCTACTTAGCAGTTGCCAAAACAGTTTCCGGGAGGGTGGTCGTGAACAGCTACAAGCGGAATAACTTCTCCCATGATCCCCCAATACCGTCAATCCAATGGGCCCGCCAGGATTCGAACCTGGAACCGATCGGTTATGAGCCGACTGCTCTGCCGTTGAGCTACAGGCCCCTATTCCCATTTTCCCCCAAAGAGCGGCAGACGGGATTCGAACCCGTGACAGGAGCTTGGAAGGCTCATGTGTTACCCCTACACCACTGCCGCGTATAGTCGGGGCGGCCGGACTTGAACCGACGGCCTCTCGGACCCAAACCGAGCGCTCTACCAAACTGAGCTACGCCCCGATCCTGTATTGTTGGACCGATCCATAGTATACTGAGGCGTTCGGCACACGTCAACAAGTGATAACGCCGTGCGGCAAACCTGACCTGGATAAACGGGAAAAGAACCTGCCACGAAATTCACGAAAATGAGAATTGCCGTGTCCATCACGGGTATCGTTCCCGCAGCGTGTACAATTCATAGGCTGGGAACTTTTGGCAATCGCGCCGGTTCGCATGATAATTGGCATCTGACCCGCGAGTGACCAGAAGACAACGACATGGTTGGGCGCAGCCTGCAACAGAGGAAAATGTAGTGAATATCAATATCTTGAAATCTTCCGCCGCCGTGGATGAGTGGCTTAGCCAGATTGAAACAACCTGGAGCAATGTCCCAGACCTGCGTCGTGGACCAAACGAGATCAAACATCTGGCCGTCATCTGCGATGGCAATCGTCGTTCAGCGCAGAATAAAGGGCTGGCGGCGCAGCATGGCCATCGCATGGGCGTGGAGGTGATCAAGGGGATTGCGAAGGCATGCCGGCATTGGCGCATCCAACACGCCACCTTCTGGACATTCTCTACGGAAAACTGGCGGCGGCAAGGAGACCAGGTCAACTTCCTCATGAGCCTCGCCGCCCGCTACCTCCGCGACGAAGAAGCCATCGCCGAACTGATCAGCAACGAAACCCGCTTCGTCCATCTGGGGCGCAAAGACCGCCTCTCGCGTACCATCCTCTCCTCCATTCAGCGGCTGGAAGAACGCACCGCCGCCTACGACCATTATTACTTTAACCTGGCGTTGGATTATGGCGGCGTGGATGAGGTAGGGCGGGCCATTACCAGCATCGCGCAAGCGATCAGCCGCGGCGAACTGGAACCTGATGCCCTCACGCGCAATCCCGATCTGATTTTCAACTTCCTGGACACGGCGGGGCAGCCGTTGCCGGACCTCGTTGTGCGCACCGGCGTGCATGAAGGGGAGATTCCACACACAAGCGGCTTTATGCCCCTGCAAGCAAGCTACGCCGGTTGGTGTTTCCTCCCCGACTATTTCCCCGACCTGACGCCGCAAATCCTGGCGGCGACGATTGAAGATTATTACGACGCGCAGATGCGTTTTGGAACCTGAGTAGTTGTTTAGATTGGTTCATTCTCCAAGAATGAACCAATCTTGCGGACGGCGATAGCAGCGTAACCGCCAGGCAGGGCGGTCGGCATACCGGACGCGGGCGCGTTCGTCAAGCTGGTGGCCGACGATCCAGACGAGGTGATCGGCGGTCGTGACAAGGGGCCAGTGGGGGCGGAGGGATGCCGGCATTTTCCGATCAATCATCGCCTCCTTCACCGACTGCGAACGCCCACCCAACCCCAACGGCTGAAAACGCTCGCCGGGCCGCCGCCCGCGCAGCCACAGTGACGCCCCCGGCGGCAATTGCACCACCGCCTGCCACGGATCGGGATTGGCGCGCACACGCTCCACATCCACCGCCGCCAGCCGTTCCACCGCCAGCATCCAACCATGCGCCAGCGATACCGCCCCCGTCAGCCATTGTGGGGCAACGTGCGTCAACTGCGGCAACGTGGGCGTGGGCGCGGCTCCATCCAGGCGCAGCATCAACGTATCGTACCCCACGTGCAGCGTGATGCCGGCAGGCAGCGTCGTCATCTTACCCACCACACCCGTTTCCGCCGCCTGCCGCGCCAACTCCAGCGCACGAAAACCCACATCCCGCACCATGGGGCAAATCTCGCTCACGGCCAGGCGCAGCACGCCCCGCCGTAGCGCCAGCGGCAGCGCCTGCCAGCGCGCCAGGTCCAATTCCAGCCAGCCATCCCCCGCCCGCCGCCGCAGTCGCGCCAACTGCTCCGCCGCCAGATCGCGCAGCAGCTCAAAATCGGCGGCCATCAGGGCTGCCAGTTGGGTAAGGCGGTCGCGCACCTGGGGGTTGAATGTCGCCAGATAGGGCAGCAGGTCATGACGCAGGCGGTTGCGATAAAACTGGGTGTCCAGGTTGGATTCGTCGGTGAGGGGGTGGAGGTGGTGATGCCGGCAATAAGCCACCACATCAGCGCGCGTCACCGTGAGCAGGGGGCGTAGCAGCGTCACCTGGGGGCAGCGAGGCAGCGGACCGGCGGGCAGCATCCCGCGCAGCCCGGCCATGCCCGCCCCACGCAGCAGGTGCATCAGCACCGTTTCCGCCTGATCGTCCGCGTGGTGCGCCACGAGGACAAACGCCGCGCCTGCCGCCGCCGCCGCGCGCGCCAGGAAGTCGTAGCGCGCTTCCCGCGCGGCCTCTTCCAACGTCATGCCGGTTTCCCGCGCCAATGCCGGCACATCCACGCGCTCCGTATAAAATCGCGATCCACCATCACGCGCCAGCGCCGCCACATAATTCGCCTCCGCGTCGGCTGCCGGGCGCAGGCCGTGGTCCAGGTAGGCCACCGTGAGCTGGGCGGTGGGGTGCAAGTCGGCGTGGGCCAGCGCGTGCCACAAGGCCGTCGAATCCGGGCCGCCGGACACACCCACAACCAGCCGCGCCGCCGGCGTCCAGCGCGGATAGGCAGCGGCGGTTTCCCGCCAAAAACGGCGCAAGGCCGCCGTAATCACGTCCACTTGCGTTATCTATCCTCCGCCAAAAACAAAACAGCCCGACAATGCGGGCTATCTTTCCGGGTTTACTGCTGTAGGGCGGGTGGGATTCGAACCCACACGGAGTCACCCCCGGCGGATTTTAAGTCCGCTGCGTCTGCCGTTTCGCCACCGCCCCGGGCATCAATACAGGCGTATTGTAATGCCGCGCCGGGGTTTGGGCAAACGGTTTGTGGCCGGCGATAGGCGGTTGACGGGGATGGGTAGGGAAGGGGTGAGGCTTTGATGCCGGCATTTCATCCCCGAAAGTACCATTGTCATTTGCCGGGCAAACGCTTAAATATGGAATAAGCTCGAAATGGGTCCGATCATTCGCACCCGCAATGTGACATAAAATTGTTTGACGCCCCTGATGGCTACAGGTATAATGCCGGTCTACTATTGAGCGTAAACATAAAGTCAAGAGTTTTGCGACAATCTGCTTTCTCTCGTGGCACACCGTGTCTGGCGTCAGGCTGAATTGCAGCGAACGTTCCCCCCGTCCCTTTGTTGAGGTCGCGGGGAGATTTCCATATCAGGCAGAGCTACCACTATGGCCCTAAAAGGCAATCTGCGCGACTTTTCCACAACACAACTCCTGAATCTCATCAACCTGGCGCGTAAGACAGGCACGCTGACGATCCATAGTGACGACATGGCGCAAATGTCGTTTCGTGGCGGAAAGCTCATCTACGCGATGATGGGTGACGCGAGTAATGGGAACCTGGCGTCGGTTTTGCAACGTGCCGGCAAGTTATCCGCCGAACAGGCACGATTTATAGAGCAGCGCGCCCAGGGAACCAGTGAAAAACAACTCGGCCACCTCCTCATCCAGGCCGGATACGTCACCCAAAGCGACATCATCCAAAGCGTGCGCCAGGATATTCTGGACACCGTTTACAAGCTGTTCACCTGGGGCGAAGGCATATTTCGGTTTGACGCCAACGAAATGCCCCCCGGCGACCGCATCACCATTCCCATTGACCTGGAAAGCGTCATTATGGAAGGCAGCCGACGGCTAAAGGAATGGGAACGGCTGCAAGAAGAACTGCCCGACCTGGACATCTCGCTGCGATTCACGGATAAGCCTGACGCACGGCTGCGCAACATCAACCTGACCGTGCAAGAGTGGCGGGTGGTTTCTTTTATCAATCCCCGCAACACCATGCAGCAGATTGGCCGGGCGAATAACCTGAGCGATTTTGAAATTCGCCGCATCGTTTATGGGTTGCTGCAAGCGGGTTTGATTGAGATAGTATCTCGTCCACGTCCGGTAGCCCCCGTCCCCGCGCCCTCTACGGAACGGCGTCGCGCCGTGCCAGAGCCAAAGCCCATTGAACCGGCAGTGAAACGCTCCGTCGTCCGCCGCCTGATTAATCGCATTCGCAGCCTGTAATGGCGCGCCCGCCGCGAACTGTTCCGCGTAGTCTGGCGTTCTCAATTCATGATTAAATACAGAAGGTCTCATGCAAGTCGTCAAAATGGTGATCACAGGGCCGTTTGCTGCCGGCAAAACGGAATTCATAGGCTCCGTCAGTGAAATAGACGTCGTTTCTACCGAGCGCAGAATCACCAGCACAGCGGAAAAAGTAAAAGAGACAACCACGGTTGCCATGGACTTTGGCCGCATCACGGTGGCAAAAGACAATGACGAAGAGGAAGATATTATTCTTTACCTCTTTGGCACGCCAGGACAACGTCGTTTCGACTTTATGTGGGAAATCCTCTCAGAAGGGATGCTTGGTTTTGTTATTCTGGTGGACAGCACCAAGCCGGAAACTTTCCGTGAAGCCAAGCGCATTCTGGAAACGTTCAAGGAATTCGCGGCGACGCCCTATGTTGTCGCCGCGAATAAGCAAGACCATGAAGATGCGTGGGAACCGGAAGACCTGCGCATCGTGTTGCGCCTCGATCCAGATGTCAAGGTTCTTCCTTGCGTGGCCCTGGACAAAGAAAGCGTCAAGGAGGTTTTGCTGGCGCTGCTCTACTCAATTCTGGAACAACTCGAGGAAAGCGAAGTCGCCTGAGCAACCGTCTAATAATCACTTCCGGATATGAACCCGGCTCCCATCCGCCCTCGCCAAACGTGTACAGAAGTCTGCCGTTCGCTGTTTCTGGCGTGAGAGCCATGTCCTGTCGGCGTCAATGAGGCCATTTTTCGCCCGATAGGCTGGAAACGATAGACTGAGGCAAGCGTGAGTTCGATTGTCACGGATCAAGGGATCCTACACTACGAATCCATCGGTCGCGGACAGCCAATTATCCTGCTACATGGCTGGATCAATTCCTGGGATGTCTGGCGTGATTCCATGATCGCGCTTGCCGGCACAGGCCGTTACCGCGTCTATGCGCTAGATTTCTGGGGATTCGGCGAGTCCGCCACCGGCGCAAGCCCTTCCTTTGAGATACACAGCTATGTGGAGATGGTAAACCAGTTCATGGAGTCGCTAGGCATCGTCGCCGCGCCCGTCGCCGGGCACTCCATGGGGGGCACGGTCGCGCTGGAGTTGGCGCTGAGCCATGCAGACCGTATCCGCAAGGTGGCTGTGGTCGGTTCCCCGGTGGTCGGCAGTTCGCTCAATTTCTTCCTGAAACTGGCGGGGTACGGCTGGATCGCGCAAATTGTCTGGCGCTACCCCGTTCTGCTCAGCTCGATTATGCGCCTGCTGTTGGCGCGGGATTCCAAGAAGGTACGGCAGATGATCTTCCGTGATGTACAGCGGGCCAGCCTGGAGTCATTTTTCCGCAGCATTGGGGATTTGCGCGACACGAATCTGGTGGAAGAATTGCCGGCACTTTCCATCCCCACACTCGGCATCTACGGCACACGAGATAACATCGTCTCCCCCGACAACGCCAGACTGATCGCCCGCCACGTCAACACCGCCCAAATCGCCCTGATGTCCCGGTCACGCCACTTCCCCATGGCCGACGAACCCCAGGAATTCGTGCGCACGCTCACCCAATTTCTCGGCAACGAAGACAGCACCCCGCGATACGAGTTCGCACCATGAGACGGGTCATCATCACCGACGACAGCCATATTCACCCCTTCAACGAGCCGGCCCGCGACCTGCGCGTCCTCAACAAACCCCTCTGGCTGCACCAGCGCGACCTCCTCAGCCCCTACACCACCGAAGAACGCGAATATCCTAATTGGGACATCGCCCAACGCGCCGAAGGACAGGAAAAAGTCGAAGCCCTGGCCCACCGCGACAACCTCTTCTTCAACCAGACCCTGATCGAAGAATTCATCACCCGCGCCCGCGCCGGGCACCAGCCCGTCCGCCTGGCCTTCCGCGCCGACGACCCGGCGGTCACCGCCCACATGCTGCCCCTGGCCCACTCCTTCCAACGAAAAGGGGAACTGGTGCTGGCGGAAATGTGGTATTTGCCGCAAGGTATCTCGCAAAGCTTCATCGCCAAACCGCTGGTCATCGACACCGAATCGCGCGAAATCGGCTACTACCATGTCCCTCCCTACATGGCCACGGAAACAGGCGACCTTGTTTACCAACTGCCCCGCAAAGCGTTCGTCTCCCTGGAAAGCTGGACACATGTGTTCATCATCGACATCCTCTTTGGCGTCTTCGCCCGCGGTATCATCACCGAAGAGAAAGTAGATCGCGACTGGCGCTTCAAGCTGCGCATCCTCTTCCGGGCCATCATGGAACAACGACAGGTGCTGGACACCTCGGAAGTGGTGCGGGTGGGCAACAACGTGAGCATCGATCCCACAGCCATCATCCACGGCATGACAACCATTGGCAACAACGTGAACATTGGTCCTGGTGTGGTCATTGACAACTGTATCATCGGCGATAACGTCAACGTCACGCAAGGCTGCCAGCTCATGCTGAGCGTGGTGGCAGACGGCTGCTTCCTCCCCTTCCGCGCCTCCCTCTTCATGACCACCTTGATGGAACGTTCCATGGTGGCTCAAAACACTTGCCTGCAACTGTGTGTCGTGGGGCGCGACTCCTTTATCGGCGCCGGTAGCACGTTCACCGACTTCAATGTCGTGCCCGCGCCGCTGCGCGCCTATGGCAAAGAGGGTTTGGAAGAAACAGGCATGATTGTTTTAGGCGGCTGTGTCGGCCATCATTGCCGTCTCAGTTCTGGGCTTTACATGATGCCCGCCCGCACTATCGAATCGGATGTGGTGCTGCTCGCCAACGACGAGCGCAGTTTTATTCAGAAGAACATCAGCTACGAAGAAAGCGATCACCACCAGTTCATTGGCAAGTACGACTATCCCCGCCTCTATCCGCGTAAGGGGGAGCAGTTGGGCTAAGGGCGCATTCGTATTAAAGATTGGAAATGTCGGATGCGCTGGAAGGGTTCTTGCTTGTCGGATAGGCCAAAGTTGGTTTTGCACGAACCCTCAAATACCTCCCGCACCATTTGCCGGCTCGCCGCCCGCCCACTTGCATGGACATCCAGTAGGTAATTAGGACTATGCCCGTCAAATTAACGGGCGATTTACGGTTGATGCGCCAGCCGATCCTGTAACATCAGTGTATGTTTGCACCTCTTGCGGCGCGGTGGGAAGCATGAGAGGGCCTTGCATCCTTGAGGAACAGCACGTGGACATGACTAATGGCCCTACCGGTCAAATTGTCACATCCATTGAGCATTGATAGAATTGCCCGCGAGCGGGTTCTTGCACAAAAATGGCATAATCGCGCGGACAATCGGGAAGGCGAAGCTGGCCTCCGATTTGTTGCCGGTACTGTTCGGTTGGTGTGGTGATGCCGGCACAACCGCCACGCACCAAAAAGAAAATCAGAGCTTGGGACTTCTCAACAAGCAAGAACCCTTCCGGCGCATCCGTAACGCCACATGAATCAACGGACGCGCCTTCAGCAAAGGGAATCGTGAAGATGAGTAATGGGAATAACGGTCGCATCCTGGTCGTAGAAGATGATTTCGACATTTCCAACATGTTGCGAATCTATTTTAACGGCCAGGGTTACACGGTAGACGTCGCCTCGCGGGGGAACGAAGCGTTGGAGATTTGCCGCCGCCAACTGCCCGACCTGATCGTGCTGGACATCATGCTGCCAGACAAGGACGGCTACCAGGTGTGCCGCGAACTACGCACAACCACCCGCACCAGCCGCATCCCCATTATTTTCTTAACGCAAAAAGATGAGCGCAGCGACCGCATCGCCGGGTTGGAACTGGGCGCGGACGATTACATCACCAAGCCCTTCGACATTGAAGAGCTTAAGCTCCGCGTGAAAAACGCCATCCTCATTCATCGACGCACGAACATGACCGACCCACGCACCGGGTTGCCCAGCGGACGCCTCATTGAAGACCAACTACGGAGGTTGGTGCGGACACAAGGATGGGCATTGGTGCTGCTGGGAATCGACCATTTCACGCCCTTTAACGATGCCTATGGCTTCGTCGCCAGCGACGAGGTCATGCGCTTCATCTCCTTGCTCCTCAACGAAACCGTAGACCTTTATGGCACGCCCGACGATTTTATCGGCCAGCCGAGCAATGACACGTTCATCATCATCACGCAGTCATCAGATACGCGGCGGCTAGTAGAGGATTTGCGCCGTCGTTTTGATGATGGCATCAAAACGCACTACAACTTCATCGACCGGGAGCAAAACGGCATCCTCTTGGGCAACAAACTGGAACCGCTGATGCAATTGTCGATGGGTGTGGTTAGCAGCGAAACGCAGCGTTTCTCCGATATTCGGGAAATCACGGAAGCCGCGGCGGAAATGCGCAAACTCGACCAGAAATCCGGCTAAGTAACCGTCCGAAAACAGCTTCACGCTTTCTTACGGACGGTTACTGACAAGCTGTCCATGATAGCCGCTATCATGGACCACTATCTATGATAGTCGTTGTCCGCACATTTTCGCTGATTTAGGACTGACGATGAAACAAAGTAAATTGCATCGTCAGCTTACAGGAACGGTAAGGAAACAACTTCGTTGTCTTGTTTAATTTCCGTTCCTTCATTGCGGACAGCCACTAAAGAAACGTCTGCACCAACAAGGTGTACAGGGATAACGATGCAAACATTGGTGACCTCGGTCAATACCTGGCATTTCCTCGACAATTTGAGCGAAGGTGTGCTGGTGGCCGCGACCGATGGCGCAATCAACTATTTGAATTCGGCGGCCTACCAGTTGTTGGGCGTGAGCGAGAAGCCAGACTCACTGGCGGCGCTGTTCGCGCTTGTCGCGCCGCGGGACACATGGCAACATCTGCTCATTCCGCCTTCTGAGTCTTACTTGCATCTTGCCGGCATCAGCCTGCACCTGGAGACCCATCCCATCAATTGGGGCGAGCAGGTTTTGGTACAGGTCAACATCAATCCGGCCCCCATGCCGGAATCGGAAGACGAGAAACCCACCGCTTCCGGTGACCAACTCCAGGCCCTGACGCGCGTGGTGCAAAAGCTGAATGTGACGTTGAGTCTGGATGATATTTTGCCGACCATTCTCAACGAAGCCATTCTCGTCACCAGAGCCAACGGCGGCCAGATTTTTCTGCGGGACGGCGATAATGCTTTTTCGCAACCATTCGTCGAACGGGGGCAGACCGTGCCGGCATCGCGCGCCCTGGCCGAAGCCCGTAGCCTGATGCAAGGCCCGCCCCAGCCCTTCCTGCACACCTGGATACAACCCGTCCAGGGTGTGCATACCATGCTCCTCTCCCCCATCCTCTACGCGCAGGAAGTTGCCGGCATCATCTGCCTCTACGGAACGCGCCGCAACCACTTTCATAGAGAAGCCCGCGGCTTCCTCGGCATGCTCAGCCACCACGCCGGACTGGCCTTAGGCAACGCGGTCCGCTTCCGGGAAATCCAAACCCGCAACACCCTCCTCAGCAAACGCGCCGAGCAAATTGAACATTTCGTCGAGTCCAGCCGCGTCTTCCACAGCAACAAAACCGTCGAAGAAGTCTACGAAGACCTGGTGTACGCCATCCAGGAAGGCGTTGGCTTCAACATCGTCCGCCTCAGCCTTATTGAAGAAAACGACCCGTCGCGCACCCTGATGCTGGTCAGCGCCGCCGGCCTGCCGCTAAACCGCCTGCAAGAGATGCAGCAGCATTCACGACCATGGGATGTCGTTCAGCGGATGGCACGACCGGAATTCGCCCTGGGGCGGGCATATTTTGTGCCCGCCGCCGCCTCCACAGATGAACCGGATGCGCCTCCGCCCCACGATGGAAACACCTGGCAGCCCGCGGACAACTTCTTCATCGTCTTGCGTGGGGCCGACCGCCAACCGTTGGGGGAGATCAGCCTCCATGCACCGCTTACCGGTCAGCGCCCAGACCTGAGTACAGCGAAAGCGCTGGAGATTTTCGCCAACCAGGCAGCCACGGCCATTGAGAATATCCGCCTCTACAACAACACGCGCCATTATGCGGACCAACTTCAACAAATTCATTCCATATCCCAGGAAGTCCTGCGCGAATCCTCTTTCGACCGGAAATTGCACCTGCTTGTTGAGGGATTGCGCGGCATTGGTTGGGAAAGGGTGACGCTGACCCTACGCGATGAGCAAATGAATCCGCTGAAATTGGTCGCCGTCGGACTGACGCCGGAGGAACACGCCCATCTGGAAACAAACATGCTGCCTCCCTCCGTATGGCGGCAGCGTTTCCAGGATCCGAACTTCCTCCGCTTTCGCCTCGGCTCAGCCTTCTTCGTTCCCGCGGAGGACCCCTGGGCACAAGAAAACGTGGGCGTGATGCTGCCGGACCACTCGCGTCCGCGCGGACTGGCCTTTTCCTGGCATCCCAACGACATGTTCTGCTTGCCGCTGTACGACCAACAGCAGCACGTAATCGCTCTCATTGGCCTGGACCAGCCCCGCAATGGTCGCCGCCCCGATGGGCAGGCGCTGCAAATCCTGGAGATTTACGCGCGCTTCGCCACGTCCGCCATCGAAAATTCACGTCTGTTTGGCGAAACGCTGGCGCGCACGCAAGAACTGGAAACGCTTTATCAGGCGATCCATGCGATTTCCAGCAGTCTGGAACAGGAAAAGGTGTTGGCGGCCATGGGCGAACATATGCGTCAGGCGGTCTTCGCCGATGGCTATGCTATTTACGAGTGGGATCGCTCGCGGCAGGAATTGCTGCTTCTGTCCGCATCTCCGGCGGCGTCGAGGGGAACGACGTTTTTTGCGCGGGAAATGCCGGCAGCTATCGACGTCCTCACTCACCAGGAACCGGCCACCTACCCGCTTCCGCCAGTAGGAGCAAAAGGCCGGGGTGCGCTGGCCTCGTTGACAGACCTCAACTATCACGCCATCCTCCTGCCTATCACCATCCGCGACGAAGTCTTCGGCCTGGCCCAGATTGCCGCCCGCGAAGCATGGTTGCTAAACAGCAGCGAAATCAAAACCCTGCAAGCAATCATCAACCAGGCCAGCGTGGCCCTGGAAAACGCTCGCCTCTTCAAAGAAACATCCCAGCGAGAACAATTCTTCGCCGCCCTGGGGCGCGTCAGCCTGGCGATCAACGCCACCTTCGACCTGCCCACGGTCCTCGACCTGATCTGTCGGGAGAGCATGAACATTTTCCAGGTGGATGGCGTCTACATCTGGCAGCGACGGGGCCTGGCACTGATCGGGACGGCGGCCCAAGGTCATGGCAAGAACGCATTCATCGGAACAACCATTCGCGCCAACGAAACCGACGTGTTTGCCGCCGTTGTCGCCAACCACGGACGGAGCATTTTCTTCAATGAACTGGCGCAAACCAGTAACGTGACCGTCCGCCTGCCGCAAAAGCAATCCATCCAGGCCATTCTGGGCGTACCTCTGCAACGAGAAGGCGAAACCATCGGTGTGATGGTGATGATTGACAATGGCAATCCGCGCCGTTTCCACAAGACGGACATTGAATTGGCGACTGCTTTTGGCGTGCAGGCGGCCATTGCCATCCAGAACGCCCAGTTGGTGACGGAACTGCGCGAGTTGAATGAGCAGCTTGACGAGCGCGTCATCGAACGTACGCAGGCACTGAGCGAAGAGCGCGACCGGATGCAGCTTCTGTTGAAAATCACCACGGAACTCTCCGCCAGCCTGGATGAGGCTTATGTGCTCAACCGCGCGCTGGAGTTGGTGAATGAAGTGGCCCGCGCACCGCGCGGCGGCATTCTTCTCGTTGACCCAGAAAGCGAATTCATGATTTACCGCGCCGCCTTTGGCCTGGGTCGCGCGCTCCCGCGCGAAGGAATCAAACTGACACTGCGGCAGAATGAAGGATTGTCTGGCTGGGTGCTGCAAAACCGCGCGCCCATCCTCATTCAAGACACGCACGATGATCCGCGCTGGCTACGCCGCCCCACCAGCGATGACCATCGTTCGGCGCTGGCCGTGCCACTGATTTCCGGAGACCAGGTGATGGGCACGCTCATGCTGTTCCATCCCGAACCGAATGCGTTCACGCGCCGACAGTTGGAACTGGTGGTGGCGGCCGCGTATCAGGTATCTAATGCGATCTACAATGCGCAGCTTTATGTGTTGATTCGGGATCAAACGGAGCGGTTGGGGAGAAGAATGCGCGAAGAGCAGATTGAAGCGGCGAAGAACCAGGCGATCCTGGAGAGTATTGCGGACGGGGTTTTGGTGGCGGATTCCGGTGGCATGATTGCTCTGGCGAACAATGCAACAAGCCTGATCCTGGATCTGCCCCGCTCCGAACTAGAAGGCAAATCAATGGCCGACATGCTAGGGCGCTACAACGCCTTCCCCGCATCCTGGCAGACGGCCATTGAGGAGTGGGCGACGCAGCGAAAACCCGATAGCGGACGTGTCGCCCTCACGGATGAATTCCAGATTGCCGGCAAAGTGATCAGCGTCACCCTCTCTCCGGTCCACAGCGGCGGCCAATTCTTTGGCACCGTCTCCATTTTCCGCGACATCACCCACGCCGTCGAACTGGACCAGATGAAAAGCGATTTTGTCTCCACGGTTTCGCACGAATTGCGCACGCCCATGACGTCCATCAAAGGATACGCCGACCTGATGTTGATGGGCGCGGCCGGCCCCGTGGCCGCATCACAAGCGCGCTATTTACAGGTAATCAAGAATAATGCCGACCGCCTGAGCATGTTGGTCAATGACCTGCTGGACATTTCCCGCTTCGAGACGGGCAAAACGGAACTTGACTTGCGTCCGCTGGACCTGACGCAATTGATTGAGCAGGTCGTCCACGGCCACTTGCAAGGACGAATCCAGCACGAGCAAAAATCGCTGGACCTGGCGACGGAGTACACCCCTTCTCTCCCTCTTGTACAAGGAGACCACGCGCGCGTGACGCAAATTCTGAACAACCTGTTGGACAATGCCTTCAATTACACGCCCGCCGGCGGTTCCATCACGGTACGCGCCCGGGCTAATAACCGGTTTGTCTACGTCAGTATCATTGATACAGGCATTGGCATTACGCCGGAAAATCAGCAGAAGGTCTTTGAGCGTTTCTTCCGCGCCGGGCACAATGAGGTACAGGCCGTTGCCGGCACGGGGCTGGGACTATCCATTGTGCAATCGCTGGTGCAAATGCACGGCGGCACGCTCGAACTGCACAGCGAACCGGAAAAGGGGAGTACCTTCACGTTTAGCCTCCCTGTCGTTGAAGACCAGGCCCAGGCGCGTCCGGCGTAAGGGTCGCATTGTGGCAAAGCACACGAGGGTGAGCAAATATGACGAGAATCCTGGTAGCCGAAGATGAACGCGACATACGCGAACTGATTCAACTGACGTTGGAGTTTAGCAGCTTTGATGTAGTGAGCGTGCCTGATGGCCTGGAGGCCGTCAAGGCAGCCACGAGTGATCCGAACATTGACCTGATTCTGATGGATGTGCGGATGCCGCGCATGACCGGGTACGAGGCGTGCCGGCAGCTAAAAGAGCAAGACACGACGAGGAATATCCCCGTAATTTTCCTGTCGGCCAAAGGCCAGGAGGCGGAAGTGCAAGCAGGATTGGACGTGGGCGCGGTCCAGTACATCCTCAAACCCTTTGCTCCCGACGCCCTGATTCGCAAAATCCGTGAGGTGCTGGCGCACAATTAAGCTCGCCCGCTATGCCAACGATGAGCATCACGACTGTCAACAACCGCCTGATCCACTACGAGGCATTGGGCCGCGGCGAACCACTGATCTTCGTCCACGGCTGGCTTGGCTCGTGGCGGTATTGGTGGCCCTCCATGCAAGCACTTTCCACGCAGCACCGGACGTTTGCTTTCGATCTGTGGGGGTTTGGAGACTCCAGCAAAGAGCAACAGATGTATTCGCTGGACACGTATGTTTCCATGCTGGACCAGTTTATGGGGCATTTGGGCATTCGCCCTCCTATCTCACTGGTGGGACATGCGTTAGGGGGCGTGGTGGCGCTGCGTTTCGCCAACCGGCATCCCGACCGAGTGAAGCGGCTGGTGACGGTGGCGCTGCCCATTATGGGGAGCTACATCAATGAGCGTTTGAAGACGATGAATGCCGGCACTTTCCTGCAAAAATACCTCGGTAAAGCCCACACCTTCCCTGAAGTCGAATCCGAAACCCACAAAACCGACCCCGGAGCCATCAGCCGTCTGGCCCAAGAATTGAGCCAGGCCAGTTTCGCCGCCGATTTGGAGCGCGTAAGCTGCCAGACCTTGCTCGTCTACGGCGAGCAAGACCCGGTTGTCCAAATACCCAGCGATGACTACAATACCTGGCAGCGGTCAGGACAGAACCGCCACATCATCATGCTAAATGGCAGCACCCACTTCCCCATGCTCGAAGAAACCGCCACCTTTAACAGATTGATGCTCGATTTCATCCACGCCGACAGCCCCATGGAAATCGCGCCCAAAACATTGTGGCAGCGCCGCACACGCTGATCCCCACCCGCGGCTCCCCGCTGCCTTCCATCCCCCTTAAAGTCAGGAGTTCCCCTTTTATGCCCTCTCTTTGCTGCAAGCACCCTCGCCGGATGCCACTCCACCTTCTTGTGATGTGGCTCATTGCCAGCGCATTGGTCGGCTGTGGCTCCTCCCGCGCCATCTCACCAACGCCCACCAACCTCCCCGCCGCGCCCACGACCGCCGGCAGCATCCCCGCCGCGGCCACCGAACTCCCGCCCCCGCCCGTCTCCGTCACCCAAGCCGCTCCGCCCACCCCCACCCTCATCGTCCCCCCCACGCTTCCCCCCGCGCCCACGCCAGAAGCCGCCACGCCTCTCGTGATCAGCGGCATCATTGGCCCAGACCAGATTCCGGCTAACGTGAATCCCCTGACAGGCGAGACGGTCGCCGACCCCGCCACCCTGGCCCACCGCCCTATCGCCATCAAAATCTCCAACTCCTCCGCCGTCGTGCGCCCGCAATCGGGCCTGAACAGCGCCGATCTGGTGTTTGAGCATTACGCCGAAGGGGGCATCACGCGCTTCACCGCCGTTTTTTATGGCCAAGGGACCGACCTGGTCGGCCCCATCCGCAGTGGGCGGCTCATTGACCTGGAGATTCCCAAGATGTATGACGCGGCGTTTGCCTATTCCGGCTCCAGCGCCCCCGTACGCGACCTGATCCGCGGCAGTCGCTTCTTTGACCGGGTCATTTCGCCCGATTTTGGGCACGATGGCTTCTGGCGTGATTATGAGATCGGCAACCCGAACAAGCCGGGCTGGGAGACGCTGTACACGAATACGGACACGCTGCGCCGCATTTTGCAGCAACGCGACCTGGACACGCCGCCGCAACTGCCTTCCAACATGGGCTTCAGCGCCGCGTCGCCGACCAACGGCGCGCCGGTGAACAGTGTGGAGGTGCAATATCTGGGGACGAACGTTTTCTGGCAGTATGATGCCGGCACAGGACGATACCTGCGGTGGG
Organism: Ardenticatenales bacterium; assembly: GCA_020634515.1. Lineage (NCBI taxonomy): Bacteria > Bacillati > Chloroflexota > Ardenticatenia > Ardenticatenales > Ardenticatenales bacterium. The sequence continues at coordinate 981,255 of JACKBL010000002.1, read as the reverse complement.
CGGATGGCGAACCGCACCTGGACGCCAACACCAATCAGCAGATCAATTTCCGCAACGTCGTCGTCGTCGCCGCCAACCACGTAGACACCCTCATCCTGGAAGACGAAGTCGCCGGCGGCCACTACTCCATCGAAATCCAGCTATGGGGCGAAGGCCCCGTCTCCATATTCCGCGACGGCCAACGATTCGATGGCCGCTGGCAGCGCGTCGATCCGGGCTACATGCTCACCTTCTACGACGCGGACGGCAACGTCATCCCCCTGGCTCCCGGCAACACCTTCTTCCAGGTCGTTCCCCTCGGCTTCACCGGTCTCACAGCCCGCTAGGCCATTCCCGAACAGCTTATGTCTGAACCAACCCCAACCCGACAGACGCACGACGAACAACTCCTCGCCTCCCCGCAGGGCAAGATGGACAGCTTCATCCACACCGACCCGTGGCGCATCTTCCGCATCATGGGCGAATTCGTGGAAGGGTTCGAGGCGCTGACGGAATTGGGACCGGCCGTGACCATTTTCGGCTCGGCCCGCACCCATCCCGAGGATGAGCAGTACCGGCAGGCGGTCGATCTGGCGCACCAACTGGGACAGGCGGGCTTCAATATCATCACCGGTGGCGGCCCCGGCATCATGGCTGCCGCCAACCAGGGCGCAAGTACCGCCGGCGTCACCTCCGTGGGGCTGAACGTCGAACTGCCCTTTGAGCAGGGAACCAACCGCTGGGTGGACCTGCCGGTGCAGTTTCATTACTTCTTCATCCGCAAGATGATGTTCGTCAAATACGCGCAGGGCTTTGTCATCTTCCCCGGTGGCTTCGGCACGATGGATGAGCTATTTGAGTCCCTGACACTAATCCAGACGGGCAAGATTCGTCACTTTCCGGTGGTGCTGTTCGGCAGCGGCTATTGGCAGGGGCTACTGACGTGGCTGCGCCAGACGATGCTCCAGGAAGGGAAGATCGCCGCCGCGGATCTCGACCTGATGTTCGTGACGGATTCCGTGGAGGAGGCGTGCCGCTTCATTGTCGAAGGGCAGCAACGACAACATCCACGCGCACAGCAGGAAGAGGCAGCGCGCCAGGTGACGCGCCAGGTGTTGGCGCGCCAGGTGTTGGCGCGCCAGCCACGGGAGTACGATTGATTTGGGTAACGCCTGGCGGCGACAAATCGAAATGAAGGATATGGGGAAAGGAGCGCACTACTTCTGGTTGTGGGCATGCCTATGGGTGCTGGCGGCGTGTCGTCCGACTCCCCCGCCATCGCCCGTCCCTATCGCCGGCGCGTCCCCGACAAGCCATTTGCCGGCAACCGTTACCCCAACGGCTGCAATAGAATCAACGCCCGCGCCAACGGAAAAGCCCGCGCCTTCTCCCAGCCCCCTGCCCACGGCCTCGCCCACGCCGCTGCCCCTGCTCTCCTCCCCCTGTGGCACAACGCTGCCCTTGCAGCCGCCCAACACGCCGCCGACCACCACCAGCCTCAACCCAAACCAACTTCTCGACGACGTGCCGGAGACGGCGCGGGCTGCCGTGCGCTATATTCTGGAGAACCCGGAGGACGTGGGGCTGGTGGCTTTCCGCGTGGGGCAGGAGCCATACGGCATCTACTTGAATGCGGATACGCCGATGCCGCTGGCTTCCGTTGCCAAGTTAATCGACTTGTTGGCTTATGCGGAGGCGGTGAACGCGGGGGAGCTTGATCCCACGGAGTGGGTTCCACTGCGTGATCTGGAGCAGTATTATCTGCCGGGAACGGACCTGAACGCGCACACGTATGCCCTGGAAGATGCCGGCACGCGAGACCTGATTGCCGCCGATCCCCCCCGCACGCCCCTGGAAGAAGTGCCGTGGATGATGATACAACACAGCTCCAACGCGGCGGCGGATTATCTGCATCAGCGGCTGGGGCAGGCGCGCCTCGAAGCCACCGCCCAGGAGATGGGATTGGGCAGCCAGGGTGCGCCCTGCCCGTTTATTGGTCAGTTTTTGGTGATGGCGAATCATTTGCGTGCCGGCAGCGACCCGGATGCCATCAAGCAATACGCCGCCGACCTGGACGCCTATGGCGCGGACGTGATGCGCCTGACCGACGCCTTCGCCCTGGACCCCAGTTTTCGCGCCGCGGAAATCGCCTGGCGACGCAGCAATCGCCGACCGTCCGTCCAGACACAGCGGCTATTCACCGAGTCTCTGGGCGCACGTGCTTCAGCCCGTGACTACGCGAACTTGATGAGTCGGATTGCCCAAAATCAACTAACGACCGGCTACATGAATATCCTGGTGCGGCACTATCTGGAGTGGCCCATGATCTTCGCTGTGAACCAGGACGTGTTCTGGACAATGGGGTATAAGGGTGGCTCCTTGCCGGGGGTGCTGACCGGCGTCTACTACGGCGAACCATTGACGTATCGCGTCCCCGTGGTCGTGGCGCTATTCTTCCACAACCTGCCCATGCAGACGTACCGGCAATGGCGGCAGAATTGGCCCCATGATGAGTTGGCGCGCTGGCTAATGTACGATGTGGAGGCACTGCCGACGCTGGCGCGGCTACTGAATAATGATAACTGAGTGGCGACTCGTTAGCCATACGACAATTCGCCCATTCAACAATTGATCATTTCTCTCAGTTTCCACTTTCCGGCGTGGGTTCCGGTGTCGGCTCCAGGGTGGGTTCGGGGGTAGGAGAAAGGTCATCACCCAGGGTGGAGGGACGCCCGGCGAAGGGTTGGTCGGGGTTGAAATAGTTGTAGACGATGCGGGAAATCTCGCGCAGGACGGGGAAGCTGTACTCAATGGGCAGCCAGTCGCCTGATTGGTGCAGGTATTCGACGATGACATAATCGCCGCCGGGGGAGTAGACAATGCCGGCATCGCCATGCGTCACACTATCCCACCCATGCTTATGCGAAACAGGCACACCATCGGGCACACCAAAGCGAATCAGGTTCCCCTCCAGATTTTGCTCCATCAGATCAATAATCTCCTGGCATTCCCCCGGCGTAATCTGGTCGGGATAGACCGCCAGCAGCGTGCCGCCCCCCTTGCTGCAATAGTAAATCATGGACATCAGCGTGCCCATATCCTCCGCCGTGGACTGGCGCGCCGGATCGGGCTGCATGGGCAGTTCGCCCGCGGAATTGGCCGGCGTGACGTAGGTGCTGGGGCGCGTAGCCACCACCGCCGCGTCATAAGGCACAGCCATGAACGTGTTCACCAATCCCAACTCGTGCATCGATTCCGTAAACACATCCGCGCCTTTGTACGTGTTATTCTCGCCCGCGGCCACGTGCAGCAGCAGGTTAGCTCCGTAGTCGCTAGAATGAATCGCCGTATCTTCCAGGAGGCTCCGCACATATTCATCGGGCGGCCCATTCAAAGCGCGAAACGCATCCACGAAAATGCCCACTTTGAGGATGCTGAGGCCGGACAGGGCGGTGTCCGCGTTGATGCCAAACTCTTCGCCCGTTTCCAGGTCCATCACAAATACGCTGCCCACGCCGGCGAAACTGTTCAACTCCGCCTGCACGGCGCGCTTGAGCATGTCCATGCCGGGCGCCTCCGGCGGTTGATCGTGAACGACCAGCGTGGCGACGCGGTTGTCCGGCTGAAACAGCACCTGTTGCACTGCCGGCAGGCTGGCATCAATGTCCGTGGTGTAACCCGTCTTGCCCGGGACGAAGGTGAAGGTCTCCGTGTTCATCCCTGGCGCTTGCGCCGGTTGGTCCAGCAAGTCGGCGACGATTTGCAAAATGTCGCGCAGGGTGTTGGTATCGCTGCTGGCCTTCAGTTCGACAGCTTCCGGCGCAACGGGGCGCTGGAGCAGGTAGGCGGCAAAGCCTTGCCAGAAGGTTTGCGTCTGCTGCATCGCTTGCGCTTCCTGCATCATGCCATCCAGGTCGAATTGGAATCCGGCGCGGGCGGGATCAATTTCTACCTGTTCGTCCAGATGGGTGAGGTAGATGGGGGCGGTGTAGGCGGCGTTGACTCGTTCAGCGGCTTCATTGAGGGTGAGTCCACCCACGTCGATGCCGGCAATCGTCATCCCCACCGGCAGCAAATCACGCACCTGCCAGTACTGGAACGCCTGATAGCCGGCGTAGCCAACGCCCGCGAGAAAAACGAGCAGCAGGAGAATGCGCAGGAGGATTGTGCTAATGGAGGTTTGTCTTCTCATGCGAATCATCCATCAAACAGCGAGCGTTTCGATTTAGGCCATTCCAGAAAAATAATGATCCAGAAGAGGCGTGGTTTTTGGGATTGACTTGAGGCTTTTTCGGTACGGAATGGGATCGTTTACATACGGAAAAAGCCTTCGCCTCCACTCAACCGCCGAGGAAGGGGTTGTCGAAGTTGAAGTAATTGTAGGTGGCGCGGGAGAGTTCGGCGATAAGGGGCGAGCTGATTTCCCATTCGAGCCAGTCAGGTTTGTACATAAAGACGACGATGACGTATGCGCCGTTGGGGGAGTAGACGATGCCGGCATCTCCATGCGTGTCATTGATCCAACCGTGCCGGTGCGCCACGGGCACATCGGGCGGCACACCCTCCTCAATCAGACTACCGATGCGGTTGCGCGTCATCACGTCGATAATCGCCTGACATTTCCCCTGCGTCAAATCGGCGGCAAACATCGCCCGTAGCGCCCCACCATTACCCTCGGCGCAGTAGTAGAGCATTGCCAGCAGCGTAGCCATATCTTCCGCCGTCGTTTGCATCGCGGGATCGGGGTTCGCGGTCGGTTCCGCGTTTTGGTTGGCGGGTGTCTGGCGCGTGCGCAGTGTGGGGCGTGGCGCTTCATCATAGGGCGCGACCATGAAGGTATCCACCAGCCCCAATCGCTGCAAATCCTCTGTGACGATGTCCGCGCCGGCAAACGGATCGTTTTTGCCGGCAACAACCGTTAACAATTGGTTTGCCGCCGTGTTGCCCGGCTGCATCAGCGTATTGGAAATGAGACTGGTCTGCGATAGCGTCAAGGGTGGGTCCAGCAAGCGATACGCTTCCAGCGTAATGGGCAGTTTGAGCATATCCATGCCAGAGACGGCCACATCTGGCTGGTAGGAAATCTCCTCGCCCGTTTGCAAATCCATGATGAAAACGCTGGCAACGCCGTTGAAACCTTGCAAATGGTTCACCATGAGGCGAGCGAGCAGTTGAATGTCCGGGCGCTGCGCCTCAATCGGGTCCACAACCAACGTCGCCTCACGGTCCACGGCGCGATAAAAGGCATTTTCAATGGCCGGCAGACTGGTTTCGATGTCCGTCTTCGTACCCGACGCGCCATACTGGAAGCTCATGGAAGTGGGCACGGGCTGCGGCGGCTGTGCCGGCTGATCGAGCGAGCTGGCAATCAGTTGCACCACGTCCCGCAGCGCGTCGCGGTTGTGCGTGGCACGCAGTTCTACCATGTTCACATTGACGGGACGCCCCCAGAGAAAGCCCCAGAAGCCGGACCAGAAATCTTGCTGGCTGCGCTCAAAATCCGCTTCGCTGAGCATGGTGGGCAGGTCAAGCTGGAATTCGGCATCGACGGGATCGATCTGGATGGCCGTATCGAGGTGGTAAACAGTGACGGGGGCGCGCAGGTAGCGTTCGGTGAGCAGGTCGCTGGCCTGTTCGCGCGTGAGTCCGCCTACGTCTACGCCGGCAATGGTCATTCCTGCCGGCATAAATGCCTGAAACTGCGTGTACTGATACAACTTGAAAAACAGAAAAATGATGAACACGACCATCAAGGAGACGGTCAGCCACTGTCCCAATCCGGGCGATGAACGTCGGTTCATACGTCATGCAATCCTATTCGTTGTGCAGCTTTAAGGAACGGAATTTTAAGACAACGAAGTGGTTTCCTTGCCGTTCCTGCAAACTGACGATGCGATTCCGCACTTTATTTCATCGTCAGTCCTAAGCTGGAGACACGTCTTCCCGCACAGCCGCGGCGATGGCGGCGGCCACAAACGGGAGCAGCGGTTGCGGCAACGCGCGGGGCGGAAACCAGGCGGCTTCCAGGATCTCGCCGCTCAGGCGCAACGGCGCGTTGAGGGCCTCTGCGCCATTCGCGTAGGCGAGATAGGCAAGGCCAATATGCGGCGGTTTGGGATCATAACTCACATGGACCACGGGGCCAACCACGGCGTGGAGACCCGTTTCTTCGCGCAGTTCGCGCAGCGCGCCGATAACGGGGTCTTCGTTCCGTTTCAGCCAGCCGCCGGGGAGTCCCCAGGGGACGTGGGGGTGAAAAACGTGTCGTAGCATGAGGACATTGCCGGCATCGTTGCGCACAACCAACGCCACACCCACGCGCTGTCGCGGGGCCAACAAACGCACGGCCCAGGGCAGCAAGAAGCGCATGGGAGGGTATTGCATGAAAGTGGCGAGGTTTTCTTTCCAGGATGCCGGCATTGATTCCAGAGAGACCGGAACAGTAGGAAGACTGCGCCAGTCCGGGTCGTATTGAAATTGTCGCAGTGTGTAATTTCCACACGCACAGTGCAACGGCGACGCACATTCGCCGTATCCGATCAGCGGCGCAGTATAACACAACCAGCCACCCCCAAGCACACCCATGATGGCGGGTGTGGACCATTATGAGACCCTTCTCACGATTTGGGGATGCAATTGAGGCGCAACTTTCACGATCTAGCGTCGTATAGGCACGTACACAGTGACTATCCTGCCTCTGGGGTATATGGTCCAGGCGATCTGCCCGGAAGCTCGATTTCAAGCCCCAAACGCCTCATTATCCAGATCGTTTGGCATCAAAACAACTTCCGGGAAGGTCGTCGTGAATAGTCACCATCCACATCAACAATCAATCACCCACTTTTGACGACATTATGACCGAAAATCGACTTGTACGCAGTGAAACAGACAAAATCATCGCCGGCGTCTGCGGTGGCATTGCCGCTTACATGAAAATTGACCCGCTGCTGGTGCGTATTGCGTTTTTGCTCCTGATCCCCGCCAGCGGCCTCGGCCCGCTCCTGTACCTGGCGCTGACGGTGATTATGCCGCGCGAGACGCACCTGGACACGCCACCGCGCGCATACGCTCGGCAAAACCTGTCTACATTGGGGCAGACGGTGAGCGAAAGCGTGGAGCGGCTCAGTCAGTCCGAAGGGCGTCCGCTACTGATAGGGGGTCTGCTGATGTTGTTGGGGGCTTTTCTGCTGCTGAACAATTTTGGGTGGTTTGATGCCGGCATTCTCAGCGCCCTATTCCTGGTGCTGATTGGCGTCTACATCTTGCTGCGGCGATAATTGCAGTCAGGGGAGATCGTGGCGGTTGCTGCTGATGGCCGCCAATACCCGCCGCGCCGCGCCCGTTTCGGTGGTAGATGCCGGCATCACGCGCCGCGCCTCCGGCAGCACCGGCAGCCACAACACAAACGTCGTCCCCTTCCCCACCTCGCTCGTCACCGTAATCCGCCCCCCGTGCGCCTGGGCAATCCAATGCGAAATCGACAAACCCAATCCTGATCCCCCCTGAATCCGCGTGCGCGCCTCATCCACCCGGTAGAACCGATCAAAAATCAAGGGCAGATGTTCTGGCGGAATTCCCACACCCGTATCCGTCACCTCAACGCGCGCCATGCCGTCTTCCTTGCACAGCGCCAGACTCACTTTGCCCCCCGCGGGCGTGTACTTGATCGCATTGTCCACCAGATTGAGCAAGAGTTGACGCAAACGATCCCCATCCCCCAACAGGCGCACCTGATCCACTTCCACCAACTCAATCCGCACGCTGTCCGTCAAATGCTGCGCCTGCCGATACACATCCAGGAAAACGGTGTCAAAATCAACCGGCTGGCGTTGAATCGGCAGGCCGCCGGCGTCCGCACGCGCCAGAAACAGCAAATCCCCCACCAGGCGCGTCATCCGCGCCAGTTCCTCCTGCATGGCTGCCAGCGATTCCTCGTCCGCCTCCCCCATGCGGCGCATTAAATCCACGTTCCCTTGCAGCGCCGTCAGGGGCGTGCGCAACTCATGCGACACATCCGCCAGGAAGCGCTGCTGTGAGCGAAACAACTTCTCCAGGCGGTCCAGCGTCATATTCAGGGCCATCGTCATGTGGCCGATCTCATCTTCCCGCCCCGTATCCGGCAGCCGCCGCCCCAGATCGTCCGCCCGCGTTATTTGCAGCGCAACAGCCGCAATGTCATCCAGCGGCTTCAAATACCCGTGCGACGCATAGACGCCTACAAACAACGAAAGGGTGATAGCGGCAATTCCCGTGAACAACAGCGTCAGGCGCAGGCGCTGCATCGCCAGCAAGTAATCGTCGATCAGGGTGGCGACCTGGACGTAGCCGATGATGTCGGCTCCCGCGGGGGTGGTCACGGCCAGCGGCACGGTAAGGACGCGCAGCGTGCTGTTATGGCGCATGACCATGCTGTAATAGGGTTCCTGGTGCAAACCGGAAGGATCGAGGAGTTGATTGTAGCCGCGTAGGCTGGTCGAACTGTCGACGTAGCGTCCATTCTCATCGACAATCGTGACGAAATAGGAGGCGGACTGGAACATATCCAGTCCATCGGTGGAGAGAACGACAATCGGCAGGTCACGCAGTGTCACCGCCTGGCTACGGTCGCGCACCGCCGCGGCTATTTCCTGCAAGCTCTGATCGACCTCCGCCAACAGCGTCTCGCGGGAAATGATGTAGACAGCGCCGCCAAAGGAGATAATGATGACGCTGAGGATGAAAGTATAGACGAGGGTGAGGCGCAAGCGAATGGACAAAGGTTTCTCCAAAGGCGGAATCAAATCTGGGAGAATTCTACCGAGAAAAGATAAGGGCAGGATGAGTAGACCCAAAGTGTCCCGCCAACGGCGCGCCCGTTATTCTTCGCGCAGGACGTAACCAATGCCACGGACGGTGTGTATCAGGCGGGAGAGATCGTCTTGTTCTGTTTTCTGGCGCAGGTAGCGGACGTAGACCTCGATGATGTTGCTTTCGCCACCAAAGTCGTAGTTCCAGACGCGGTCGAAGATGACGTCGCGGGTGAGCACCTGGCGAGGATGACGCATGAAGAGTTCCAGGAGTTCGTATTCTTTGGCGGTGAGGTCGAAGGTTTTGCCGGCACGACGCCCCTGCCGCGTCCCCGTATCCAATTCCAGGTCGGCAAAACGGTACACCTGCGGCTTCGCCGGCTGCGCCCGCCGCAACAGCGCCCGCACCCGCGCCAGCAACTCATCAAACGAAAACGGCTTTGTCAGATAATCATCCGCGCCCGCGTCCAGCCCCGTCACCCGATCCTCAATCGACTCCTTCGCCGTGAGCATCAGAATCGGCACCTTGCTTACGGCGCGCAGCCGTCGGCATACTTCAAATCCATCAATGCCGGGCAGCATGATGTCCAACAGCACCAGATCAGGGGGCGTATCACGGGCCAATTCCAAGCCAATGCGCCCATCCGCCGCCGCGTCCACGCGATACCCTTCATAAGTCAAGCCACGTTGCAAAAACTGGCGGATACGGTCTTCGTCTTCAATTACCAGGATGCGGGCTGCTGTTGCATTGTCCATTCGATTCACTCTTTCTTTGTGCTAGTGGGTGGAATCACCTGTGTACAGTGTGCGTCATTAGCAACATGGTGACAGGCGGCTCTCACTATTGGCGTCAACAAGTCGTCATGGCCGCAGAAAATCACGGCCTGACTGCCTGTCATTATAGTCAGGTGCGCCCCGGATGCAATTTCTTTTGTGCCGTTGGAGCGGCCACCTTCCCGGAAGTCCGGAGCTTCCGGGAAGATTTGCGCGAGTGACCCCCTTCCCGGAAGCTTGTTGAACTTTAAGAAACAGCTCCAGTAATCGCGTCTGGAGGTTTAAGCAAGCCCCCCCATCCCCCAACCCCCTTCCCCCGCGGGGGGGGGGGAGGGGGCTATTCGCGATTACCCGTTTATTTTTCAAGCGCTCTCTGGAGATTGGACCAATTTAGCGCGCGCAACGGCCATTTCCACCAGTCCAGCGCATCCGTCATCACCAATCTTTAGTACGGATGCGCCCTTGTCACTTATTGCGGACTGAGGACGCGGGTGGCATTCCAAATGCCGACCGCGCCGGAACCGTCCTGGCAGAGTCGATAGCCTTGCAGCGTCGTGGGACCGGTGAAGTAACCGAGGACGCGGGCGGCGCAGTTGGCGCCACCGCTGTATTGCAGGTAGATGCGCGCCGGGTTACTGAGGAAGGTCCAGTTACCGCCTGTGCCATTGTCCACGAAAGTCTGCCCGGCCAACAAGGTGGCGAAGCCGGAGCCGGACGTGCCATTGTTCATCTGGTAGGTGTAGCTGAGGTTGAGCATGGGCGCGCCGGAAGCGGGAATATTGAAGTTGTAATCTTCGACTTCGCCGCCGACGACACCGCCGGTTGTCATGGCCGTGGGGTCGGTGGGGCTGTTGTAGAGACGGAAACGGGCGGGCAGCACGGAGACGGCGCCAAGGCCGATCTGGGCCGTGCCGGGAATGGTGACGGCAACGGTGTTCGCGCCGGCGTTCACGGCACTGTTGATGCCCATCTCGCCGGGGTCGAACGCGCCGTTCAGGTTCCAGTCGAACCAGCCGGCCAGCCAACCGCCGCCGCCCATCACGTTCACGGCCACGTTCACGGTCTGGTAGGGATGCCAGTAGGTGGCCTGGATGGCAATGCCATCGTCCGTGGCGTTGTCGCTGCCGGCAGCGTCGTTCGCATCGCCGTCCCAGGTGGCCCCCAGTTGCAGGCCATCATAGCTGTGCCAGGCTGTGCCGAATGCCGGCATATCACTCAAATCCGGCACCCCAAAAATCGCACGCAGCGGATCATGGTCGGATGAGCGTTCATTGCTGGGGAAGTCGGCGTGGACGTGGATTGGGTTGAAACTGAACTGCCAGAGCAGCGATGGCAGCGCCGGTCCGACCAGGTTGTTTGTGGCATACATGTGGTCCAGCACTTCGCTCTCGCCATTGAACACGTAACTCCAGCGGGCGGATGCCGGCAGATTCGCATACAACGTCGTCACGTCCGGGGAGGCTTCCAAAATGGCAATCGGCGAAGAGCCAAACGTATCATTCAGGTCGCCGCCGCCAATCGCCTGCTCCCCCGCTCCCTGGTGATGCGCCAGGATGTCGCGCATATCCGCCGCTTCCTTCTCGCGCACGTCCGTGCAATCGGGCGTGGCGCAAGAATTGCTGGAGCGCTTCGATTTGAAGTGCGCGGTATAGATATGAATGTCAGTCTGGAAGGGCGTGCCGGCATGGAAACGGAACAACGCCGCCGCCGGAACACGCACGAAGTCCAACACGCCATCCGCCACCCAGGACGTGTATGGCGCGCCGCTCACCGGCGTGACGCTACCCACCAGGGTCACATCGCTGCGATAGAGGAAGCCCTGCGAGATGTCGCGCGCGTCGCCCGATTCGACGTAGACACCGGTCCAACCGTAGCCGGGCGTCAGCGCGGCCACCGCCGCCGCCAGATCGTTATACACCTGCTGCTTGCCCTCCATTTCCTGCACGCCTATCACCTGGCAGGACTTCATGCCGTTGACGATCACGCTGGCCGTATCCGCCAGTTTGGTCGCGTACAACGCCTGACCTTCGGGCGAACCACTGTTGGGCCAACCGGGCGCCCAATCACCCCAGTCACCCTGACCGTCGTTGATGTAGTCGAACAGGTTCTCGACGTTGAAGGAGCAAACGTCGAACTCCTGCGCCAGGGCATTCAAGTCCGGGTTGGTCGGCGTGACGTCTGCGTTGTCCACGGTATTCAGCGTGGGGGCCACGTCCACGAGGAGCGTGTATTTGTCGAATTGATACCCCAAGACACCGGTGACGTTCGTGCCGGCAATTTCATCGCCAAAATCCAGGTCGGGCAAATCCTGATCCAACCCGCCGCTGATGTAATTGATGCCCTGGTAGCCGGCATAATCCATCTCAAAAACGCGGCTGTAAGCGGGTATGGCGCTGCCGAAATCCACGAAGGCGATTTCCGGGTCGCCCGCGGGGAAGTCGGAAATAAAACGCTTGGTCGCGCCCACAACCCAGCCGTCAAACGTCATCTGCACGCGCATCCCCTCATACTGTTCGTACAAGGTCATCGCATTCATGTTGGGATCGGTGTAGGGGGGCACGGTGACGGCGGCAGGCGGGGTGCAACTGCCAATGATGGTCACGCTATTGCCGGACTGGAATTCGGTCGTATCGTAATACTCGATGATCTGACCGGAGACACGGGCCCGGTCGCCAATCGCCCAGTTGCCCGGATTGGTCCAGGTGCTGTATTGGTAGACATAAATACCATCGGACGTGGCCGGATCGCCGTCGCCTGTTTCATCCTGGAAGTAAAAGCCGGTATTGGTGACGCCTGTGATGCAGCCTTCAATGTTGCTCACATACTGGTTTTCGCACGGGGAAGCGTTGCCCGATCCCTGAATTTCGGGAATGGTGGCGCAGGAAGGCGGGGGCGTCGTGGGCGTAGGGGTGGGGCCGCCGGGGGGGAGAATGGTGAAGGGACCTGCCGGCATTATCTGCCGCACCCCATCATCCCCCGACCAGTTCACCGTACTGCCGATCACGCCCAGCAGCGTCACAACGGTCCCCTCCGTCGGCCCCGCGTACACGGCGTTGTCCACCTCGTTCAAGGCCACCGCCGTGTAGCCGTTGGAAAGACCGAGCGGCAGGGCGGAGGTGTTGGAATTGGTCGCATCCGGCTGCCAACCGGTTCCTTCGCTGTTCAGAGCGTAGATGAAGGTGGGGCTGGCTTCCGTGCCCTGGTAGACGAGAATCTGGTCGCCGCCGGTGGAGAAGGCGAGGCTGCCGGAGAGAGAGGTAGACCAGTCGCTCGTGCCGGCAAACGGCGCGACCATATCCACGACGGTTCCGGCAGCCACGGGGACGTTGGCGGTGAGCGTCAGGATGCCTTCGCCGGTGCGGAAGGTGTTGTCCGCTTTCCAACCATTATCCGTGAACTTTATTTCCGTGCCGGCATCCACGTCCACCAGCAGCACAAAAGCGAACTCATCCGGATCATCATAATTGAAGCCAACGACAGCCAGATCGCCCGCCGACAGCGTGGAGGCCGCCTGCGCCGCGCCGCTGCCGATAAGCAGCAACACAAACGCGCCCGCCAATAAGAGAAACGCAACGATACTCAGGGGTTTCTTGAACACAACTTACTCCTTATGAACATACATGGGGGACTGAGAATGATCTTCCCGGAAACTTAGTCACAGATGATGGCCCTGGGCGGCAACTTCCGGGAAGATGTTGTCATTTGACAGTTGATGGTTGGCAATTGACAGTTGACGGTCGTCGATTGCGAATGCCGGCACGCATGGGTCCGTTAGGGAATGCGATTGTAACAAAACGGCGATTTTTGTCACCAGCCCGCGAAACCCCTTTTTCGCCGGCCGCGCGGTTTTCCTTTCCGCATAAATTCGTTAGAATTCATAGCCGCCCGCGACCGGGCGACCATTCTCGGTTATCATCATGCGCAGTTTGCGCTTTTGCCGGCAGCACCGTGTATAAATAACAGCGGAAAACCGGCCGCCGCGGCCGCAACCGGAAAACCAACTCTCAAACCACCCTTTCACGACTCACTTGACCCATGCCCGATCCAGAACAGGACGCCCTCTCCCCGCAAACGCTCCTCCCTGAGGAACCAAACGACCAAACGGCAACGACGGACACTCCTCCAACGCCTCCGCCGCGCCGCTGGAGCTGGGAGCAAATCGCCCTCGTCCCCCTGCTACTCATCCTCATCCTTGCCGCCTATTTCCGCTTCACCGGCCTCAACTGGGATGGCGACAACCATCTGCACCCCGATGAGCGGTTCCTCACCATCGTCGGAACCCAACTGCACAGCACGGATCCACTGACCTACCTGCGCACCTCGGAATCGCCGCTCAATCCATATAATGCCGGCCAGACCTTCTACGTCTACGGTAACTTCCCCATGACGGCCACCCGCCTCGTCGCCGAATGGGCGGTCAAGTTCTGCGACCTGTTCGACACCCTCTGCCACTACTCCTTCACCGCCTACGACGGCATTCACCTCGTCGGGCGCGCCCTCAGCGGCCTCGTGGACCTGCTCTCCGTGGCCTTCATCTTCCTCATTGGCCGCCGCCTCTACGACTGGCGCGTCGGGTTGCTAGGCGCACTCTTCCTGGCCGTGGCCGTCATGCCCATCCAGCAATCCCACTTCTTCACCATGGACAACTGGGCCGCCGCGCTCACCACCATGACCATGTACACGGCCGTGCGCGCCGCCGCCGCCGGGGAGAAGAAGCGCTGGTGGCTCCTGTTTGGCCTGGGGTTGGGGCTGGTCGTGGCCTCGCGCATCAATGTCGCGCCCGTGGCAATGCTCGCGGGCGTCGCCGCCATCGTCTGGCTGGCGCGCCGCGGCCAGGCTGCCGGCTACCAGGGGCTTCGCTATCTCTCCAGCGAAGCCGGCTACACGGATGTGCAGCGGGCCATCATCGGCGTGGCCCTGGCCGCCCTGATGTCGCTGCTCGTGTTCCGCCTGGCGCAGCCCTACGCCTTCCAGGACCCGGCCATGGTCCGGTCTATTGCGTTGCAAGAAACAGGCACGGAACCCGGCCTGCTGACCATCGTCGCCAAGACGCTGGTGGGTTTCAACCCCGCCTGGCGCAGCAACATGGAAGAAATCCAGCGGCTGCAAAGCCCGGATGCCAGCTTCCCACCGGCGCTGCAATGGACGGACCGCGCGCCCATCGTCTTTCCGTTGAGCAATATGGTGCTGTATGGGATGGGGTTGAGTGCCGGCATTCTCGCCTGGATCGGCTTCCTTTGGGCCTTGTGGCGCATCATTCGCGGCAAACCGGACTGGCTGGCGCACGCCCTCCCCGTCGCCTGGATCGGCCTCTACTTCCTCTTCATGGCTACCCGCTGGGTCAAATCCATCCGCTACTTCCTCCCCCTCTACCCCTTCCTCCTACTGCTGGCGGGGTGGGCACTCGTAGAACTCTGGCGCAAGGCCGGCGCCGCCCCTAACCGCCGCCCCCTCTACCGCCTCGGCGTTGCCCTCCTCGCCATGATCGCCTTCGTCCCCAGCCTCCTCTGGGCCTACGCCTTCGTGCAGATTTACCACCAACCGGTAACGCGCGTCGCCGCATCCGAGTGGATGTATCAAAACTTGCGCAGCGGTGCGTCACTGGTGTACGAAGTGGATGGGCAGCCCGGCGAAATCCAGCTCCCCCTCAAAGGGTACGACCTGATGCCGGAGAGCCTACCGCTCAATCTCTCCTTCACCCTGCCCGACTCCCTGGTCTCGAACGCAGCCACCGTCACCGGCGTGCGCTTCAACTACCTCAGCGCCGCGGAAGGTGGCAGCGACAGCGCGGCGCTGGCCGTGCGCCTGGTCAGCGGCGACAACCAGAGCCAACCACTGGCGGAAGCGGAAGCAACATTCACCCTGGGGCAGGAACGGCAGGCCATCACCGTGCCGTTGGCTCCCGCCATCTTACAGGCAAACACGCCCTACCTCGTCATCGTCGAGGGACGGCCCGGCGGCGCCATCCGCATGGGAACCAGCGTCATCGCCAATGAAACCTGGGACGATGCCCTGCCCGTGCGCCTGCACGGGCGCGACCCGTACAGCCAATACTTCGTGGGCATCACCGGCGGGCAGGTCCCCATCACCAACCTGGACAGCCCGGAAAAGCGCGACCAAATGCTGGCGTGGCTGAACGAATCCGACGTGATCCTACTCACCAGCCAGCGCGCCATCTGGAGTACGGCGCGGCTGCCCCTCTCCTACCCGCTAACGATGCGCTATTACGAGGGGCTGTTCAACGGCGACCTGGGTTTTGAGTTGGTCCAGCAATACCAGGCGGACTTCACGATTGGCCCGCTGCACGTCAGTGACATTACCGGGCAGGTGGGTTGGGGTAAGCAGCCGCCGGCGGGTTGGCCGCCGCCGGGCGATCTGGCGGCGGAAGAGGCGTTCAGCGTCTACGACCATCCACCGGTATGGGTGTTCGTGAAGCAGGACGATTACGACCCCGCGCAAACCGCCGCCGTACTCAACAACGTGGACCTGAGCCAGGTCATCTTCATGACGCCGGGGCAGGCGACGCGCGCCCCCAATGGCCTCATGCTCACGCCGCAAGATGAAGCGACGCAGCAAGCAAATGGTACGTTCCGCGCCATTTTCCACCTGGACGGGCTGCTGGAGCGCAGCCCGGCGGCGGCAGCCGTGATCTGGTGGTTGGCCGTGGTAGGGTTGGGGTTGCTCACGTTCCCCATGACTTTTGTGCTGTTTCGCGGGTTTGCCGACCGGGGCTATGCCCTCAGCCGCATCCTTTCGCTGCTGCTGGTCTCATATTTTGGCTGGATTCTGGCGAGCCTAAAACTGGCGGGGAACACGCGCGGCACGTTGCTGGTGGGCGTGGCGCTGCTGGTAGGACTAAATCTGTTCATTTTCCTGCGCCGCCGCCAGGAGATTCTCGAATTTCTGCGCGCCCACCTCGGCTACGTTGTGCTGATGGAGGCGGTCAGCCTGGGCCTGTATCTGCTTTTCATCGGCATCCGCCTGGGCAACCCGGATGTGTGGGATGTGATTTGGGGTGGCGAGAAGCCTATGGACCTCTCGTATTTCACGGCGGTGATGAAAAGCACGACGTTTCCGCCCTACGATCCGTGGTTGAGCGGGGGGTACATTAACTATTATTACTATGGTTTTGTGTATGTGGGGGCGCTGACGAAGTTGTTGGGGATAATGCCGGCAATCGCCTACAACCTCATCCTCCCCACCCTCTTCAGCTTCACCGGCATGGGCGCATTCACCATCGCCGCCAACCTCGTCGCCTACCGCGAACGCGCCCGGGAAACCGTCGGCTCACTCTGGCAGCGAGTACAGACCCGACTCCGCTCCCGCGCCGTCATGGCCGGGCTGGTCGCCCTGCTCTTGTGCGTCTTCCTCGGCAACCTGGCGGAAGTCAAAGTGCTGGCGGATGCCTGGTATCGCACCAGCGACAGCACCGTGGAGACCGGCATTGGCACGGTCGATTACCTGGTGCGCGTGCTGGACGGTGGCGCGGACATCCTCATTGGCGGCAAAGCACCCGCCATTTACCCCGGCGACTGGTTCTGGACCGCTACCCGCGCCATCAACATCAATGAAGGCGAAACCGCCCCTATCACCGAATTCCCCTTCTTTACGTTCCTCTACGGCGACCTGCACGCGCACATGATCAGTATGCCCCTGATGCTGCTGGCGTTGGGTTGGGCGGTGGCGCTGGCGCTGGAGGAAGCGGACGACCGGCGGCGCGGCTGGCAGCGTGTGGGGCAGTGGCTGGTAGGCGGGCTGGCGATTGGCGTGTTGCGCGCCACGAATACGTGGGACTGGCCTACTTATCTGGTGATCGGTAGTTTGGCTGTGCTGTTTGCCGGCATTCGCCGTCGCGGCGGCCTGAGTCTGGTGGCCTTGGGCGAGGCGGCGCTGCAAACCGCGGCGCTGGTGGGCATCGCCGTGATCACCTTCCTCCCCTACGCGCAAAACTACGGCGTCGGCTACGCCTCCGTCACACTGTGGCAAGGGTCACACACGCACCTGAGCAACTACCTGTTCATTTATGGCCTGTTTCTGTTCATCCTCGTCACCCACCTGGCGCGCGAGTTCCGCGCCTGGACGCAGACATGGACGGAAGAAGGACTGCGACGGTGGGAACCGTTGAGCCGGGTTGTGATCGGAGCAGTTGCCCTCTATTTGCTGCTCATTCTGGTCCTGCTGCTGCGCGGCTACTGGGTGGCCCCGCTGGTGTTGTCGCTGGTGGCCGTGGCGGGCTTATTAGGATTGCGACCTGACCTATCGCCGGAGCGCCGCGTCGTCCTCATCCTCATTTCCGCCGCTTTCTTCCTCACCCTGGCCGTGGAATTCGTCGTCCTGCAAGGAGACATTGGCCGCATGAACACCGTGTTCAAATTCTACCTGCAAGTGTGGCTGATTTTGAGCGTGGTCAGCGGGGCGGCCGTGGCCTGGGCGTGGCCGGCGTTGCGCGCAGCATGGGGCCAGACACGCCGCCTCGCCTGGCAAACCAGCCTCGGCATCCTCGTGGCGATGGCCTTGCTCTACCCGGTGCTGGCGACGAAGGCAAAATGGCAAATTCGCATGAACCCAGATGCGCCGCACACACTGGACGGTATGGCCTTCATGACGGTGACGGAGTATGGCGACATGGGGCAAACGATTCCCCTGCGGTATGATTATGAGGCGATTCAGTGGATGATGCGCCATGTTGATGGCTCGCCCGTGATTGCCGAGGCGCACAGCGACAACCCCTACCGGGCAGCGGCGAACCGGGTGGCAATGTATACAGGATTGCCGGCAATTGTCGGCTGGGACTGGCATCAACGACAACAAAGAACCGTCCTACCGGGAACCGTCGTCAGCAAACGCATCGCCGACGTGAACCTGCTGTACAACACCACGGACGCCAACGAAGCGATGCGCATCTTAGATCAATACGGCGTGCAATACGTCTACGCCGGCCCCCTGGAATGGGCCTACTACAATAGCGCCGGGATAGACAAGTTCGCGCAAATGGCCCGCGACGGGCTGCTAGAAGAAGTCTACCGTAACAGCGGCGTCAGCATCTACCGCGTGCGCGGCTGACGCCAACCTCGTCCTTCATCCTTCGTAACCTTATGAGTGATTTTCTCGCTGCATTTCGCTGGTGGCTGGTACTGATGATGTTAGGGGCGGCGGCCACACCACTGGCCTACGTTGTCCTTGCCCGCCTGCCCGACCGCGGCTACGCCTTCGTGAAAATGCTGGGGCTGCTCATCATCAGCTACATCTTCTGGTTGTTCGGCTCGTTGGGCTTCCTCAGCAACAGCACGGGCAGCATCATCCTGGCCTTGCTGGCGCTGGCGGCCATCTCCTTTGGCATTTATCGGCGCGGCGATGGGGGCCTGCGCCAGTGGCTACGCGAAAATCGGAGGCAGGTATTGCTCACGGAGGTCGTTTTCGCGGCCACGTTTGCCCTTTGGGTGTGGGTGCGGGCGCACCACCCCAGCATCGCCGCCACGGAAAAGCCGATGGAGTTCGCCTTTCTCAATTCCGTCAATCGCAGCCCATCCTTCCCGCCGTTGGACCCCTGGCTCTCCAATTTTGCCATCAGCTATTACTATTTTGGCTATGTGATGACGTCCGTGATCGCGCGGCTGGCGGGCGTGGCGTCGCCGGTGGCGTTCAATTTGGGCATTGCCTGGCTGCTGGCGGGCACGGCCACGGGCGCGTTCGGGTTGGTGTACAACCTGGTGCGCAGCGAGGGGGGACGGCGGCTGGCATGGGCTTTGGGTTTGACGGCGGCGCTGGCTTTGCCAATTGCCGGCAATATGGAAATCCTCCTCGAAACCCTTCATGGCAACAACCTCGGCTCCGCCAACTTTTGGCAGTGGCTGGACGTGCGCGACCTCAATGGCCCCGCCACCAACAGCCCTCGCTACGACAGTCCGGCGTGGTGGTGGTGGCGCTCTTCCCGCGTGATCAACGAAACGCGACTCACCGGGGAAGTCGAACAGGGGCTGGAGCCAATCGCCGAATTCCCCGGCTTCAGCTTCATCCTCGGCGACATGCACCCGCACGTGCTGGCGCTGCCATTTGCCTTCCTCAGTCTGGCAGTGGCGCTGGCGTGGTGGCTAAAGCTGACGGAGGAGGAAAACCCGCCTTCTCCGGGATTGGACGCACCCACCGTCTGGGCGACCGCGCGCGGAGAAATCCAGGCCGTGGGCGCGCCGCTATGGGGGCTGACGGTGCTGGTCCTGGGCGGACTCTCTTTCCTGAACACGTGGGACGTGCTGATTCACCTGTTCGTCGTTCTTGGCGCGTATGTGTTGGCCCGCTGGCGGCGGCGGGGGCGCTGGCAGGGCAGGTTGCTGGCGCAGGGGCTGTTGATGGGGTTGATGTTGGCCGTGCCGGCAATTCTCCTCTACCTCCCCTTCTATCTTGGCTTCCGCTCCCAGGCCGGCCCCCCGTTCCTCCTCCCCTTCCTCATGCAACCCACGCGCCTGGCCCAATTCCTCATCATCTTCCTCATGCCGCTTTTCAGCATCACGGCGCTACTGCTGGTGCTGGCTGCCCAGGCGCGGCTGCGTGGCTGGAAAACGGGATTGATTAGTGCCGGCATCACCATCACCGGACTCCTCCTTCTCCTACTGCTCTTCATCTGGCTCTTCGGCATCAGCCCGGATGGCGCCGGGCGGCTCACCAACCTGGGACGCGACCTAAACATCCCCTTACTCCCCCTCGGCGCGGACGTCACCGTCGGGCAGCGGCTCTCCTGGGGATTCTCCGCCCTATTCGCCCTGCTGCCCGCCATCCTCTCCGCGCGCGTTGCCGTCCCCTGGCTCACCCTCTTCCTGGCAGCCATCATCGGCCTCGTCGTCATGGGGCTAGTCAACCATCAGCAGCCGGAAAAACCCACCCCCACCGCCAGCCGCGTCCTGCCCTTCGTCCTCCTCCTCATCCTCACCGGCGCGCTGCTCACCCTGGGGCCAGAATTCGTCTACCTGCGCGACAACTTCGGCCAGCGGCTGAACACCATCTTCAAATTCTACTACCAGGCGTGGGTCATGTTCGGCGTGGCCGCCCTGTATGCCATCGCCACCCTGCTGCGGCGCGCCAGGGTCGGCGGCATCGTCGTCACCGTTGGATACGGCCTGCTGCTGGCCGTGGCGCTCACCTTCCCATATCGCGCCTACCTTTCCCGCGCCGCTGAATATGGCAGCACGCCCACGTTGAACGGGCTGGCCTACAAGGAACGCTTCAACCCGGACGAATACGAAGCCATCATGTGGCTGCGGCAAAACGTGCAGGCCATGCCCACCATCCTGGAAGCCGTAGATGGCTCCTACACCGAAGGCGGGCGCATTTCGGCCAATACCGGGCTGCCCACGGTGTTGGGTTGGCCCGGCCACGAAGGGCAATGGCGCGGCAACAGCACCACGGAACCGAGCGACCGCAAGCCGCTAGTGGACCAGATTTATACGGATACGAATTGGCCCGCGGCGGAAGCATTGCTGAACCGATACGGCGTGGATTACATTTACGTGGGCGGCCTGGAGCGCAGCAAGTACGGCGAACAAGGGCTGGATAAGTTCGCGCATCTGGAAATAGCTTTTCAAAACAGTAGCGTGACCATTTACCGTTGGCAACCGCAATGAAACAATCACAGCATAAAGACCGAAAACCCCCGATGGCGGCGGCAGCCTCGTCGCCAGCCGTGGTCATGGACGCGGAACGTGTCGCGCCGCCGCCGCCCCTCGTCGTGCGGCTGAATCTGGCGCAGGTGGCCCTGGTCATCTTGCTGCTGCTGGGCGCGCTGGCCCGTTTCGCCAACCTGGACCGCATCCCGCTGGCTCCGGTTGAGGCGCGGGAGGCGCTGGCGGCGTGGCAGCGATGGCAGCCAGGGGTGAACAGTCCGATGTTGCCCGCCAGCCCCGCCTACTACAGCCTGACGACGCTGCTGATGGCGTTCACGGGCGCGTCTGATGTTACGGCCCGGTTTGTGCCGGCATTATTCGGTCTCGCGCTCGTTGGTCTGCCCTGGCTGCTGCGGCGGCGCATCGGCGTGTGGGGCGCGCTAATTGCCAGCCTGGCGCTGGCCGTCTCCCCGCTGCACACCTTCGCCGCCCGTTCCGCCGACGGCGCGACCATCGCGCTCTTTGCCGGCATGTTCCTCGTCCTCAGCCGCCTCCGTTTTCTGGAATTCGCGCAACGGCACTGGTTTTATGGCCTGTGGGTCGCACTGGGGCTGGGATTGGTGAGCGCGCCCCTGTTCTACTCGGCGCTGGTGGGCATCCTGCTCGCCTGGGTGGCCCAGGCCACGCTCGGCCCGGCGCTGGTCACGGAA
Organism: Ardenticatenales bacterium; assembly: GCA_020634515.1. Taxonomy (NCBI): domain Bacteria; kingdom Bacillati; phylum Chloroflexota; class Ardenticatenia; order Ardenticatenales; species Ardenticatenales bacterium. The sequence continues at coordinate 959,412 of JACKBL010000002.1, read as the reverse complement.
ACGCCCTTCCCGGAGCAGCGCATCATCCGCAACGGGATATTAATCACGATGGGGGTGGCGCTGGCGTTGGGGACGTTCTTCTCGTGGTATCCTGCCGGCATTGGCAGCCTGGGCAACATTCTTGGACAATGGCTGGGTCGGTTCGGCTTCCCCGCCGGCCTCAGTCATTGGGCAGACCCGATCCTCGTTTTCGTCCGATACGAACCCCTTCTCTTTATCTTTGGCCTGCTGGGTGTGTTTTGGGGACTGTGGCGGGGAGAGGCCATGCCGGCATTTCTCGCCTACTGGTTCGTCGGGGCACTGCTCGTCGTCCTCCTGCAACCCGGCAACATGGACAACATCCTCCTGCTTGCGCTTCCCGCCAGCCTACTCACCGGCACGTTGATTGACAACATCCTGCGGCAAGTGAGCGAATGGACCGGCACAGACACCGGCGCGCAGAAATGGGGCGTGGCCCTGTTCCTGCTCCTCATCGCCGCCGGCGTCATCGCCAGCCTGGCGCGCCATCTGGAAGTCATCCGCTACGCCACCCCCGACAACATCGACTATTACAACTTGTGGATCGCCACCATCCTCGCCGTCTTTGGCCTCGCCACCATCGCCTACCTTTGGGTATGGGACCATGTGCTGGCGCGGCAGGGAACCGCCCTCGGCCTGCTCGCCTTCCTCGTCATCTTCACCTGGGGAACCAGTTGGTGGCTCAACCAGACCGCCGCCAACGACACGCGCACCCGTTGGGTGGCGGAAGCCAGCGACGACGAACTGCCACTGCTGGTGCGCACCATCGAAGAGTTCTCCCGCCAGACGCGACAATCTGGTGACGGCCTGAACATCTTCTCCGCCGTCGATTCGCCCGTGCTGCGCTGGTATTTGCGCGATTTCGCGCGCCTGCAAGTGAGCGACGCCACGCCGTCGGAAGCCACCAACGACGTCATCATCACCCCGGCAAACGGGGAGCAATCCTTTGGCAGCGACTACGTGGGGTCCGATTTTGGCCTGCTGCGCCCAGACACGCCAATGGCGTTTGATGCCCTCGGCGCGGCGCGTGGTTTATTGTTCCGCGACGCAGTCACGCACGCGAATGGGGCGCTGCTGCCCGTGCCCATCAACGAAACCCGCGTCATCGTCTGGCTGCGGACGGACCTTTTCCGCTAAAATGGCCGACACATTCTACGACCATCGTAATAATAAATCATTGGGTAACTGCCAGGCCAGATTGGACCAATTCTCTCTTCGGTCCAATCTCCAAAGAGCGTTCGTAGATACGGGCATTATTCAGATTTCGACTGGAGCATAATGAGTCAATTATCGTCATCCGAGGCGCTGCTGTGGCCGCCCTTGAGCGGGACGCCTACCGCGGACGCGCTCCCCGACCATACGAGAACGTTAATCGCCCGCTGCCTGGAGGGTGAGGAAAGCGCCTACGCCGCCCTCTACCGCCTGTACGCGGGCGAAATCTACCGTCTTTGCTACAGCCTGTTGCAACACCGCGAAGATGCGGAAGAGGTGCTGCAAGATGCGTTTGAGTACGCTTTTCGCCGTCTGGAAACGTACCAACCGCAAAAATCCGCTTTCAAGACATGGCTGTATCGCATTGCCATCAGCCGCTGCCGCAATAAGCGGCGGCGCAAATGGCTGCCGACGTTTTCCTTGCAGCAGCTTGTGGGGGATGACGTGAGCGATGATACCGCGCCGGACCCCGTGGAGCGGGCGGCGCTGTCGGAGCAGCAGCGGGAGGTGTGGCAGGCATTGAAGCAGTTGTCGCCGAAGTTGCGGGAGACGGCGGTGCTGCGCTATTACGAGGGGTTGGCTTACGCGGAGATTGGCGAGATTCTGGATATTTCGGCGAAAACGGTGGAGTCGCGGATGCGGCTGGCGCATAAGGCGTTGCGGGACATCCTGGCGCATGAGTAAGGCAATGTTTGCGTAGATGAATGGTGATTCGGTGTTGACGATGGAACAAGCACACGTTTTCAACTTGATTTCAGATTATGTTTTGGGGCTGCTGCCGGCATCTGAGCGGCTCCTTGTCGAACAACATGCGGCGGGGTGCGGTTTATGCCGGCAGCAACTGGACAGTGAACGCGCCCTCAGCCGGCGTCTGCACGACACCCTGGCGGCGCTGCCCGCCCCGCATCCACTGCGGCTGGCGCAGTGGCAGCCCACGCCACCGGCCCGCCGCCGGCCCGCCGTTTTGCACCATGTCTGGCACAAAGGATGGGTGACGATTGGTTTGTTGGTGATGATTTTTGCCGGCACGCTCTACCTGCGCCCTCTGGGCGACAAGCACAACACCCTCTGGCCCGCCCCCGGCCCCTACGTCATCGCCACGGCCACGGAGCAACCCACCATCACCGCCACCGCCACGAAGACGGCCAACCAGATCGACCCCGCCGAAACGCCCACCGTCGCCGCCACGCCCATCGCCGCCCTGCCCATCCTCACCGGCAGCGAGTGATCCGTCGCGCAAGCGCGCCATACATGAGACACTTTCTGACCTGAAATCGAGCTTTCGGGAAGGTTGTCGTGAAGCTCATCAGGCACATTTTTGAAACCACGAACAGAGCAAACGCCTATGACCGAATTGATTACACCTCCGCCCGCCGCCCCCCAACCGGTGGCCCCCGCAACTGACCGGCCATCGCCGCAAAGCCGCCTCTGGACGGCGGCCCTGGTCATCGATTGGGAAAAAGCCCTCTACTTGTTGTTCATCGCGCTCGCCTTCATCACCCGTTTCTGGGGGTTGGGCGACCGCGTTATGAGTCACGACGAAAGTCTGCATACGCAGTACTCCTATCAATACTACATTGGCGACGGCTACGAACACACGCCGCTGATGCACGGCCCCTTTCTGTTCCACGCCACCGCCTTTTCCTACTGGCTCTTTGGCGCGGCCAATGACTTCACCGCCCGCGTGCCCGTGGCCCTCCTCGGCGTCCTCCTCGTCTTCATCCCCTATTTCCTGCGCGATTGGATCGGACGAAAAGGCGCGCTATTCGCCAGTTTCCTCTTCCTCATCTCTCCCTACATCACCTACTATTCCCGCTACATTCGTCACGACATCTACATCATCATCTGGGCCATGATCGTCGTCATCGCCATGTGGTATTACATGCGCCAACGGCAAGAGAAATACCTGTATTGGTTTGCCGCCGGCGTGGCCTTGATGTTCTGCACAAAGGAAGTCTCGTTTATCTACGTGGCTATTTTTGGCAGTTTTCTGGTGATGCGCCTGGCCGTCTTGCTCTGGACGAGTGATTGGTTCCGTGACGCTTTGCCCAAACTATCGCAGGCGGCGATTTTATTGGGCGTGGCCATTCTCCTCTTGGGTGCGGGCTTTGGCGGCAAATACATAACCGGGCGCGAGGTGGCGAGTCAGGCCGTGCCGACGGAGAGCAGCAGCGGCTTTGCGGCGAATCCAAATGAGGCCCAGCCCGCGGCGGACACGGGAACGGCGGGTGGCAATGGGATAGTGTTTCGCTGGTTGGAAATTGCCGGCATTGGCGCTTTCGCCGCCGCCATCCTCATTGGGGTATCCAAACTGCGCCCGCGGTTAGACGACTATCCCGAATTCGACCTCATCCTCCTCTTCTCCACCCTCGTCCTCCCCACCGTTTCCCCGCTGCTCACCACCCTCGCCGGCTGGAATCCCCGCGACTACAGCTTCAACCAATGCTACCCGCCGGGCAGCGAAAACCTCTCCTCACTACAACTCTTCTTCGCCCGCATCACGGATGGCTCCTGCTACAACGCCTTCTTCACCTCCGGCCTGGTGCGCTCCGGCATCTTCCTCGTCTTCACCCTCATCGTCGCCATTCTCGTCGGTCTCTGGTGGAACAGACGACGCTGGCTCATCGCCGCCGCCGTCTTCCACAGCATCTTCCTTATCCTGTACACCTCCGTCTTCACCAATCCCGGCGGCTGGACCAGCGGCATGATCGGTTCGCTGGGGTACTGGTTGGAGCAGCAAGGCGTGGCGCGCGGCGGCCAGCCCTGGTTCTACTACTTCTTCGCCATGCCGTTTTATGAGTTTCTGCCGCTGCTGCTCACGCTACTGGCAGCCGCGTATTGGACCAGGCGGCATCGTCTGCACCAGATAGCCGGTTACTGGTTGGGCATACTCACGGGTGGGCTTTTTGCCGGCAGCATCGTCAACCTCCTCGTCTACCGCGGCAAAGTCGCCCAGGCCATCGCCCTGGCTAATGCGCAGGCCGAAGGCGCGGGGCAACCTCTGCCCGATCCTCTCCGCATCCGCGCCGACGTCCCCACCAGTTGGACGCCATTGTTGATCACCTTCCTCGTCATCGTCGTCGTGGGCCTGGTCTACTGGTTTCTCGTCCGTCGCGGCCAGATTCGCGCCAAATACCAGTTACAGGACGGCGAGTACGGCCACGTCAGCGCCACCACCTTCGTGGATTTCGTCCCCTTCCTCTTCTGGTGGTTCCTCCTCACCTTCGTCATCTACACTGTGGCCGGGGAAAAAATGCCCTGGCTCAGCACCCACTTCGTCATCCCCATGGCCCTGGCCGGCGGCTGGTACTTGCAGCAGCGATTTGCCGATTTTCACCTGCGCGACCTGTGGAACCGCCACGCCTTCCTCCTGATCGGCGTCAGCGTCGCCCTCGTGGGAGCGGCATTCCTCGCTTTTGGCCCTTTGCTGCTGGGCAAAGTCCCATTCGGCCAACAAGAGCAGGCCAATCTGGCCGCGGTGGGCCGACTGCTGGGCAGCTTCCTCATGTTCGGCGGCATGGTGTACGTCTGGCGGCTGGCGGCGGCGCGTAGCGAGGCTCCCAACGGGGAGGCCGCCATTCGCCAGCGCATCCCCCTGATCACCCTGCTCATCATCCTCGGCGCCGTCACCATTCGCTTCACCTACATGGCAAACTTCCCCAACGCCGATTACACCAATGAATTCCTCGTTTACGCTCATGGCGCGCCTTCCACCAAAGACATCGTCATGCAGCAGATCGACGAGCTATCTCTGCGCTTGAATGGGGACAAGAGCATGAAGGTGGCCTTTGACAATGTTAGCTCCTGGCCCTACCTCTGGTATCTGCGGGACTATCCCAACCGCATCTATTACGGAGAGAATCCGGGCAGCAATATCCTGGACGCGCCCGTAATCCTCGTCGGCGACACGAACTATAGTAAAGTTGAGCCGCTGGTAGGCGAAGATTATGAGATGACGAGCCACATTTTCCTCTGGTGGCCGATGGAGGAGTATCGCAAGCTGGGGTGGAATGCCCTTATTGGCGACAATCTGACTCCGGCGGATCAGCGGCGCGGACTGGGCAAGCCCGCCGTGCGCCAGGCGCTGTGGGACATCTTCTGGCTACGCGACTACACGCAATACGGCGAGGTTTTCGGCGGCAGCTACACGGCGGGTCAATGGCCGCTGCGTCGCCCGCTGCGCCTGTATATCCGCAAGGACGTGTACGCGGATTTGTGGGACTATGGGGCGGCGGCGGCGGCGTATGAACCGCCCCCCAATCCTTACGCGGAAGGGGAATTGACGCCGGTTGCCAGTCTGTCGATTGGCACGACGGGGTCGGGTCCGGGGCAGTTGATGGGGCCGCATAATGTGGCTGTGGCCGGTAATGGGATGGTTTATGTGCTGGATGCCGGCAACAGCCGTGTCGCCGTCTTCAATCCAGATGGATCATTTGTCACCAGTTGGGGGCAGGCGGGCGACCAGCCGGGCCAATTCAACGACCCCTGGGGCATCGCCGTCAACGACGAATTCGTTTTCGTGGCCGATACCTGGAACTACCGCATTCAGAAGTTTACGCGGGACGGGCAAGTCGTCCTCACCTTTGGGGCCAGCGGCTCCCCCGCCGAAGGACAGAGCGGTGGCGGCCTCTTCTACGGCCCGCGTGACATCATCCTCCTGCCCGACAACCGCCTGCTGGTCACGGACACGGGCAATCATCGGCTGCAACTGTTTGACCAGGACGGCAATTTCCTGCAATCGGTTGGTTCCCTGGGCAGCCTGCTGGGACAAATGCACGAACCCGTGGGACTGGCGCTGGGGCCAACCGGCGACATCTTCCTGGCCGATACGTGGAACAGCCGCATACAGCGCTTCTCCGCGGACCTGGTTCCGTTATCGGAGTGGAAAATCAGCGCCTGGAAAGGGCAATCCATCGTTAACAAGCCCTACCTGGCCGTGGACAGCGGCGGTCGCCTCTATGTAACCGACCCCGAAGGGTATCGTATCCTCATCTTCAACGCCGGCGGGCAATATCTGGGGCGGTTCGGTGCGTTCGGCACGGATCTGTTGCAGTTTGGCCTGCCGCAAGGCATTGCCGTGGACGCGCAAAACAATGTGTACGTCGTGGACAGCGCCAACAACCGCGTGCTGAAATTCAATGCCGCCGACATCGGCGGCAGCCTCCCCACCCCCTGAGCCAAGAGGTGCGACGCACACCTGGATATGCGTCGCACCTCGTCATCTACCAGCTTGTTGGAATAAGGATAGAACGCGGGTTTCCACGGCCAAAAGAGCCGGAATCCGCGTTTTTCCGCGCCCCCCAAAAACAGCGGCCGGCATCTCCGATGGCTTGCTAGTCGCGGGCAAAGGCGATAATGCGCCAGATGCGGTAGTGGTCCTGGTGAATCGGGCGCAAGCCGGCCTCCTCCGCCACGGCCAACACCTGCGGCAGCGGATGGAGGAACGGGTGATAACCGCTGCCAATCAAGGTGAGGGCCGCGTCCAGGGCGCGAAAAGGCCAGCGCACCCACCAATCATCATAGGGGAAGCTGATGACCATAAGATGGCGCGCCCGCCTCGCCGCCGCGCCCAGCAGCGTTTGCAGATAGGGGTAGCAACAAATCACCCGGTCCATAACGACTACATCCGCGGCCGCAAACGCCTCTGGCTCCTGCGCGAAATCTCGCTGGAAATAGTTGACGGATTCCGTCAGGCGCAGCGTTTCCGCATTAGCACGCGCCGCCGCCAGGGAAGCCGCCGACGCATCAACGGCCACGGCCTGCCGCACCACATTGCGCCGCAGCAGTTCCTGGTGCAGTCCGCCCGTGCCGCAACCGACGTCCAACAGGCTCTCCGATTCGTGTCCGTGCGTGGCAACCAGTGCCGCCAATTTGCCGGCACGCGGGTCCAGGCCATTCCGCAAGTAGTCACGGGCCACTCGCTGTGCCCGCTCCTCATTGAACATACCGTTTAGATTATTGACTTCTTTCTTTTGACAACAGGGACATACCATAGTGTGCAAATCGACGAAGAGTGAATACCGGAAACAAGAGAGCTTCAGGAGGGCGAAACCAAAAGGTGGTTTAGCCAGGCGACAAAATCGAGGACTAACGGAGAATCGTCTGAGAGTGCTTTGGCCGTGATCGCCCTTCCCATGGGGAGGCCTGGTGTTTTCTGCCAGGCAAGCCACGTATGGATAAATGCTTTGCTACGCTGTTTTGCATACAGATTTAGCTCTCTAGCTTCGAGTTCATCCAGAACGTTATTAGCAAAAGGTGCAAGCGGGTCCATTTGCGGCACTAAAAAGCGCACAAAATCTTCCAGTTCACCAGGCGAATTGAGGCCCCATCCTGGAGCGCATGTCCAGAAAAGATGTGCGCGACCTCATAGGCACGACGGCGCGAGCTTCCCACAAACGAAATTTCGCCACGCATTTCCAGTATTTGAAAAAGCACATCAAACGAGTCCTGACTGACCAGCAAGAAAACGGCTTCGAGCAAACTGCTTTTGCCGGCATTGTTCTTGCCAACGATCAGGTTCACACGCGCCAAATCGCCAATCGAGAAATCCTTGAACAGCCGAAAATTCGTGATGTGTACATTCTCAAGCATTATTGCGCTCCTTTCTACAGGAAGCCATTATACATAACAGCATGGTGAATACACAATCAGAATCTAAAGTGACACGCTATCAATGTTCGCGCCAGGCGAATACGGCCTCGCCCCCGTTTTGGCCGGCATGACAGGCTAAACCACGGTGTACCAGCTCGCTGAAGATGCCGCCCCAGGAAGAGAGCATGGTATCGCTGAGACCAATGTCGGCGGCGCGCAAGTCGGTGCGCGTCATGGTTTGGCGCTGGCGCAGCAAGTCCGTCACGCGGCGGATGCCTTCGTGAAATTCGGCGACGTTGCCCCCATTTTTGATCATGCGCCGCTCATAGTAGGTCATGCCTTTTTGCCAGGTGGCAGCATAAATGAGGGGCCATTCATCACTGCAATGCAGGTGCAGGGTGCTACGGAAGCTCCACAGTTTGACCAGGGTGCGGGTTTTGTGCAGCATTTGGTCAAACGCGGCATGATCGAGTTGGGGGGTGCGGTGCCAGAGGGCGAGGGCGGATGCCGGCAATATCTGCGCCTGCACCCCCACCAATCCCGCCACCACCGCCTCCGCGGATGGCAGCGGGCGCGCCAGCCCGGAGCGACGAAAGCGAAACCAGCGTACCTGTCGCGCCGTCACGGCCAATGGCCCGGATTGATTCACGCACCGCCTCCTTCCAGCAAGAAAAGAAGCGCCAGACCATAAGCGTCAACAGCTTCCAGCGCCGTGAAAGCGCGCCCGCCAGCCAACAGCGCCAGACGGCATTCAAACCGGTCGGGGTGGCAAAGAAGGGTGACGGCGGGCTGCGGCGCGTCCGCCAGGCGCACTTGCAGCAGGTGGCGCAGTTGGGACTCCGTGGGCAGCCAGAGCGCGTCCGCCTGTAGCACATAGTCCAGCGACCACTCCACCGCGCCGTTGAAGGTGAGGGCGGGCCATCCCTGTTGAATCTGCACGTCAATCGTCATGTCGCTAAGGACGAAGACGCGGTCATCCAGGCCGCTATCCGGGATGGCGAAGAAATCGTGCCAGGAAGGCGTCCAGACCAGCCCGGCTTCTTTGAGCCGACGGGCCAGAGCAAGGTCAATCACAGGGGCCTGTCGCGGTCTATTGTCGGTACTCATGGGCAAGTCCTTCGGAATTCGTGGGCAGTGGATGGTGGATAGCTGGTGGTTGGTGGTTGATAGTTGATGGTTCGGGGTGTAGCAGGCCGTGGAAAAAGGCTACGGCGTGCGCGCCGAGGGTGTCCAGGCGATACCCCCCCTCCTGGATGACGACCGTGGGCAGGCGCAGGTCGGCAAAGGCCGCGCCTATTTGCCGGAACGAGTCGGCTTCCAGGCGAAAGGTACCGGTGGGATCGCCGATGGCGGTGTCCAGGCCGAGGGAAATAAGCAGGGTGTCGGGTTGGAATTGGGCCACCCTGTCCAGGGCGAGGCGCAGGGCCGGGAGGTAGGCGCGTTCGTCGCACCCCAGCGGGAGGGGCAGGTTGAGGTTGCTGCCGCGTCCGGCTCCCACGCCGGTTTCGTCGGCGTGCCCCCAGTAGTAGGGGTACTCGTCGTAGGGATCGGCGTGCAGGGAGCAAAACAGCACGTCGGCGCGGTCATAGAAAATGGCTTGTGTGCCGTTGCCGTGGTGGTAGTCTACGTCCACGATGGCGACTCGCTGGCCCTGACGCGCCAACCAGTCGGCGGCGACGCCGGCATTATTCACGTAACAAAATCCGCCAAAACGATCCGCGTGAGCATGATGACCGGGGGGGCGACATAGCGCATAAGCCACCGGCTGCCCATCGCGTACACTGGCGGCGGCAGCCAGGGCCGTTTGGGCACTCCAGTAAATGGCCGGCCATGTGCCGGCAAAAATCGGAGCCGACGTATCAAAACAGTACCAACCAAGCTGGCCGTAAATCGTGCGCGGCCAATGGCGTGGGCGCTCACCCACGCTGTACGTGTCGGGAATGACCACGCGCGGCGCGCCGGCTTCCACGGCAAATCGTTCGTAGGCCGCTTGCAGGAGAGCGAGCATCCGGGCATCATGCACGCGCAGCAGCGGTTCCAGACCGCCATCCGCGGGCACGCACTCCGTCACCAGGCGCGCGGCCAGCAGCGCATCCCGCAACAGGCGAGCGCGCCGCGGAACCTCACAGTAGTAGCTCTCGCTATGCGTGCCCGGCTGCCGCAGTGGTGTGGGGTCATGCCCTTCGTGCTGGGCGGCGAAAAACATCGGTGTTGTCATCCAACCTCATTATCTCGCTGAATGTGGCATTCATTTCCATTGTAGCACCTTTGCCGTCATACCACAGGGAATAGGCTCATGGTCCTACCGGGCAACTGATTGTAACGCAAAGCACACTCACAGTGTAAGCCCACGCCTATACTGAGCGGTGAATACCGTGCCGTTTAGGCGCAAGGACCATTTACCTACGATTGCCGCTCCCAGCAAGGTATCCTGCTTACTAATTGTCAGTACAATAGCGAGGCACATCGTCACCGGCTGTACTTAATTAAGCCTCAGGGGTGCATGGACCACCCAACCTTCCCGAAAGCTCGATTTCAAGCCAGGCGTGTCTTGCTTTTCAAGTCAATTAGGTATCTTCTCAATGAAGTGGGGCGAAGTTGGTTGAGCCTGTCGAAACCAACGGCCTTCGACAAGCGCAGGCCGCGGTTTCCCCGAAATATCGAGAAGTTACTCAGTTAGCGTCAAAACAGTTTTCGGGACGATGGTAGTGAACAGATACTGTATTTTTTGACATTCATCGGACGCCGCCAATGCCGGCATCTTGCCCCTGATTTCGCCACTTTTCCGCCAGATCAGCGGTTTCTTGCGCCTGACCACGGCACGCGGACCGTCGCACCCGCAAGGGAATCCAGGCATTATTCGTATTCATCCGCAAATCAGGTCTATTGATGATGAGCAACCACAGAAAAACAGAACGCGGTCAAACGCTGGTGGAGTTTTCGCTCGTAATCATCGTGCTCCTCATGTTGGCTTTTGTGATTATTGAAAGCGGACGCATTTTGTGGGCATGGAACACGGTACAAAATGCGGCACGTGATGGCGCGCGCTACGGCAGCACCGGTCAATTCGACCCCGCCTTCCAGTTTGAGCATAACCCGCGCGTGGCCTCCATCAAAGCCGTCACGCATAACAACCTGGCCGGGCTGCGCCTGAACGAAGACGCCGGAGCGCTCTACGAAGATGAGTATTACTACAACATTGAGGTGCTGGGCGTGCCGCTGACGGACACCACGCAGTTCTACCCGGATAATGCCGGCGGTCCCGGTCTCCCCCTCGTGGTGCGCGTTACCTATCGCGTGCCGTTGATCGCGCCCGTCCTCAGCGGCATCATCGATTCGATTCCCGTAAAAGGGCAGTCGGTTATCAATAATGAGCCGTTTGGTTCGCTGGGTAATTCCGACCAGGGCCAAGGGTTGCCTCCGCCCGTGCCCATCATTCCCACATCCGGCCCTACGCCAACACCCAGCCCCAGTCCGACGGCCACGGCCACGGATACACCGGGTCCCACGCCGACCGGCACGGCGACGAATACGCCCCCGCCGGCCCAGGTTTGCGCCACGCGATTTGAGGGCGATTTAATTGCCGGCACGGACTTCGCCAACGTCACCGGCGAAATTGACGAGGTCGTCACCGTCATCGATCTGAACACCGGCGACACCCTCGGCTCCGACGTATTGGTGGAACTGGCGGGTCACGCCTGCCACGGCTTCACGGACTTCTTCCCCAACAACCTCTCGCAAACGCTGATCCTGGGACACGTCATCCTGGTGCAATCCTCCAACGGCACGGAGGACACGGCCATCGTCATCGGGGCCACCTCCACCCCAACCCCCACGCCGACGACCATCCCCACCACCTCCCCCACCCCCACCCTCACGCCCACGGCCACCCCTTCGCCCACGCCCGTCAATCCATACATTGCCCTTTCCTCTGATTGCGGCACGGGACCGGCGGTGCAGTTCACAGTATTTGGCTTTGGCTGGCCCAATTCGCTAGATGTGAACCTGTTCTTTGATAACGACCTGCAAACCATCATCCCCGCCGGGCATGGCGGCTCGCTGCCACCACAGACGTGGTCGTTCCCCAACGTAAGCAACGGTCTGCATCAGGTCAAGGCCATCACGTTGAACGGGCCGCAAGATGTCGTCGATTACCTGGTTCCCTGCCCGAACATAACCCCCACGCCGGCCACGGCCACCCCCACCAGCACACCCGCGCCGGCCGACCTGGTGTTCGTGGGGCCACCCGTGTTAATCAGCACGCCACCTATCGTCGAATACCGCCCGCTGGATTTCAGCGTTTCCATCAGCAATACCGGCAACATTGACATTAACGATCAGTTCTTTGTAGACCTCTATTTTGACCCGCCGCTGGTGTTCAGCAACACCATTCCGCTGACATACAGCGTGGGCTACATGGGCATTAGCGCCCTGCCGGGCGGCCAGGGACGCACGCTCTATCTGCGCACCTATGACGGTTTCTCCGGCAACCTGTCCGAGCATTATGTTTATAGCATGGTGGACTCGCTGGAGGAAATCAGCGAAGGAGATGAGTTTAACAATATCGTCGGTCCCACGGTGATCACGAACGTGGTCCCCGGTCCCTCGCCCACGCCGACGCCAGCCCCCATTATCGGCACGAATTCGATCAGCGGCGTGGTCAAGGCGCGGTTGAGCGACTGGTTTGTGCAGTATCGCGCGGTGGTGAAGTTGATTAACGCCTCCACGGGGCTGGTCATGGGCACGACGCTGACGGATGAAGATGGTATTTATGAGTTCCTGAATCTGGCCGATGGCACGTATACGCTGGTGGCATGCCAACAAATTGACAATATCTGGTTCCAGGGATTGCGTACGAGTATCGTCGTGCCGCCGTCCACGCCGTTGGCGGATATTTGGATGCGAGATCAGCAGTTAGGAGTATGCCCGTGATGTCACGATGGACGGTGCGCGCCGGTTTGCTATTGTTGCTGGCGGGAGTGCTGTGGTTGGGAGGAGAAATGCCGGCACAAGCCACCCCCACCACCGCCAACAATGCCCCCACCTGGGAAACCGCCCCGCCAGGCAATCTCGTCTCCCTCAACGCCAACCTCGGCGCCGACCGCGCCGTCATCCGCGTCGCCCCCAACGGCCAGCTCATGACGGTCTTCAATCGCTACAACACCGCCATCGGCGACAAACAACCCGACCCCTACTATAGCCTCTCCAACGACGATGGGCAGACATGGTCCCCCCCTGCACCCATCTACCAGAGCGGCGGCACCACCTCCCTCTACGTCACCCTCACCTACGACGCCAACAACGCCGCCCACGCCGTGTGGGTGGAAAACCTCGCCCTGGCATACTCGAAGAAATCTAACTGGCCCGGCGAGCCAACCTATCTCTCCGAACCGGAGGACTCACCCGGCGCGCTCCATCCCCAGCTTGTCTCCAGTGGCAGCAACACACTCGACGCAGTCTGGGCGGAAGGAAGTGCCAGCACGCCCAGGATATACCATAAACGTTCGACCAACGGCGGCAGCAGTTGGACGGCGAACACCATCCCCCCATCTCCCTACAATGCCAGCTACCCTAGTCTTTCGATTGGCCCCACGGGCAAGCTGCATATGGTCTGGGAAGACAACCTCCTGGATGAGTTCCGCGTCTACTATGCCGAAGGCACGCCTGCCGGCAGCACCGTCTCCTGGAGCAATCCGATTCTGATCTCTGGCAGCCTGACGAAAGCACGACGACCGCAAGTGCTGGTCAACGGCAATTCCGTCATGGTCACGTTCACGCGGCGCAACTCGGACAACCAGCAGTGGATTTACCTGACGGAATGCACGGGGCAATGCCTGGACGCAAACAACTGGGACAATGCCGGCATCATTTCCGGTCAGGTCGTCGGCGTCAACACCACCGACCCCACGATTCTTATCTCCAGTATGCTACAAATTGGCCCCTGCACCTTCGTCTACTTCCACGGAACCCAGCCCTCCGCGCCGCCGCCGCTCAATGAAAACGAACTCATCTGGGGCGTCAACAGTTGCGATGGGTGGGGCGCGCTGCGTGATGAAGTCACCCTCGCCAGCGCCCGCTCCCTCTATCCCGTCCTGGCCGCTTCCGAGGACCATCTGCATCTGGTCTACGAAACCAATAGCACCGGCAGCCGCCAGATATTTCATATGCGCGCCCTCCCACCCGCCGACGTAAACGCCCCCGTCTTCCTGCCCTTCGTGGCCAGGAGCAATTAAGCCCTCTCCTATGCGTCGTTCCGAAGTCTTGTTAGGCACACTCCTCGTCGCCATCATTGCCGTCATTGGCGTCACGGCGCTCCTCCTCTGGTTCCGTCCGGCCCTGAGTAGCATCGGCGTCGTCAGCGCCCTGCCGACCTCCGCACCCATTGTCGCCGAGGGCAGCATTGTCCAGGAACGGAACACGCCCGGCTACACGGCGCAGATGGGGTACGCCGTGGCGCAGAGCCGGGCCACTGCCTGGCGCGCCGATGCCGTCTTGTTAAGCACATCCGCCACCTGGCCCCCCGGCAGCAGCCTGGGCGAGATTCTTTCCGGCCAGGTTGCCTGGGGTTTCACTTTTTACGCGCCAGACGCGAACCTGGTGTCGATTGTGTCCGTCGCCAATCAGGCAGCCACGCTGTCCAACCAGCAAGAAGCCTACGGCATGCTCACGCCGCTGCCAGTGGAAAATTGGCGCATTGACAGCGATGACGTGATTCAGGCGCTGTTCAACGGAGGCGGCAACGAGTTTTTGCGGCAAGAAGGGGCGGCGACGCTGACGATTACGTTAACGTACAACCCGACGGCGCAGCGCGTGGAGTGGTTTGTTTCTTTGATCGCGCAGCGGACGGGTCACTCGCTAACTATGTTGGTCAATGCGGCGGATGGCGCCGTGCTGGAAGTGGAACAGATTCCGTGATTGGAAGAGCAGGCTAATAATGAAATGCAGCAGATTATGGACCTCAAGAGGTGAACGTGGTCAGAGCCTGGTGGAAGCCGCTCTGATTATGCCGATTTTGGTGTTGTTTATTGCCGGCATTGTCGAATTCAGCAACCTCGTCATCACCCAAAACCGCGTCAGCACCGCCTCCCGCGCCGCCGCCCGCTTCGGCGCCAACGGTGGCGAAGACGAAGGCATGGTACTCGTCGCCCTCAACGCCGTCACCGACACGATGGACCTCTCCCCCGAACGTTGGGATATGTGGGCCATCCGCGGCGAAGTCAACGGGGACGGCGACGGCTTCGTGAGCTTCCAGGCTGACCACGTTTACGGAGCCATGCAAACCGCCCGCTACACCACCACCCTCACCAGCATCCTCAGCGGCACGCTCCAGGCGGAAGTGCTTTATCGCCTCCAACAAGAATTCAACGGATCGGAAATCATCATCAACCCAGGCCAAGCCGCCGAATTAAAATTCATCGGGATGCTCGTCCTCTACGATACCAAGTTCATTCTCGGTCTGGATAGTCTCTTCGACCTCGTCAACAGCGCCAAAACCATCCGCCAGTTGCACGTGATGCGCCGCACCGGGCTAGACATTGAAACCACCAACGGCTGCACGGGGGTCTTTCCCATTGGCATTGAAGCAAACATCCGCAGCCTCACGCCCGCCAGCTACCCGGACGAAGACGAATTCGACTATCCCAATCCACCGCCGGTTCTCGCCCAGTTCATCAACAACGTAGGAGACGTTCCGCTCGACGAAGCGAACGAAGGGTACGTATACAAGCTGGATTTTGGCTATGGACCCGGCGATTTCTCCTGGCTGCAATGGCTGCAAACCACCCCCGATAACGCAGCCACACTCGCCGCCAGCCTGCAGTGGCCGGGCGACAACCACTTGCAGTTTCATGACTATTACGAGAACGACGACGTTCAAATGCACATCGGCGACTGGTCGGCCATCAATACCGGCAACGATATCTGGTCCGCGAGCAGCATCATCAGCACCATAAGCAGTGATATTGACGCCGACCGCAGTATGCGACTGATCATCTGGCATGAAGGATTCAACAATGGCCAGGCACTGAAGATCGATGGGTTTGCCATTTTCCAGGTAGCCGGCTTCCATTTCGATCCCGCGAATCCGGGTAACTCCTGGCTGCTCCTGCAATTTATCCGCCACGACGCCTCCTGCGGCCAGACCATAGCGCCGTGATGAAACAGGCGTTTTGAAAGCGCGTCGTCGCCGCGGATTGCCTGGCCGTCTTGTGGGACCGGATACGACTTTTTGCGAACGGTGAAATGACAATGGAAAGAAAAATAACAGCGCACGAAACCTCCGCGGACAGCCAGCGTGGACAGAGTCTGGTGCTGGTGGCTTTGATGATCATTGGTTTGGTGGGGTTTGTCGGGCTGGCGGTGGACGTCGGCTTCGTCTTTGCCCGCCGCGCCCAACTGACCGCCGCTGTGGACGCAGCGGCCCTGGCCGGGGCGACGGAAGTCGTCGGGCCGGGCGGCATTGGCTCCGCCAACACGCGCGCCCTGCAATATCTGCACAGCAACGGCGTCCCCGCCGACGTCACTTACGGCACGTTTTTCAGCGACGCCCCCCCGCCGGACCTCATCGGCGTCCAGACCTACGTGATCACCGTGACCTGGCCGGTGGATCTCTACTTCTTGCGCGTCCTGGGACGAGACCACGTCAATCTTACCCGTTCGGCCACAGCGGCCTATTTCCCGCTGGCGGATATTTACGCCAGCCGCCGCGTCGAGGATGGCGCGCTGACGACGTCCAACCAATCCGTATTCGGACCACACATTTGCACGGGATATGGCGACCCTGTCTCCCCCGCGCCGGACCACAATCCGCAGTGGGGCGTGCAGCAGGGGGTTTATCATTACCGCATCATGATTCCGCCGGATTATCCCAGTAATATCTTGCGGGTGGAGTTGTTCGATCCGGATTCCATCAATCAGTCACAAAATAGTCATGCTGTTGCACACACGGATGTGGCGATTAATGCCGGCATGCCACCCGTCGAACAACGACAATGCGGCAACACCAGCCGACAGAGCGCCTGCCTGATCAACACCAATGAGGTCAATCTGCCCGACGTTTTGCCCGAACAAATCAACCTGTGGTGGTTTGTCCGTATTGACGAAAACCGCGGCTCAGGATCACCTCCGGGCAATGGAAACTGCGGGCAGCCCGGCTCCTACGACGTCGAATACAATACACGCACCCTCTACTCTCTCTTCTACTACGCGCGCCGCCCGGATGGAACCATCGAACGCATTCCCCTGGCCCAATACACGGGGCAAACCGACGATCCCGCCCAGGACTACGACAAAGTGAATAACACCGCCTTCGCCGACCACCACACAGACATGCAGTGGACGGCGCCTGGCGGGCGCGCCATCTACGACCAGTTAGCCGCCGTCCCCACCGACTGCGGCAGCAACAACGGCGGCTACTCCGTCCCCGGAACAGGGGACGGGGGCAACCCGGAACGGGAAGGAGCAACAGGCCGCTGTTACATCCCTGGCGCACCAGAGCAACCCCTATACAGCCCGCCAAATCCGGGCAACGGCTTTGAAATTGACCTGAACGTCTACAACAACATTCTCACGGACGAGACAACAGGCAGCCGCTACATCTACCTGGATGTGCAGACGATCTGGGGCGCATCGGAAAATGGTTTTGAAGTATGGGCCGGACCGCCCAATTACACGGGAAACGTTTCCGCCAACGTCAACGTGCGCAACGTGCAGATCGTCAACGAACCAGGCATACACAACTCCAAAGGCGCCACGGTCTTTGGCATGGGGCGTTTGCCCATGAACTCCAACTACAATAACCGGGTTTCCATCCCCTTGATTTACGTCGGGCCAGAATTCGCCGGAGAAACGATTTACGTGAGCATGTTTGATCCGGACGCGGGGGCCAAGCCGCCGATTGATTTCTACTTCGACAGTATCCCCTTTGCCGACTACCATATCACATATGGGGAAGCAAACGACCCTGACGGACGTTGCTTCGACGGGGGCAACAGCTATGACAACGAGTGTAACAACCACTGGGTAACGCCAGACTTCATCGTGCCCATCCCTGACTTAACGAATGACCCCATTTGCCAGGTAGACCCGGATAATAACCTGGACATTTGTACTCCGTTTTATGGCGGACGGCTGATGGCTCGTTACAAGGGCGGCCAGAATGATACTTACAGTTGGCGCATCATTCTCACCGGCTTGCCCTATCTGATCCACTAGAACAGTCAACGAGAAACGATTCTTTCACTTTTCGTGACTGCTAACTCTCCCGAGGGCTGAGCTTGTCGAAGCCCGTGTCAGCCCCGTATTGCCTTCGACAGGCTCAGGCAACGGGTTCGTCGTCATCATCTTACGGCGTCTGTTCCTGCTCTACAGGCCAAAGCGTCGCCGATTTCGGCGCGCACTTCGACGTTTATCTCCTGATCCAGCGCGGCAGCCAATCCCTGCCGCGCTTTTTCATGTCCAATGCGGCCCAATGCCCAGGCAGCGTGACCGCGCACGAGAAATTCGGGATCGGCCAACAAGGACAGCAATTGATCTAGTAATTCGACGCTGGCGTAATTGCCGGCATTCACGCAAGCATTCCGCACCAATCGCGCCCGACCAATCCGCCGCACCGGCGAACCTGCAAACCGCCGCTGAAACATCCCCTCATCCAGCGCCAGCAGCGTGGACAACCGGGGAGCCGCCTCCTCCACGCTCCCAGGCCGAAAAGCAGATTCCACCGACTCCGGCGCAAAGCGATTGAAGGGACAAACAAGCTGGCATACGTCACAGCCATAAACCCAGTTGCCCATCAAAGGCCGAAACTCACGCGGAATCCACCCCTTCAGCTCAATCGTCAAATAAGAAATACAGCGGCGCGCGTCCAAAACGTAAGGTTGCGGGAAAGCATTCGTGGGACAGGCGTCCAGGCAGCGATGGCATGCGCCGCAGGAGGGCATGAACCGAGGAGCCGGGTCGGGCGGCAAAGCAGCCGTCGTCAACAGTTCGCCCAGGAAAAACCAGGAGCCACGCCGTGGCCCAATGAGCATCGTATTCTTGCCCACGAAACCCAAACCCGCCTGCTCGCCGTGGTCGCGCTCCAGAATCGCCCCCGTATCCACGTACACCTTTTGCGAGACGGGATCGGACGTCGCCCATGAGAGCCAGTCGGCCAGAGCGTGCAGTCGCGGCGTCATCAGGTCGTGGTAATCCGCGCCCCAGGCGTAATTGGAGATGCGGCCACGGGCGGGGTCATGGGCAATGTGGGGAGGGAGCTTGATGGTTTCGTAGTCCAACCCGACGCAAACGATGCTACGCACGCCAGGGAGAATGACGTTGAGGTCCTGACGACGGAGTACGCGGTCGGGGCGGGCCATGTACCCCATGAGGCCGTGATATTCCTGGGCGATCCAGTTGAGGTATGCGGAGAGGCGGCGGGCGGATTGTGCCGGCATAATCCCCACCATACTAAACCCCAACCGCCTCGCCTCCGCCTTCAACGCCACCGACAAGTCCATGACGCCCATCATACCCCTTTTCGTCGTGGCTGTGTAGCCGCCTGTGCGCCGTGTGGTATAATGCGGGAGCAGTGCTGTGGGGGATCAGGCAATCCGCAAACCAATAGCCTACACCTGACAGGCAAGCGCGTTATGCCGTCAACAGTCAGACAACGAAGACAGTAACCAGCTACAACAGGAGGAACAAAATGTCCGATCTTGCTATTTCCGTCCAAAACCTCAAGCGCGTCGATGTCGTCACCGTATCCGGACGCATTGACAGCAGCAACTATGGCGATCTGGACAACGCCTTGCAAGAATTGTTCGCTCAAAACCGCTTCATGCTCGTTTTGGACCTCAACGGCGTCAATTACATCAGCAGCGCGGGTCTGCGCATCCTCGTCTCTGGTCTGCGTGAATGCAAAAAAGGCAAGAGCGACGGCAACCTGGTCTTGCTTGCCCCCTCCGAGCGCGTCACCGAAGTATTGGGGCTGTCTGGATTGTCCGAACTCTTCCGCAGTTACGAGAAGGCGGTTGAGGCCGTCGGTAGTTTCTAGGCAAGCGCAGCCCGACCAATCACCTCCTGTATCCCGCGTCTGCTCACAAGAGCGGACGCGCCCATTTTTTAAGCGATGAGTCGCAAACGCAGCACCACCTTCCCCGGACGTTACGAACGCATCGGCGACATCTGCGATTTTGTTCTCGAAGGAGCCACTGAAGCAGGTTTCGATGCGGATGCCGCCTTTCAGGTGAATCTCGCCTGCGACGAGGCGTGTACAAACATCATTGAACATGCTTACGATGGGGATGGAAATGGCGAGATTCACGTCAGTTGGGAAATTGGCCCCGAAAATTTTGTGATCACGCTGAAAGATAAGGGGGAGCCATTTGATCCGAATGCAGTTCCTGAACCAAACATCCCTTTTGCCCCAGATATGATGGAACAGATTCAGATTGGCGGCCTGGGACTACACATTATGCGTCAGGTGATGGACAACGTCAGCTTCCGCTTTGATGAGAATGGAAATACGGTGACGATGGTACGGCGATTGCCGGCAAAACCAACCCCACCGCCCCAGGAATAAGCATGACCATCTGGCAGCAAGCATCCGCGCAAGATACCTGGGTCGTCGGCGTGCAAGGCCGCCTGGCGCAAGAGCAAAGCATGGCGTTGGAAAACGTCTTGCGTGACCTGCTGGACCAGCAGCGCAGCCGCCTTGTCGTTGACCTGTCGCAAACGAGCTACATCAACAGCGGCGGCCTGCGCACCCTGGTCACAGCCTGGCGCATGGCCCGCCAGCAAGGGGGAAACCTGGTCCTATGCGGCCTCAACGAGCACGTGCGGGAAATCTTCGAGATGGTCGGCTTCGACAAAGTATTTCAAATCTTCCCCACGTTGGAAAAGGCCACGATAGCCTGGGAGGAGAAACCGTAAATGTGCCGCGCACCTGCCAGGGGTCGCATCAGCTAACGCCGACTAACGACGAGCGAATGAGGGCATGTTGTTCTCTATAGAAGCACAAACGGGCGGCCTGACGTGGCCGTCTATTTCATTTGCTTTGCTGTTGGGCAGCCTCGTTGCCAGCGCCATTGTCCTTTACTGGCGCTACCGCTCTCGGCAGCAGTTGATGCAGCGTGTCAGCCAACTGGAAGCGTTGCGGGAAGCCAGCAGCGCCATCGTCGCCGCGGAACTGGACGTAGAAGCCCTCTGTGAGTTGATTTACCACGAGGCCGGGAAGGTCATAGAAAACCGCACCTTTCAGGTAGGGCTGTTTCAGGACAACCAGTATGCCATCAAAATCTGGTATATTGAAGGCCAGAAACAGATCCCGCGCACGTTCGATTTGGGGTCCAATGGGGGACTGGTGGGCTGGGTGCGGCAGGCGCGCGAGCCGCTCTTGATCTCCGACTTCGCCAAAGAGATGGATGAATTGCCGGCACGCCCCCTCTACGTCAGCGATCATCCCCCCCGCTCCGCCCTCTTCATCCCCATGATCAGCGGCGAAACCGTCATCGGCGTCCTCGCCTCGCAAAGCAGCGCCCCTAACCGTTACCACCAGAGCGATTTGCAGCGCCTGGGCATCATTGCCAACCAGGCCGCCAGCGCCATCGCCAACGCCGACCTCTACCAGCGCGAACGCACCCGCGCCGCCCAACTGGAACTCGTCGGCCAGATCGCGCGGCAAGTCAACGCCGTGCAGGACCTGGACGAAATCTTCCAGCGTGTCGTTCTCCTCACCCACCGGCAGTTTGGCTTCCATCCCGTCAACATATTTGGCCTCAACGGAAGCACGGGGGAAATCGTCATCGAAGCCAGCAGCGCCAACAGCCTCGTTTCCGGTGACATTTGCCTCCGCGAAGGGGAGGGATTGATCGGCAGCGCCATTCAAATGCGCCGCACCATCAACGCCCGCGACGTGCAGGAAGATGGCCGATATATCGCCCAACTGGGGCTGCCGGACATTGACCCCATCGCCGCCTATACGCACTCCGAAATCGTCATCCCCCTCATCGTGGACAAAGAAGTTCTGGGCGTGCTGGACGTACACAGCCCCACCCTTAACGCCTTTTCCGGCCAGGAGCAAACCGTGCTGGAAGCATTGGCAGCCCAGGTCGCCATCGCCATCCACAAAGCGCGCCAGTTTAACCGCCAGCGCGAACAGGCCTGGCTGACTACGGCGCAATTGCAAATGGCGGAAGCCATCAGCCGCAGTGAGGACCTGGACGACCTGCTGGACAGCATCACGCGCCTGACGACCTTACTCGTGGGCGTGGACATGTGCGCCATTCTCTTGTGGGACAGCGACGACGCGACCTACACGCCGGGACGCATTTATGCCGACCATCCGGAAGCGCACACCCGCTTTGCGGAGATGCGGCTATCCGTTGGCGATTGGCCCCCGCTCGATGCCGTCCACGTGGGCATGGAATCGCTGACGACGGAGCAAGCCCCACCCTGGCAGGCCGCGTGCGCGCCGCTCACGCTCTATCCCTTACTGGCCAAAGCGGAGATGCGCGGCGTGATGATCGTCAAACCGCCTCCAGGGCGCAGCGCCGCGCAGGAACTGCTACAGAACTTTAGCAATCAGGTGGCCCAGGCCATCGATAACGCGCAATTGAGCATCGCGCAGCAGGAAGAAGCATGGGTGAACACGGCGCTGCTGCAAGTAGCGGAAGCCGTCAACAGCTTGATTGATTTGCAGGATATTCTCTCCACGATTGTTCGCTTCGTGCCCATGCTCATTGGTGTGGAATCCTGCATCGTGCTTGTGTGGGACGAAGAAAAATCCGCGTTCCACGCCGGTCCCAGTCACGGCCTGAGCGACATGGCGCGTGGTCTGCTGGAGACCTTCGAGATTCCCAGCAAGGAAATAGCCCCCCTGGAAGCCAAAGAGTCAGGACTATTCGGCCCCTCCGCTACGTACTACACGCTCTCGCTGCCACCGTGGCTACAAACGGCTCTGAAGTCATCAACGGCTGCCGCGTTCCCGCTGCACGCGCGTAACCGCCTCGTGGGGGCATTGGTCGTCGGTCCGCCACTCAATGGCTACATCTCCGGTCATCGCGCTCTTTCGGGACGTCGCTTGAGCATTCTTGCCGGCATTGCCCATCAAGCATCCATTGCCGTGGTCAACGATCAGCTCTATCGGGAGGCGGCGGAGCGGGACAAACTGGCGCAAGAACTGCGCGTGGCTCACGCCATCCAGGCCAGCCTTATCCCGCCCGGCAGCCCGGAGATCCCTGGCTGCCAGATTGCCAGCTACTGGCAGGCGGCGCGGGATGTCAGCGGCGACTTCTACGACTTTATGCGCCTGAACAACGGGCGTTGGGGCATCGTCGTTGCCGATGTGGCGGACAAGGGCATGCCGGCAGCCTTGTTCATGGCCGTGAGCCGCACAATTTTGCGCGCGGTTTCGCACAATCGCGTCAGTCCGGCGGAAACGCTGGAGCGGGTCAACGAGCTTCTGTTTAATGACACGCAGACGGACCTGTTTGTGACGGTCTTTTATGCGGTCTGGGATCCGCCCACGGAAACATTAACCTACGCCAATGCGGGGCACAATCCGCCCTTGTGGCTGCGGAAGGACGGGCGAGAAATGCTGCTAAGTCCCACCGGGATGGCGTTGGGCGTGTTGGAAGAGGTGAAGATCAAGGAAAAACAGACGCGCCTCTCGCCGGGAGATGTGGTTGTGTTTTATACAGATGGGGTGACGGAGGCGATGAATGAAGATTATGATGAGTATGGAACGGAGCGGCTATGTTTGGCGGTGAAGGGGGCGCGGGAGAGAGATGCTGCCGGCATTATCGAGGCCATCACGCAGGGAATCACCGACCACGCCGGCGGCACGCCCCAGTTCGACGACGTGACCATGGTCGTCATGAAACGGACCTGAACGAACCGTAACCATTCAGCCTCATCTTCCCGGAAGCTGCTCTCCAGGGCCATCATCCGTGACGAAGCTTCCGGGAAGATTATTCTCGAAGGATGACTGATGATAGAAATGACCTGGAAAACAAGCATATGGCGACAGTTTGGGGCCGCCATTGACATGCTGGACAATGCCCTGCGCGCCTGCCCGGACAACCTCTGGCAAGCGCGCCTCTACGACACATCCCCGCCGCAGTTCGCCGAATTCTGGTACATTGGCTACCATACCCTCTTCTGGCTTGACTTTTATTTGTCTGACGCCGCTGAAGGGTTTGCGCCGCCCGCGCCTTTCACGCTTTCCGAGTTCGAGCCAGATTTGCTCCCGGAACGGGTGTTTACAAAACTTGAACTACAAACCTATCTGGAATACGGGCGCGACAAGTGCCAGACCCGGCTGGAAACGTTAACAGACCCATTCGTCCCGCAACAGGTCAGATCAGATTGGCCGGACATGAGCGTTGCCGAATTGTTGCTCTACAACATGCGGCACGTCCAGGAACATGCGGCGCAATTAAGCATGTTTCTGGGGCAAAGAACGGAATCGGGGCCAGGATGGGTGTCTAAAGCGCGGCGGAAGGATAACAGAACATCATGAACATCCTTCAGCACAATCGAGAGGCGTGGAATCGGGAATCCAGGGGAGGCAGCCCGTGGGCGCGTCCCGTAGACGCCGAAGTCATAAAAGAGGCTCTGGCGGGACGGTGGGAGGTGATTCTGACGCCTAATCGCCCCGTTCCCCGGCACTGGTTTGGCGACCTGCAAGGCAAGCGCGTCCTCTGTCTGGCGTCCGGCGGGGGGCAGCAGGCCCCCGTGCTGGCGGCGGCGGGCGCGCAGGTCGTGAGCTACGATCTTTCCGATGAGCAGTTGGCAAAGGACCAGTTTGTGGCCGCGCGTGATGGCCTCAACATTCGCTGCCTGCGGGGCGATATGGCCGACCTGTCCGCATTTGCGGCCAACGCGTTTGACCTGATCTTTCACCCCGTCTCCAACGTCTTCGTTCCCGACGTAAAACCGGTATGGCGCGCGTGCTACCGCGTGTTGCAGCCAGGCGGACGCTTGCTCGCCGGTTTCATGAATCCAGGTTTCTTTCTCTTTGACCACGACGCGGCAAAAACGGCTGAGGATTTGGTCGTCACGTTTCCGTTGCCGTATCGGGAGCCAGAAAGCCTGTCGGATGACGGGCGGGCGGCTCTGGCGGAGAGTGGGCGTCCTCTGGAGTTCAGCCATTCGCTGGAAGCGCAAATTGGCGGGCAAATCGCCGCCGGTTTCATCCTGCGCGATTTGTACGAAGATTATTGGGATGACGAGGCCACGCCACTAAACAAATTCAGCCCGACCTATATTGCCACCTGGGCGGAAAAGGCTGATGGCTGACCATCATGCGCAGCCTCTCGCTCTCCTGCAAGACCTGCCGATGATGGCCGGATTGAGTCCATCGAAGCGAGATTCAGGTTATAAGGAAGATTTCATCATGCGGAAAGGCGTGGAGTCGCCTGAGCCGGGGAAAATTATCATCATCAATGGGCCGTCCAGTGCCGGCCCCCCCCCTGCCCCGCGCCCTCCAACAGCAACTTCGTGAACGCAGGGGGATTGTGGGGGGATCGTAATGCCGGCATCAAGTAAAGGAATACGCTTTCATGAATAGCCTTGATCAGCTATTAGCCGAATACCCACCGGACATTATGGCAATTGCAAGCTACTTGACCGATTTGTTAGCGGACGCTGTCTCTCGAATAAACGATGGATTTAGCCCAAAGCGATTGAGTAAACAGCCAAGAGATGTTGAGCCATTGCCAACAGACCGTCGTCAGTTATCAAGTTATCGAACCAGAATTGGCACGATGCTTGAATACGCGCTCAGCACGGAGATACACACCATTCTGTCAGAGAGATATGGAAAGCGATTCTTGTTAACGTTTGCCACTTCGCACGAGTATCCAGACTTTTATCTACGTGAAGATACGCTAACTTCCCTTCTCCGCATAGAGATGAAAGCCGTTGATGCCGAATCAGACGAACAAGCTGCGCGGTTTGGTACACCGACGGCCTGGATAGATGCCGATCGAGACCTACTCCTCATCATTGGTTGGCAGTGGGTTGCACTACATCATGAAGTTTCAGGCGATATTATTGGTGAGTATCCGCACATCTTTGCGAGTATCGTATTACCCGCCGGAGATCTAGCCAACGAGCGAGACAGACGTCTTGAAATCACTGGAGGTAAGATTGAGGGTGAACAAGTGTTGGTATTCAGTCCCAGAAAACAAGAGTACGTTCCCGATCCCGGCAACTATGGCAAGTTCTGGCGGCTGATCCACAACTCTCGCAGAGATGCAAATGATCTATCAGACAGTGTCAAGCGGTTTCTCGAATTTCTCGCATTGATCGACGAAAAATCGCCACGCAACCGATTCTAATCCTGAATTAGCGGGGACATAGTTTTTCAGTAGCAAAAATGTATGCGGAGCGCAAGGCCTGCTCGCCCTCTTGAACGGCTAATTCACTACGCCGACGACATTCTTCATAATGCTGTCTTGCCATCTTGGCAGCCGAAACAATCTCCTTTTGTATAGATAGAGGTGGAAGGGGGATTCGCACACCGAGAACAGCGGCTTTGCTCACTCTTGGCCGTCCTACACCCGTAATTTGATAAACGAGCTGTCCAAAGACCAAATCGCTACGCAGCATGAAGCTAATATATTCAGCTTCTACTTCCGAAATGGGGCTATGAGATAGTTTTCGCACTTTTGATTGTAAATCGGTGTCCTGTAACGCTGAAGCGAGCGTTCTTAGAACAAGACACTCAGATGAAGCATACCCCTCGTCCTCTTCCGTGATCAAGACGCTCTTCCTCAATTCCGGACGCAGGCGTGAAAACAAAATGTCACCTTGTTGAAACTGGCGAACGTTGCTCTTAATCTTGCCGCCGATTACCTGCGATACGTAGTATTCACCTGTGCCGGCCTGGATGTTGGCTAAACCAATATAATTCCACATTTCATCAGGGTCTTGTTGTGCCGGGATTGTCTGGTTTGTTCGTAACACGACAAGTTCAGCCAGTTTAGGAGTTGGATAAATTGAGCGTCCCAAGATCTCTTCAGCCGATTTCCGTGAAGGGTGATGGAACGGAACATCGAGTCGAATCCCTTGCTTACCAGAAGTTCGGAATAGATCGGGTTTGCACGCGAAACTGTGGGATGAAGAAACAGGGTCTAATCGACCAATCTTGAATAGCTGCCAATCTTCTAGCACATCTGGTAAATCGTTTAGCAACATCAACTTCCCATTCGAGTCTCTAGTTTGACTGTAAAGCGGGTCGCCATTTGCCTTTTTTCCAATATGATTGACTTCCGCCATAAAAATGTTTGTTTGTTCTTCCTCCTGCGATCTTTTCTTGCGCAAGAGCAGAATGGACGTCTTGGCCGTTGCATAAGGCATAAATGCCACATCAGGCAGGCTAATCACGGCTTCAACTATCGTGTGCTGCAAGATAAAGGTGCGAACATCATCATTAGACTTTCCATTGAGAACACTGTCATCCAGAATAACGGCTAAACGTCCGCCCGGCTTGAGCCACCGAATGGACCGTTCAACAAATAGAATGCCTCGCCTCCGAGACGATTTGTTTTTCCCTAGTGTGAAATGGGTTAGATCACTTGCCGCAGCGTATGAACTGCCAAAAGGTGGATTTGTGATAATTAAGTCTATCGAATCTGGCTCAACGATGTCGTTCACCTCATTTGAAAATGAAAGCGAACCGCCGTTACCCAAATAATGTACGCCTCCGTCCGAACCGCCGTGCATCAGCAGGTTGAGCTTGGCAATCCAGGCCATTCGCCTGTCAATTTCAAAACCTAGTAGTTCGCACCCCGCCGTAACCGCCTGCCTTTGCAAAGACGTCAAGATCGCAATTAGAAATCCGCCGCTTCCGCAAGCAGGATCACAGATGATCGAACCATAAAGGGGATTTGCAAGTGCTACGAGAAATTCGACAATAATGCGTGGCGTGAAAAATTGTTGATGTTCATCTTTCTCAAACGTGTTGCGGACCAGCTCCTCATAAATGATACCTTTCACGTCCGAGGGAATGTCCAGTAATCGCACATCCTGAAGTAACTCGACACACTTTACAATTGCTACCTTGTCATCACTTAGACGACGCAAACCGTTTGAAAACAAAGCTGGATTCTGTTCGGTTGCTTGTTGATACAAGTTGGCTATCCTTGCGTAGGCTTCGTCATTTGAGTCTGTTCTGGCTACATAAAATTGATAGCCATAGGAAGGAGACGCCGCAGCTTGGGTTTCATCAAAGTATTTACACCAGATAACTTTGGAAATCTCCTCAAACCGCTCTAGTATTCCACCGCCCATTGAATCCCGAAAAGCACGACTTAATCGTTTAACAAGGAGACGCAAAGAGCGAACATCAGTACCGTCATCCTCAATCAATTGATCTGTTGGAAACAAGGCTGGCTGAGAATACTGGATAAAATGAGGATCACGTACTGGAACTTCATACGCGCTCCCCTTTTTCCGCAACACCGCGGAAATACTGTTGACATCATAGATCCGATAGCCGTTTTGCGGATCGCGCAGAGCTTTCAGCTTGCCAGATCGGTCCCAATTGCGTAATGTAGCTGGTGTTACGTCTAGCATATCTGCTGCGTCTTTTATCGTAATGTATCTTGTTCCGCCTTCCATATTTACAATGTTTCCTCCACTTTCTTTTGATGAAACATTGTAAAACATTGTGTGCCGTCTGGCAAATAATTGACTAAAGGACTTGCAGCCAACGCGGAACGCGGCTAAAGCGGGTGTTCCGCCGAGGCTAAATCCACCGATCAAGAGCAGCACTTCTCCAGATTTACACGGGCGACTCCTCAACACACAACACACTTATCCGGCAGCCGGTTTGGGAAAGGTTGCGCGCCAACAACACCAGTTTTATACTGAGGTGAGCATTTCAACACTAAGTAACCCTTCGGAATTAACCTCACGGAGACAGGTTCAATCTCACAGATTGAACCTGTCTGCAAATCACTAAGTTGTTTTTGAGCGATTACTGAGAAAGGACGGTTCCCATGTGTGCATTTCGCTTTGAGGCATGGCCGACGGAGTATCGCAGCATTAACCAGTATTTCGGGGCCAATCCGCGGAACTACGCCCAGTTTGGCCTGCCCGGCCACGAGGGGCTGGACATCATGGCCCCCACGGGCAGCCGCATCTTCGCCGTGGCCGCGGGCAAAGTCAGCCGCGTGCATACCAACCCCGGCGACCACAACTACGGCATCCACGTCGTCGTGGACCACGCCGAAGGCTATTTCACCACCTACGCCCACCTGCAACAGGCGCTCGTCAGCCTGGGGCAGGAAGTGCGCGCGGGGGATGTGCTGGGGCGGGCAAACGACACGGGCAACAGCTTTGGCTCCCACCTGCACCTCACCTTAAAACAGGCGGGCGCGCAATATCTCAACTGGCCCTTCAACATTATCGATCCCACACCCTTCCTGCTACCCTTGATCGGCTTCCAGGAACCGGCCGGCCCCTACCGCGCGGGATGGGCCTACACGGATGGCCTGGTGATCGTCAATAATCTGGCGCAGGTGACTGCCGGCGGCATCAATTTGCGCGGCCAGCCGAGTGTGAGTGCGCCAATGTTGGGCCTGGTTCCTGCCGGCACAATCCTGATCATCACCGGCGACAACCGTGGCCAATACACTCCCGTCAACGTCCCCCAGGCCGTCCTCGGCATCACCTCACCGCCCCCGCCCCCCGCCCCCCCACCGCCGCCAACCGTGGCTACCGTAGATGGCTGGGGCTTCGCCAGCTACCTCACCGTGAGCGGCAGCCAGGCCGTGGTGGGGCAGTTTGGCATCAACCTGCGCCAGGCCCCCGACCGCGCCGCCGCCAACATCGGCCTCGTCCAGGGCGGCAGCACCGTCACCATCCTCGGCGGCGCCCAGGGAGAGTACCGGCCCGTGCGTGTGCGGCGCGACGACTTCATGGGAGACGTGAACCTGCCCGCCGCGCCGGTAGAAGTGCCTGCCGGGCAGCCCGTGACGCCGCCGGCAGGCGCACTGCTGGGATGGGTCGCTACGGAATTCCTCACGCCCTTCGGCAACAGCCGCCAGGCGTTGGCGCATCGCTTCGGCCTCAACCTGCGCCAGCGCCCGGACCAGAATAGCCAGAAGTTGGGATTGGTGAAGGGGAATGCCACGGTGACGCTGGCAGGTCTGACGAAGGGGATTTACACGCCGGTGGTCGTGCGGCAGGAGGAGGTACTCAATTTGCTCAGTCCGCTGCCGGCAATTGAGCAGCCACAACCATTCCCCGCGGATGCGCCCCCACCGCCCCCACCGCCGCAGCCGGTGCGGGACACCACACCGGGCTGGGCAGCCACGGCGTTTATGACAATTGAGGGGAACCGGGGAATTGCCGGCATCTACGGCATCAACCTCCGCAACGCCCCCCGCCGCAACGCCGCCAACATCGGACTCGTCCCCGCCACGGCCAGCATGATCATCACCGGACCGCCTCAAGGCGAATACACCCCCGTGCGCGTAGACGACCAGGTCCTGCTACCCCCCTTCGATCCCCAGCACCCGCCGCTGCTCACGGACACCACCCGCCCCCCCGACACATCCGTGGACATTGACCCCGATCCCCCGGCACTCGGCCAGGCGCGCATAGGCCTGCACGCCAGTGCCGATCCGGGCGACCTCCACGAAAACGAGTTTGCCGAGTTCACCGCCATGCGCCCCGGCATCATCAAAGTGCTTTCCGCCCACAGCGGCAGCAGCATCGCCCGCCTGGCGCAGGCCCACCCCGACGCCACCTGGATCGTGCGCGCCTTCCTCGACTTCGGCGGGCGCACCATCTCCCCTGACCAGTTCCTCAACGACACCCTCGGCGACACGCGCCGCGCCCTGGACAATCTGGCCGGCAAAGAAGTCGTCATCGAACTGCACAACGAACCCAACCTGACGCCCGAAGGTCTGGGCGGCGCATGGCAGGATGGCGCCAGTTTCGCCCAATGGTGGCTGGAACTGCTACGCAAATATCGCCTGGCCCTGCCCGGACGCCGCTTCATCTATCCCGGCCTCTCCCCCGGCAGTGCCGTCACCAACTTGAAGCAAGACCATATCCAGTTTGTGGAAGCCAGCCGCGCCGCCGTCGAAGCCGCCGATGGCCTGGGCATCCACCTGTACTGGTCTAACGTCTTCCCCATGTCCCAGACGCTGACCATGCTGGACGACTACATCAGCCGCTTCCGCTTCAAGCCCATCTGGGTGACGGAAGCCAGCAACAACAAGGCGGGCACGGCCACGCACATCAAAGGGCGGCAATACCTTGATTTTTGGCACGAATTGCAGCAGCGCCCCACCGTGCAGGGCGTCACCTATTTTGTCGCCTCGGCCAGCAACAAGACGTTCCGCGAGGAAATCTGGGTCGGGCGCGGCATTGGCCGCATCGTGGGCCGACGGTAGGGACGCATCCGCATCTAAGATTGGAAATGACGGATGCGTTGGAAGGGTTTTGCTTGTTGGATAGTCCAAAGTTAACTGACTCTTTAGGGTCTCGGGGGGAGTGGAGGCTTCAGCCGGAACGGTTCCGACAAAGTTAACTGACTCTTTAGGGTCTCGGGGGGAGTGGAGGCTTCAGCCGGAACGGTTCCGACGACAGTCTCCACTCCGCCCTATGTTTTGGACATGACGCCACAAGTTCCCGGAGAGCCAGCCAATTCTGCACGAATCCCAGGAGGGCGGTATGCGACTTGTGACGTATGAATGGGCCGGGCGCGTCAGCATCGGCGCGCTCACGGCGGCGGATGGCGTGGTTGATCTGGCCCCCATTGCGCCGGACATGAATGCGTTGATCGCGGCGGGCGCGGCGGGCATGGCGCAGGCTGCCGCATGGGTGGCCCAAGAAGAGGGCGCGCGCCCACTGCATGAGGTCCGCCTGCTGGCCCCACTGCCGTTTCCGCGCCGCAACATCTTCTGCCTGGGACGCAACTACGCGGAGCACGCGCGTGAGTCGGCGGCAGCGTGGGGACAGGGGGATCATGTGCCGGCATTTCCCGTCATCTTCACCAAAGCCACCACCACCATCAACCACCCGGACACCCCCTTCATCATCGATCCCCAGGTCTCCACGCAGATCGATTGGGAAGCGGAACTGGCCGTGATCATCGGTCGCGGCGGCAAAAACATCCCCCCCGCGCAGGCCATGTCCCACGTCTTCGGCTACACCTGCCTCAACGACCTCAGCGCCCGCGACCTGCAACGCCAGCACCAGCAATACTTCAAAGGCAAAAGCCTGGACGGCGCCTGCCCGCTTGGCCCCTGGATCGTCACCGCCGCCGCCCTGCCCGACCCCCATCATCTTCACATCGAATGCCGCGTCAACGGCCAGGTAAAGCAAAAAGGGAACACCGGCCAGATGATCTTCGACATCCCCCACATCATCGCCACCCTCTCACGCGGTATGACCCTCCTGCCCGGCGACATCATCGCCACCGGCACGCCCAGCGGCGTCGGCTTCGCGCGCACGCCGCCTGAATTCTTGCAACCGGGCGACCTCGTGGAGGTAGAAATCGAAAACATCGGCACATTGCGCACGCCCATTGCCCACGCGCGGTCGGCAGCGGCATAACCTGGTTTTGTTGCGCGTCGCCAAAGAGCGACTTAGAATACAGATCATGTTGTGGCGTTCACGGTTGGAATTATCCGTCCGCTCCCCAGGCAAAGTTGACGCTCCCCTCCCCGATGGTTCCCCTCACGCCCTATTTTCATGTCTCCGGGTTCTGCGACGTGCAAACCCCCCAACGCGGCACCAATGAACCCACGTTATTTCCCCCAAATCGGAGAAAATTAGATGTCGTTTAAGAAAATTGCCCGTATTGGCCTGCCCCTGCTGTTGCTGGTGGCCGGCGCCTTGTTCATCCTCAACGCGGTTCGTCCCGGGCAGGAAACCGTCGCGCGGCAAGAAGCGCTGCGCGAACTGGCTCCCGACGCCGACCGCGACATCAGCCAATACCCCCCCCAACCCGAAAAGTACGATCCCATCTCCCCCGTCGCCGTGAACATGCTGGATGTGCCCATCGGCGTCTACGTCGAGAACAACCAGTATGAGCGCTGGCTGCGCGGCGAGATTGACATCGAAAACGAGTCCCGCGTCAGCGAGGCGGCCGCGGCCCGGCTACAGGCGGAAGCCATGAAGATGGCGCCCAACAACAGCGTGCAAATCGCCCAGGAAGGCTTCGGTCCCACGCCCCTGCTTGGCTTCGACAGCATCGACTACGCCAATTGCTGCGGCGGCGGCGGCGTTGTGCCCCCTGACCCGGAAATGGCCGCCGGTCCCAACCACCTCATCGCCGTGGTCAACCTGTCCCTGGAAATCTATGACAAGTCCGGCAACAGCGTCTATGGCCCCGTGACCACGGACAGCTTCTTCAGCGCCAACCCCGGCTGCGGTGGCACGTTCGACCCCTCCGCCGTCTACGACGAAGAGGCGGACCGCTTCGTCATCGGCATCGACGCCAACGGCGTCAACTACTGCGCCGCCGTCAGCGCCACCGGCGACCCCACCGGCGCGTGGTACATCTACGCCGTGCCGGCAAACATCATGGGCGCGTTCCATGACTACCCGCACACCGGCGTGGGCAACAACGCCATCTTCGTCGGCTCCAACCAGTTCGGCGGCGGCGTGCCCCAGGGCTTTGAAGGACGTATTTGGGCGTTGGATAAGGCGGCGATGTATGCCGGCAATCCCATGACCCCCATCACCTTCAGCACCGGCTACGATGGCGGCACGCCCCAGGTCCTCACCCTCCACGGCTACGCCCAGGGAACCTGGCCCACCGACGACACCCACTACATCGTCACCGACTACTACGACGGCCAAACCATCTGGATTTGGGAATGGCCCAACCCCCTCAGCGGCGGCACGCCCACCGTCGTCGCCACCCTGAACATCGGCGCCGGCGGCTATCCCGTGGACGTCCCCCAAATGGGTGGACAGGCCATCACCGCCAACGACTGGCGCATGCGCCAGTTTGAGTATCGCAACGGCTCCGGCTGGATCACCGACAGCGTGAGCTGCAACCCCGGTGGCGGCACCGTGGACTGCGTCCGCTGGACGGAAGTAGACCTCACCACCCCCACCCCCACCCTCGTGCAGACCGCCATGTACGGCAGCAACGGCGAATATCGCATCTTCCCCGACCTGGCCGTCAACCAGTGCGGCGACATGGCCATTGGCTACACCAAGTCCAGCACCAGCATGTACCCCAGCATCTGGTACACCGGGCGCGAAAGTGGCGACCCCATGGGCACGCTGCAACCGGAAGCGCAACTGAAAGCGGGCGAAATCGCCTACACCGCCTTCGACTCCCCTCCGCGTCGCTGGGGCGACTACACCGGCATGACCATTGACCCCGACGGCACCACTTTCTGGTACCTGGGCGAGTACTCCAAAAACATCCCCTCCACCGGCAAGTGGGGCACGTACATCGGCTCCTTCACCTACCCGAATTGCTCTGGCCCGAACCTGTTGGCGCAGATGTCCTACCAGTATGCCATGAATAATGGCGACAATGGCACAGGGACGTTCTCATTCTATGACGACGGCACCTTCATGGACAATGCCGGCAACAACGGCCTGTGGGGCTTCCACCAGAATCCGGCCCGCATCCGCTTCCTCTACACCGACGGCTCCAACTGCAACGCCTACTCCGTGGGGGCTTTCCAGGGTGGCGGCGTTGTCGGCGGCTATCGCGCCTGCACCGATGGCTCCGGCGCGCGCGGCGTCTGGACCGCAAACATCCTGCTGGCTCCTGAAGGAGATTGGCCAATGGTCAACCAGGAATTGTTCAAGTAAACCACGCGGCGACGCTGAGCCATTCGGCGCTCACCTCCTATCAACAAAAACGAGCAGCCGCCTGGGGCTGCTCGTTTTTCTTTTCCGCGCCAATCACCACGCAGCCATCTTGACGTAGGGGCGGGACGGCGCGGAATCATTTTGATGAGCGGACAGCCACCAAAATGGGATTTCCTAAAGGGTGTGTTTCAAATGGGTTGCTCAGGCTGCCCGCGCCGTAGGACAATTTGCCTAAATTGTCCCTTCACGGCGGAGGACAATTCAGCGAATTGTCCTACAGCAAGCAACAGTCAACTAAAATGAAACACACCCATTGCTAAATCGCCGCAATAGGCTATTGGCGCGGATCACCTTACTGGTTAGAATAAAAGCGCGCTGGGATCCGTGCCACATAATTATCCATGCGACCGGTTGCCAGTCTCCGCCTACACATTGCACGGCTCCTTTGGCGGATCGCCGTATTACATCGTAGTCAAAATACCCAAATCTCAAGTTGGCGATGTAGTTCCATGGAAACGACTAACCCTCTCGAAGACTGAGCTTGTCGAAAACTGAGCTTGCCGAAGGCCACGTTGCCTTCGATCGATTCAAGCAACGGGCTAAGTAGTGACATTCCCTGGTTGATTCCATCGTCATCCCATATCGTTGGAGGAAGACATGACACCTAGAAAAGCCGTCCGAATAGCCGTACCCTTGCTGCTTTTGGCGCTGGGTATCTTTGCCATTTTCAACGCGGTTCGTCCCGGGCAGGAAACCGTCGCGCGGCAGGAAGCGCTGCGCGAACTGGCTCCCGACGCCGACCGCGACATCAGCCAATACCCCCCCCAACCCGAAAAGTACGATCCCATCTCCCCCGTCACCGTGAACATGCTGGACGTGCCCATCGGCGTCTACGTCGAGAACAACCAGTATGAGCGCTGGCTGCGCGGCGAGATTGACATCGAAAACGAGTCCCGCGTCAGCGAGGCGGCCGCGGCCCGGCTGCAAGCGGAAGCCATGAAGATGGCGCCCAACAACAGCGTGCAAATCGCCCAGGAAGGCTTCGGCCCCACGCCCCTGCTTGGCTTCGACAGCATCGACTACGTCAATTGCTGTGGCGGCGGCGGCGTCGTGCCCCCCGACCCGGAAATGGCCGCCGGTCCCAACCACCTCATCGCCGTGGTCAACCTGTCCCTGGAAATCTATGACAAGTCCGGCAACAGCGTCTATGGCCCCGTGACCACGGACAGCTTCTTCAGCGCCAACCCCAGTTGCGGCGGCACGTTCGACCCCTCCGCCGTCTATGACGAAGAAGCGGACCGCTTCGTCATCGGCATCGACGCCAACGGCGTCAACTACTGCGCCGCCGTCAGCGCCACCGGCGACCCCACCGGCGCGTGGTACATCTACGCCGTGCCGGCAAACATCATGGGCGCGTTCCATGACTACCCGCACACCGGCGTGGGCAACAACGCCATCTTCGTCGGCTCCAACCAGTTCGAGGGCGGCGTGCCCCAGGGCTTTGAAGGGCGTGTTTGGGCGTTGGATAAGGCGGCGATGTATGCCGGCAATCCCATGACCCCCATCACCTTCAGCACCGGCTACGATGGTAGCACACCCCAGGTCCTCACCCTCCACGGCTACGCCCAGGGAACCTGGCCCACCGACGACACCCACTACATCGTCACCGACTACTACGACGGCCAAACCATCTGGATTTGGGAATGGCCCAACCCCCTCAGCGGCGGCGTCCCCACCGTGGTCGCCACCCTGAACATCGGCGCCGGCGGCTATCCCGTGGACGTCCCCCAAATGGGTGGACAGGCCATCACCGCCAACGACTGGCGCATGCGCCAGTTTGAGTATCGCAACGGCTCCGGCTGGATCACCGACAGCGTCAGTTGCAACCCCGGTGGCGGCACCGTGGACTGCGTCCGCTGGACGGAAGTGGACCTCACCACCCCCACCCCCACCCTCGTGCAGACCGCCATTTACGGCAGCAACGGCGCATACCGCATCTTCCCCGACCTGGCCGTCAACCAATGCGGCGACATGGCCATTGGCTACACCAAGTCCAGCACCAGCATGTACCCCAGCATCTGGTACACCGGGCGCGAAAGTGGCGACCCCATGGGCACGCTGCAACCGGAAGCGGAACTGAAAGCGGGCGAGGTCCCCTACACCGCCTTCGACTCCCCGCCGCGTCGCTGGGGCGACTACACCGGCATGACCATCGACCCCGACGGCACCACTTTCTGGTACCTGGGCGAGTACTCCAAGAACATCCCCTCCGCCGGCAAGTGGGGCACGTACATCGGCTCCTTCACCTACCCGAACTGCCAGCCGGAGGAACAGCCGCTTTATATCATGGATTACCTGATCTTCCTCAACGATGGTAGCAGCAGCCAGGGTGATTACAACCTGTACAACGATGGCTCATTCACGGATTCCAATGGTGGAGGCGGATTGTGGGGCTACCTGGTGGAGCACGATGCGTTCTGGTTGCAGCACGATCCCGGCTCTCAATGCACGTCGTTTGACATTGGACTATATCGTGGGCTTGGGCACGTTGCCGGCATCAACATCTGCCAGGACTTCACGGGACGCAAAGGCTTGTGGTTCGGCGGACTGCATCCGGGCGCGCTCAGCGGCGCACCCACGCGCGATCTCGGCCGTGCTGACATACCTCTCCCTGAAGGCGTGACGCTTGAGGAGCTACTCCGATAGCCTAAACTGGAGCAACCTGGACGGGAGCAGTCTCCAAGACTGCTCCCGTCTCCCCTTTGTCACAAGGGATCGGCACTCACGTATGGAGCGGGGATCGGCATTCTCTCTCACTTCACCTGGATATCCGCGTACACCGTCATCCCCCAGCGCAAGGGCAGGGCATCAGGTTCCGCCACGGCAATCGTCACTTCGTATGTAATATCGCCACGGGAGAGCGTGGACACGACGGCAATCTCCGTCACCGTCCCCACCAGCCGCTCGTCCGGGATCGCCTCCAGGCGCAATTCAACCACGTCCCCCACGGCCACGGCCACCACATCCCCCTCCGTCAAGTCAGTCGTTTTCACCAACCAGCCGCCGAAATCGGCCAGGTTGATCACCGGCAGACCCGGCGTGAGCGTTTCACCGGTTTCGGCGTTGATTTGGGCGATTGTGCCGGCAAACGGCGCCACCAACACCATCTTTTGCAACGCTGCCCGCGCCGCATCCCGCCCCGCCTGCGCCTGCGCCAGTGCCGCCTGCGCCTGAGAAACCCCCGCTTGCGCCTGCGCCAACGCCGCCTCCGCCTGCGCCAATCCCACATCCGCCTGATTCACCTGCGCCTGGGCCACATCCACCTGCTGTGGGCGTGGCCCGGCCAGGAGCAAATCAAGCTGCGCCTGCGCCGCGTCTCGCTGCGCCGTGGCGACAGAGACCGTCGCGCCGGCCGCCTGCCGCTGCGCCGCGGTCGCGCCGGCACGCAGATCGTCCAGAGCTGCCTGCGCCGCGGCCACCCGCACCTGCGCCGCGTTGAGGGCAAAGCGCGTCTGTTCCTCCAAGGTGCCGCCCACATTGTTGCGAATAAGTTCGTCGTACTGATCCTGTACGACGCGGGCGTCCGCCTGAGCCGCGGCTAACTGGGCCTGGGCGTTTTCGATCTGGGCGTTGGTGGCGGCGGTAAGGGCTACATCACGATTGGCGAGGGCCTGGGAAATGCCGGCATCCGCCACATCCACATTCCCTTGCATCGCCGCCACCTCCTCCGGCAACGGGTCCGCCTGTGCCAGCGCCAACTGCGCCTCCGCCACATCAATCGCCGCCCGCGCGGCCACCACGCCCGCCTCCGCCGCGCTCACCTGCGCCTCCGCCGCCGCCACGCCCGCCCGAGCCTGGCTCACAGCCGCCTCCGCCTGCGCCAGCGCCGCCTCCAGGTCCGCCGCCTCCAGGCGCAGCAGCGGCGCGCCCGCCGCCACCACATCACCCTCGCTCACCAGGACCGCTTCCACCCGTCCCGGCGTCAAGATGCCCAACTCCACCCAGCGCAGCGGCTCCAGGCGCGCCTCCGCCGATACCACATCCACGCCCGTGTCCACCGACAGCGTATTCACGTCAGGCGGCGGCGTTTCCGCCTGCGGCCGCGGGGCCAGATAGCGCAGATAAGCCCAGTAGCCGCCGGCGACCAGCAGAACCAGCAAGGTCAGGGTGATGATGGCGCGTTTCCAATTCATGCAATTTCTCCCGTTGTTTCGTTGTAACCGCTCACGCCGGCCTGCCCGATTTCCATACCAGATACGCGCGGGTGTGGGCAGAAGCCGGCAGGTTGCGGTGGCCACGTTCAAGAGACGTTCCCGGAAGCGCCATTTCAGAACCATTTTGCATCGTAGCAGCTTCCGGGAAGATGATGGACATGTTCAAGAAACCTTCCCGGAAGCGCCATTTCAGAACCAATTTGCATAGTAACAGCTTCCGGGAAGATGATGGTGAATCGTTTCTACTCGTTTTTGATAGCGGCGATGATGTTCACGCGACCCGCGCGCACGGCGGGATACCAGGCGGCGACGAGGGCCACGGCCAGGGCGATAAAGAACGACGTGATCATGGCGCGTGTGGGCGTCTGCGCGGTGAGGGCAAAGCCGCCTAATTCGCGCAGCCCGGTGATAAAGACGCCGACGAGAACGACGCCAAACGCGACGCCAAACACAGCCCCGATGAGGCCAATCGCCATCGCTTCCGCCAGCACCATGCGCCGCACCTGCGGTTGGGTCATACCCAGGCTGCGCAGGCTGCCCAACTCGCGCGTGCGCTCCAGCACGTTCATAAGCATGGTGTTGATCACACCCAATCCGGCCACGACCAGGCCGATCAAACCAAGGACGTCAAAGAGAGCAAACGCCTGCTGGCTAACACTGAGGACTTTTTCCTGGAATTCGGCCTGGCTCTCCACGGCGAGATTGTCACCGCGCCCGACCTGGTTCTTGATGCGTTCAGCGACGATGTCCGGGTCGGCGTCGGGGGACAGGGTGAGGGTGAAGCGGTCTACGGTGTTGACGCCAAAATAGCGGCGCAAATCCCCCCAGGAGCCGGTGACGACGGGTGTTTCCGCGCCGGTGAAGTCTACGATGATGCCGGCAATGCGGAAGGCGTGCTGACCTCTTCTGGTCTCCAGCGTCAGGGTATCGCCCACCTCCAGGTCGTACTGCTCGGCCAACGTGGCGCTGAGGAGGAGGGCGTCACCGGCAGCGAGTTGTTGGATCGCTTCGGCGGCGGGCGGTCCTTGTTCGATTTGAATGCCGGCAACGCGCAAATACGTTTCCGGATCAATCGCCGCGAAAATCGTGTACTCGTCCCCGTCCCTGCCCGCGCCCGTTGGTGGGATGAAACGGGCGGAGACATACGCGGCTTTGGTAACGGCAGCCACGCCGTCCACGGCCAACAGCCGCCCTTCCAGGTCCGGGCGCATGTCCAATGGAGAACGCACGTACAGGTCGCCCCCCACGGCGGTCTCCACCCAGTTGCGCAGGTCGGCCTCGAAGCTCTGCGTCAGGCCGCTGATGCCCACGACCATGCTGATGCCCACCATGAGGGCGGCGACGGTGAGGGTGGTGCGCCCACGCGCGCGATTGATGTTGCTGCTACCCAATCGCCCTTCGTTGCCAAAGAGGAGGACAATGAGGGGGCGAAACAGGCGCTCCAGCAGGCCGGCGACGATGGGGATGCAGAGGGTAGCGCCGAGCAAAAGGAAGAAGATGGCGTTGCTGCCCAGGGGATAGGCGACTTCGGGGCGGAAGGGGACGCGGTAGAGGATGAGGAGCGTGGCGACGACGGTGAGGGGACCGAATTTGAGACCCATCTGTAGCCAGCGGGATTCGTCTATGTTGCCCTGCACGCGCAGGGCTTGCAGGGGGGAGATACGGGCAGCTTGAAATGCCGGCACAAACGCCGCCGCCAACGTCACCATCACACCCGTGGCCATCGCTTGCAGCAGTTCGCCCGGCTGCGCCGCGACCACCTCCAACGCCTGCCGCGTGAAAGCCGCCATGAACACGATCAGCCCACGCGCCAGCAGCAGCCCCACCACGACCCCCA
This sequence comes from Ardenticatenales bacterium, assembly GCA_020634515.1. Classification (NCBI taxonomy): domain Bacteria; kingdom Bacillati; phylum Chloroflexota; class Ardenticatenia; order Ardenticatenales; species Ardenticatenales bacterium. Next base: position 918,759 of record JACKBL010000002.1, on the reverse strand, counting down.
CCAGCGAGCCGAGCAGCCCCAGAATGACAGCTTCCGCCATCACCAAGGCCACCACCTGCCCCTGTGTCGTGCCAATGGCCCGCATCATGCCAATCTCCCGCGTGCGTTCCACGATAGTCATGGCAAAGGCGTTGTAAATGAGGAAGCTACCCACAAACAGACTGACGACGCTGAAGAAGCCCAGGCCGAGGCGGTAGTTTTGCAGGCTGTTGGCGACTAACTGCCCGCGCGAGGCAGGGTATTTGACTTTTACATCGCTGCCGAGGCGGTCGGTCAGCGTCTGTCGCAACGTTTCTAGCGTATCGCTGTTGCCGGCAATGGCCTCGTCCGCCACAATCTCCAACTGCGTCAACGTTCCCCCGGCAGCGAACAACTCCTGCGCCACCGGCAGCGGCGTGAAGCCAATCACGCCCGCATTGGTCACGCCAATGCCCTCTTTGGCGATCAGGCCGACCACGCGCAGCCGCGCCACGCCGTCGGGCGTCGCCAGCGCCAGGTCTTCGCCCACCTCAATCCCTTTGTCCTCCGCGTATGTGTCCACCAAGACCACGCGGTAGCCCGTCTCTCGCGCCTGCAAGAGACGCCCGGTGCTGAGCGTGTAATCATGCACCAGGGGGTCCAATTCGGGATCGACGCCCATGAGCCAAAACTGGCTGCCGGGGGCGATCTGGCCGCCGCCGCCAAACTGCACCTGCCAGTCGCGCGCCTCATCGGCCAGAATGGTCACGCCTATGTAGGCGGGCGCCAGAGCGGTGACGCCGGGAACGCGCCGCGCCACGTTGACCAACGACTCGTCAAAACCGCCGGGGGTGTCCGCTTCCACGAGCAAGTCGCTCCGTCCGGCGGCTTCGTCAAAGAACTGGTTGATGGAGTGGATCGTGCTGCCGTTGGTAACGTTGACGGCGACCATGGCAGCGACGCCGACGATGATGCCGGCCATCGTCAGCAGCGTGCGCACCCAGCGGCTGGTCATGTTACGCAGCGCCAGGAGCAAGGGGGTAGCGATGGCCAGGCGGCTGAGGCGGAAGAGGAGGGTATCGCGTGTTCGGGATAACATGGCGGGCGCTATAGTTCGAGCTGCTGCATGACGGAGAGAATGCCGGCCATATCCTCCACATGACCACAACGATAACGAATAGACAGCGACTGCACCACCTGCCCGTCCTTCAGGAATACCACGCGGTCAGCATAACTGGCTGCCCGCGGATCGTGCGTCACCATGACGATCGTCTGCTGCATCTCATCGCAGGAACGGCGCAAAAGCCGCAAAATAGCTGTTCCCGAACGTGAATCGAGGTTGCCCGTCGGCTCGTCCGCCAGCACAATCTCCGGATCGTTGACAAAGGCGCGGGCAATAGCCACTCGCTGCTGCTGGCCGCCACTCATCTGGTCGGGACGATGCCCACCCCGCTCCCCCAGGTCGACCATCTGTAATAAAGACCGTACTTTTTCCCGATGGGGAGCCAGGTTTTGCCCATCAATGAGCAAAGGCAGCGCCACGTTTTCCTCCGCCGTCAGCGTCGGCAGCAGATTGTAGAACTGGAAGATGAAGCCTACCTTGCGCCGCCGCGCCAGCGTTACGCGGGTATCCGGCATATTGGAAATTTCTTCACCCGCCAGCACAATGCTGCCTGAAGATGGTTCGTCCAATCCACCCAGCAGGTGCAGCAGTGTACTTTTGCCAGACCCGGAAGGCCCCATGACGGCCACGAACTCCCCGTGGATCACTTCAAAAGAGATATTGTCCAGCGCCCGCACAGTCACGGTGCCCATCTGGTAAATCTTCGAGACATTTTTCGCTTCAAGTACAGTCATGTCAATATACCACTTAACCCATGCCGACGTCGTGATAAATCTGAATCGACCACGGACTTCGCCGCTTCATGCTTGAGCCGCGTCTTTCCAGGTTCACACGCGCCCCATTTTCGTCGGGGGCGAGTTAGCGACGCGCCCGACACTGGCCCGCGTCCATGCGCGCTCTATTCCAGATGGAGCCTGGAATAGTTTCAATATGGCTCCGGTCTTGGACTTTGCCTGTCGCACACAGCAACTATTGATTATAGCAAAAAGAAAGCCACCCTGTTGCCTCACGCCATCCCCTGGCCGGGTTTTTCAATTGTGCGGAAATCTGCTACGCGAGAGCGAATTTGAGCGAATCGCACTTGCATCTCACTCGTGTGGCAATTTACCGCAACTTCGAGAAAATCCGCCTCCGATACGACTACTGGCAAACCCTGGATTTTGTCCAGGCTAAATTGACAAAGAACAGGCGTGTGGCTATAATCACGTCACTCCAGTCTTTACCAAAAAGGCGTTTTACAATTGCATAGCGCTTGTATAGAATTGGAGGGGCGGCATGTGCTAAACAGGTAGCTTGTTGTGGGAATGTTGTTTTCGTAGGCAAAAAGAAGAAATCTTTGTTGTAATCATACGGTAAGCAATATCTTCAAGAGAGTTACCATTGGGTTTAGCTCGGATGTATGCCCAGAGAATACGCCGGGCTTTTTTGTTTTTGGCCCCATCATCACAGGGAAAGAACGTTATAGATGGAGAACGAAGAATTTAATTTTTCCGAAGCTGATATGAATCAGTTCCTGGAGGAACATGATTATGATATGCCCAATGAGGGCGATATGCGCACGGGTATCATTGTGAGCAAGTCGTCACAGGGCGTTATCATTGATCTGGGATTGAAGCGAGACGGCCTCGTGCCCGCTTCTGAAATCAACAAGCTAAGTGATGAGGTCAAGGCAGACCTGGAATTAAATCAGGAAGTGCTGGTTTACATCGTTAACGCGCACGAACCGGATAGCCTGCTCGTCTCAATTCAACGGGCTTTGTTGTACCAGGATTGGATTCGCGCGGAAGAGTTGATGAACAGCGGCGAGATTATTGAGGTGGAAGTCACCCAATATAATCGCGGCGGCGCAATCGCCCCCTTTGGCAATCTGCGCGGTTTTATTCCCGCCTCCCATCTATCAGACGTTAGCCGAGGAATGAGCGATAAGCAGCGGCAGCAGCGCATGACCAAACTGCGCGGCGAGAAGATTCCGGTGAAAATTATCGAAGTGGATCGTGACCGTCGCCGTCTGGTGCTTTCGCAAAAGGATGCGCAGAAGGAATGGGCGGAGGCTCGCCGCCAGGAACTGCTACAAAAACTGAACATCGGCGACGTGGTTACTGGCCGCGTGACGGGTATGCGCGATTTCGGCGCGTTCGTGGACATTGGCGGGGCCGATGGCCTGATTCACATTTCCGAGCTGGCCTGGCATCGTGTCAAGCACCCCCGCGATGTCGTCAAAGTCGGGGATGAGATTGAAGTCTTCATCCTCAAATTGGATCGGGAATCGCAGCGCATTGCTCTCAGCCGCCGACGTACTGTCCCTAGCCCGTGGTCGTTGGCACCGGATAAATACCCTGTCAACAGCCTGGTAGAAGGTCGAATTACCCGGTTGGTGGATTACGGGGCATTTGTGCAATTAGAGCCTGGCGTGGAAGGGTTGCTGCATATTTCGCAACTGGCATCCACCAACGTGGGACATCCACGTGAGGTGGTGCGCGAAGGTGAAACGCATTTGCTGCGCGTGATCAGCATGAGTCCAGAAAAGCAACGCATTGGCCTGAGTCTGAAAGCCGTGACCACGAGCGAACAGATGGAGTGGATGGCGCGCAAGAACGCGGAAGAGGAGGAAGCCGAGGCGGAAGTGGAAGTCGTGGCGGAAGTGGAAGTCGTGGCGGAAGTGGAAGCCGAGGCGGAAGTGGAAGTCGCGGCGGAAGCGGAAGCGGAAACCGAGACGGAAGTGGAAACCGAGACGGAAGTGGAAGCCGAGGCGGAAGCGAAAGCCGAGACGGAAGTGGAAGTTGCGGCGGAAGTGGAAGCCGAGGTGGAAGCGGAAGCCGAGGTGGAAGTTGCGGCGGAAGCGGAAGCGAATGCGCTTGATGAGGAAATGAGTGGTGTTGGGGACGACCTCCCGGACGAAGAAGAGTAACCCTATCACCCTTTGCTACTGACTACCTGGCGGAACGGAAGGAGGTGAGAGAAGATGGCCCACGTAAAACTAATGCCCAACGAAACAGACGAAAGCTTGCTAAAGCGATTCCGTAAAAAGGTCGCCAAATCAGGCACAATGAGCGTCATTCGGCGCAAACGCTGGCACGTATCCAAAAGCGAACTGCGCCGCATCCAAAAGAAGAAGGCTGTACGTCGCATGAGACGGCGGCAAACCTATCGCACATGAAATGAAGTCCGGTGCGGCGCACCTTCTTGTAAACAGGTGCGTCGCGCCACAAATCAGGAGGCATATGGCCAAGAAAGAGGACAAACTACAGGTCGAAGCCACTGTTGTCGAAGCCTTGCCCAATACACAATTCCTCGTCGAACTGGACAATGGGCACAAGGTTCTTGCATACTTGTCTGGCAAGATGCGTCGCTACTATATCCGTATTCTGGTGGGAGACCGGGTCCGCGTCGAAATGACTCCCTACGACCTGGAACGTGGACGTATCACATACCGCTATCGCAACAACACCAGTTTCGTGTCATCCAATCGTTAGTGGCTATCCGCAATTAGGTTAGCGGAAACGTTCGGACGGTTACTTAGCCCGCGGTACAATACCAGGCATCCACAACAACAAGGCACGAAAAGCGCCAGAACCGTATCGGTTGTGGCGTTTTTGGTTTTTGCAGTGTCACTACTAACGCTCTCTGGAGATTGGACCCAATTTAGTATGAGGGAGCCGTGGCTCGTTGCACTACCAATGCCACCCAGTCACGGATAACGTGCGTTTGCGTGATTTCTCCGCCGCTGGCGACAATCGCCGCTGTTACGCCTGGCAACTGGGCGTCAATGATGCCGCTAAGGATGAGGAATCCTTCGGGCGCAACGTAATCCAGTAGATGATCCTGGCGCAGCAAAGATTCAATAACGGGCGCCAGGATATTCACAAGTACCAGGTCCCATGACGACAGCGGTACGCTGCTCAAGCTGCCGGGGGCGATACGCACTTGCGTAGTTGTCCCATTCAGGGCGGCGTTTGCCCGCGCCGCCTCCACGGCCAGCCCATCCGTATCCACCCCCAGCACGCGCGCCGCGCCCAGGCGGGCACCAGCCACGGCCAAAATCCCCGACCCCGTACCTACATCCAACATGCTCATGCCCGGGCACACCAATGTCTCCAGCACCTGAAGGCACATTTGCGTGGTAGGGTGCAGACCGGTGCCAAAGGCCATGCCGGGGTCCAGCGTTAGAACGATGTCACCCGGCAGGACCGCCTGCGCCGGCTGCCAGCTTGGTTGAATCCAAAGTCGCCGACCAATGCGGAACGGTTCGTAATGCGCTTTCCAGGCATTCGCCCAATCCTGTTCTTGCAGGACACGAAATGTGGGGGCGGGAATGGGATAGAGGCGTCCCAGAAAGTAAAGGGCTTCCTTAATACGTTGCTGTCGGGTAGAGATTTGCTCGTCGTCCGGCAGATAGATCTTGACGGTTACGGCAGGTTCGAGGGCATAGGGGTCCAGGCTCGCCGCGTCGCCAAGTTGCTCCAAGACCACGCTCTCGTCATGCGCAAACGGGCGCAAGACCTCGGAAACGGCCTCAGCCGCTTCTCCATCGGTGACGACACTGACTTCTACCCAGTTCATAGGCCAAGCACGTCGCCCAGGGCGCTTTTGAGCTGGCTCAAGATGCCTCGCTCACGCCGTGGAATGATTTCTTTGCCCAGCGTGCGCGCTAATTCTTCAAACAACTCTCGTTGTTGCTCGGAAAGTTGCCGGGGGACTGCTACCTGGGCAATGATGTGCTGATCGCCACGTCCGTCACCGCGGACGTTGGACACGCCGCGCCCGCGCAGGCGGAACACGGTACCGGATTGCGTGCCGGGTGGAATCGACAACTTCTCTTCACCGTCAATCGTCGGGACCTTTATTTCATCGCCGAGGGCAGCCTGAGCGACATTGATTTCAATGTCCAGCAGGATGTCGCCGCCACGACGCTCGAAGAATTCGTGCTTGAGTACTTGAATGACCACGTACAGGTGGCCGGGTGGACCACCGTACACACCCGGCGCGCCTTCATTGTTCATTCGTATTTGGTTATCATTGTCTACGCCGGCAGGGATTTTGATGGTGCGTTTGACGGTTTTTTGCACCTCTTTGCGTCCCAGGCAAACGGAACAAGGACGGGGAATGATTTCACCGTTGCCCTGGCATTCGGGGCAGGTCATGACGTTGACGAAGAAGCCGCGTTCGCGCCGCACCTCCCCCATACCATTGCAGGTGGGGCAGGTTTTGGGTTTATATCCCGGTTCCGCACCGCTGCCGGCACAATGCGGGCAAGTCTCCGGTCGGCGAAACTCTATTTCCTTCTCAACGCCATGAACCGCCTCCTCAAAAGTGAGTACGAGGTCATAGCGAATATCCGCGCCACGACGAGGTCCGCGGCGGCGACGGCGCGTGCCGCCAAAACCACCCATGAACTGCTCGACGAAGTCAAAGACATCGCCAAAGCCAGCGAAGTCCTGATAATTGGCCCCGCTGCCCTGCACGCCGGCATGGCCGAACCGATCGTAGGTTGCTCGCTTGTCGGGATCAGAAAGCACTTCGTAGGCTTCGTTGATTTCCTTGAACAGATCATCCGCCCCTTCGTCTTTGTTGACATCGGGATGATACTGCCGGGCCAGTTTACGGTAGGCCTTCTTCAGATCCTCTTTGCCGGCATTCCGCGGAACGCCCAACACGTCGTAGTAATCGCGTTTCGTACTCATGTATTAGCTGGTGAACTCGCCTTCGATCACGTCTTCGTCTTGCCCATCGGGGCCGGGCGCGCCGCCGGCGGCAGGATCGGGACCGCCTTGCTGTTGGTACATGCTCATGCCAATCTCTTGCAACACGCCTTGCAGCTTATCAACCTGGCTCTTCGTCGCTTCCACGCTGCCACTTTCCCGCGCCGATTTGACGGCATCCATGGCCGCGTTCAAGGACTCTTTCTGCGCCGCGCTGATCTTGTCCTCATTTTCCTTGATGAACCGCTCCGCGCTGTAGACGGCATTTTCGGCGAGGTTCATAGTTTCCACGGAAGCCTTCCGCTCGGCATCTTCCGAAGCATGGCGCTCGGCATCCTTCACCATGCGGTCGATCTCGCGCTCGTCCAGGCCGCTGGAAGGGAGAATCTGCATAGTTTGCTCTCGTCCGGTTGCTTTGTCGCGGGCGCTGACGTTGAGGATGCCATCGGCATTGATATCGAATGTGACTTCGATTTGGGGGACACCGCGCGGCGCGGGTGGAATGCCGTCTAAAATAAAGCGTCCCAGGCTCTTGTTATCGTGGGCCATGGGGCGTTCACCCTGGACAACATGGATTTCCACTTGCGTCTGGCTGTCAGCCGCGGTGGAGAATATCTGGCCCTTCTTGGTAGGAATGGTGGTGTTGCGTTCAATCAAAGGTGTGGCCACCGCACCGAGGGTTTCGATGCTCAAGGTGAGTGGCGTCACGTCCAGGAGGAGCACATCTTTAACTTCGCCGCCGAGGACACCAGCCTGGATAGCGGCGCCGACGCCGACGACTTCGTCGGGGTTGACGCCTTTGTGTGGTTCACGGCCAAAGAACTTACGCACGGCTTCTTGAATTGCCGGCATTCTCGTCATCCCCCCGACCAGCACAACATCCTGAATATCCGACGGCGATAGCCCGGCATCCGCCAGTGCGCGACGGCACGGTTCTATTGACCGCTGAACCAGGTCCTCGGTCAACTGCTCCAACTTCGCCCGCGTCAGCGTCAGGTTCAAATGTTTTGGCCCGCTGGCGTCCGCCGTAATGTAAGGCAAGTTCATCTCCGTCTGCATCGTTGTGGACAGTTCGATCTTCGCCTTTTCCGCTGCCTCACGCAGGCGCTGCAACGCCTGGCGATCCTGCCGCAGGTCGATGCCCTGGTCCATCTTGAACTGGTCCGCGGCCCAATCAATGATGCGCAGGTCGAAGTCATCACCGCCCAGGAACGTGTCGCCGTTGGTGGAACGCACCTCAAACACACCATCCCCCACTTCCAGGATGGAAATATCAAATGTGCCACCGCCGAGGTCATAGACGGCAATCGTCTGTTCCTTGCTGCTGCCCAGACCATATGCCAGGGCGGAAGCAGTTGGCTCGTTGACAATGCGCATCACTTCCAGGCCGGCGATACGACCCGCGTCTTTGGTTGCCTGTCGCTGGCTGTCGTTGAAATATGCCGGCACAGTAATCACGGCTTGCGTCACGGGCTGTCCCAAGAATGCCTCCGCATCCGCCTTGATTTTCTGCAGAATCATAGCCGACACTTCCGGCGGCGAATACTCTCGTTCATTCATTACCACGCGCACGTCCCCGTTGGCCGCTCGCCGCACCTCGTAGGGCACGTATTCCCGCGCCCGTTTCACTTCGGAATCGTCATATTTGCGTCCCATGAAACGTTTCACGGAAAAGATGGTGTTGTGCGGATTGACCACGGCCTGCCGCTTGGCAACCTGTCCGACCAGACGCTCGGCCGTCTTGGTGTTGACGGCTACGACGGAGGGGAAGAGGCGGCTGCCCTCGGCGCTGGGAATGACGGTTGGCTCGCCACCTTCCATCACAGCGGCCACAGAGTTCGTTGTTCCAAGGTCGATACCAATGATTTTGCCCATAATGTCTTATTTTCTCCGGAAAATAGTTGTAGTTGATCGTTCTCAGTCGGTGTGTGCCTGCGTGAACAGGGAAAAAGGTGCTTCCAACCCGGGCTAATTCGCCACGGCAACCATGGCCGGACGAATAACACGGTCGCCGTGTTTGTAGCCTGTTTGCAGTTCTTGCGCGACGATGCCGCTTTCATAGGTAGTGGAATTTACCTGCATGACGGCTTCGTGTAAATTAGGATCAAAGACCTGGCCAATGGCCTTGATGGGTTCAATGTTCATGCCTTCGAGGATACCATAGAGTTTGCGCTGCACGAGTTCGATGCCGGCATACCAGCTATCTTCAGCGATAGATGCCGGCACGGAAACCATGGCCCGGTCAAAATCGTCCAACACCGGCAGCAGTTTCTTGATCACATCCACCAGCGCATTGTTGTACGCATCCAATTGCTGCCTGTCCATTCGCTTGCGCGCGTTGGCGAACTCTGCCCGCACCCGCAGCCAGCTATCGCGGTACGTCGCCGCATCCGCCCGCGCCGCCGCAAGTTGCTCTTCGAGCGATGCCGGCATGGTTGTTTCGTCCTCAAAGGCGGTCGTTTCCGCCGTTCCATTTTGGTTCTCGTCTTTGGCAATGATAGTTTCTTCTTGTTCCATACGTATCCCTACTTATCGAAATCCTGAGCGGGCGAAACACCCGGTTTCTGCTATTTCCAAATCACACCCGAAGCCTAGAAACCGGGTGTTTTGGTTTCTGCTATTTCCAAATCACACCCGAAGCCTAGAAACCGGGTGTTTTGGTTTCTGCTATTTCCAAATCACACCCGAAGCCTAGAAACCGGGTGTTTTGGTTTCTGCTATTTCCAAATCACACCCGAAGCCTAGAAACCGGGTGTTTTGGTTTCTGCTATTTCCAAATCACACCCGAAACCTAGAAACCGGGTGTTTTGGTTTCTGCTATTTCCAAATCACACCCGAAGCCGGGAAACCGGGTGTTTATGATGCTACTCCGTTTCGACAACCGTCATCGGCAGGTTCCCCCCTTCCAGGCGGGGTTTCTCGATGTAATAGTCGTTTAGCAAGTTGCTCAACAGCCCGGCAACGTACCGCACCGCGGAAATGTTGCGGCTGTAGGACATGCGCGTCGGACCCAGCACGGCCAGTGCGCCGGTCATCTCGTCCGCGACGCCATAGTGGGACAAAATTATGGCGCAATCCTTTAGCTCTTCCCAACGTCCCTCGCCGCCAATCACCACCTGTACGCCGGATGTGCCCGGTTTGAGCGTTTCCGCCAGCAAGGAGGCCATAAAGGTGCGCTCTTCCAACACACGCACTGCCTGGCGCGTGCCGTCGTCCTCAAGGATATTCAACAGACCGTCACGATAAACATCTCTGATCTCGCGAGAATCAACCCGCCGCAAAATCGTCAATACCAGGCTGACAACATCTCGCTCCAGGGCATCATCAATGCTGGATTGGCGCGCGGCAATCTCATCGGAGGACATGCTTTCGAATAGCTGGTTGATGCGCGTCGCGGCCACGCTGAGCCGATTTTGTGAGAGCGGTTCGGCCAGGGTGAGCATTTCCTGCTTCACTTCGCCACCAAAAAGGACGAGGATCATCAAAACAAGTCGCCCTTTGGTGGAAATAAGCTGGATGTGCTTGAATCGATTCAAAACAGGGCGCGGGGAGGTGACGAAACTGGCTCCATGCGAGGTGCGGGCGAGGATGGCGGCAGCCAGGCGAATCCACTGCTCCAGGTCCAGGCGTGCCTGGTGAAACTGGTGGCGGATCATGGATTTCTCTAATGCCGGCAATTCAAACTCCCCCAACAGCCGCTGCACAAAATACCGATACCCCTTCTCCGTGGGAATGCGCCCCGCCGACGTGTGCAACTGCGAAACATAACCCAGGCTGTCCAGAACAGCCATCTCATTCCGTACCGTCGCCGCGCTTACATCCAGCCCATACACATCCACCAGCGTGCGCGAACCAACAGGCGCGCCCGTCTCAATGTACGTCCGCGTAATCAACGCCAGTATTTGTTGCTGCCGGTCCGTCAATGGTTGCGTCATAAGTGGTTATCCGCAAGCAAGGTAACTACTAACGCTCTCTGGAGATTGGCTGTTACCAAGCAAGAACCCTTCCAGCGCATCCGTCATTCTCAATCTGAAAAACGAATGCGCCCTCAGCGACAAGGAGGTTCATGGCAGCGGTCGATCCGCCAGATTTCTTCGAGAAATAGAATTGCCAGAAACCCTTTTTAGCACTCATCGTGCATGAGTGCTAAAAAAGCACGCATTATGTTATCATGCTCAAAAACATGCGTCAAATAAAAATCGTGTTAGATTGTGCCGGCAAAAGGAGTTTCCCACACAATGAGGCATATCACAAAGGATGAAAACATGCGCAGTGCCGGCCTCAGCCGACAATGCCGTAGACGCCGCCAATTGCCCCCGGCAGCACCGGCTATCTGGGAATTGAAGCCGAGACTTGAGCGTGGAGAGCAGCACAGGTGGTATTTCCGACCACCGTCACCTACCCACCAGGTAACGGCCCGAAAATAACTTCACACTTTTTACGAACGGCTACTGACAAGCTACCCATGATGGCCGCTATCCTTGATAGCGGCTGGTCGCACATTTCCGCTAACTTAATTGTGGACGGCCACTAACCACTTCTTATTCATCGTGATTCGGGGAAGTCAGTTCCACCAGATCGCCCGGCACGTCCTCCGGCGCTGGGCCAGGCTGCCCGCGGCGCAAAGGGCGCGTCAACAAGCGTAGCGTCGCCTTCAGCAAATTCCAGAACGTGCGCAGCATGATTTTCATATCCAACCAGACAGACCAGTTCTCGGTGTACCAGAGGTCATACTTCGTCCGTTCCAGAATGGACGTGTCGCCGCGCAGCCCGTTAACCTGCGCCCATCCCGTCATGCCCGCCTTTTCGCGGTGACGTTCCATGTAGCGTGGCACGCTACGGCGGAATTGCTCCACGTAATAGGGCTGCTCTGGGCGTGGTCCCACCAGGCTCATCTCCCCCAAGAAGACGTTCATCAGTTGCGGCAGTTCGTCAAGGTCCACGTTGCGTAGAAAAGTGCCCAGTTTCGTGCGTCGCGGATCATTCTCCGTGGTCCAACCCGGACCGTCTTTCTCCGCATCCAACCGCATGGAGCGAAACTTGATCATGGAAAACGGCTTGCCATCCAGCCCCATGCGGTCTTGCACAAAGAAAACGGGGCCGGGTGACTCCAACTTGATGGCAATGGCGACCAGCAGCATCAGTGGCGAGAGCAGCACCAGCCCCATTGCCGCTCCCACCAGATCAATCAGCCGCTTGAACACCATCAAGTAGCCCCGCATGGCGAAGTCACGGACGGACAGCAATGGTAAACCACCCAGGTCGTCAATGGACGCCTGCGATGTGACAAATTGAAAGATGTCTGGGAAAACCTTGATGGAGACGCGGCCTCGTTCACAGTAGGAAATCACACGCACGACTTCCCGATGCCCCTTCTCAGGAATGACGATCATGACTTCGTCTATCGCGTATTCCTCAATGATGGTGGGCAAATCCTCGGGCACGCCCAAAATGGGCACGCCCAATAGCGGGGGCGCGGCCCGGTCGCTGTTCACCAGTCCGATCAGTTCATACCCCAGGTTGGGCGCCCAAAGTATGCGCTGCAAAATGATGCGGGCTACGTCTCCTGTGCCCACGATGAGAAGCCGATCGCGTCCCCAACCACGTCGCTGCAAGACGTCACGAATCACCTGGTGCAGTGTGCGCCCCATCATCAGCAGCACGATGGTCGTCAGCCAGGCGTAGATGACCATCGCACGCGGATAGTCCACCTCGAAGCGCGTGTTCTTGAAGAGAAAGGAAACGGCGGCCACGGACATCATCGTGCCCACGGAGACGGCGGCGAATACGGCGTACAACTGATCAATGCGCGAAATCGCGCGCGGAATCACATATTGCCGATAGAAGAGGAGCGTCATGATGACACTGAAGATGTGGGTCAGCAGCACGGGAATGTAGCGCGTGAGGGGAACGGCATTGACCAACTCGGCGGGCCAGGGAATCCAGGCGCGAAGTTGGTAGGCGAGAATAAAGGCCAGCGCCGCCAGCACCGTGTCCAGTGCCAGGAGGGAGATGGCGTAGATAACGCGAATTCGTTGGGCAATCATGGTTCGTGAGTCAGCTTTCATTGGCTCGCTGTGAGGATGCCTGGCCCGGAGAACAGCGCCGGCCAGAGCTTAGGCCCAGCTTTGAGACCAATTCCGATCATAATGATCAGGTGCAGCCACCAGGAGGTTTGCTGGCGATAGTGCTTGTAGTAGAAGATGGGCATGGCGCGATAGAATTCGTATTGAGCCTTGCGCCGGTTTTGGCGGCTGGAGGCCCGTTTGACATGCAAAACGGTAACGGCGGGGTTATAGACGACACGCCAACCGGCATCTTTGATCCGCTTGGCCCAATCGAGGTCTTCGCCATACATCCAGAAGCGTTCGTCCAGGAGGCCAACCTGACGCACCGCGGTGCCGCGCAGCATCATGAACGCGCCAACGACGGCGTCCACGTCGGCTTGTTCGTGTTCGTCGAGAAAGGTCATGTTGTAGCGGCCAAAGCGCGGGGAGTGCGGAAAAAGGTGGCTGAGTCCGAGGAAACGGTAGATGGAGACGGCGGGAGAGGGAAACCCGCGGCGGCAGGCGAGATCGAGCTGGCCGTTGGGCAGGATCAGCCGCGGGCCAACGATGCCCACATCCGAGTTCTTGTCAAGGAAGTTGAGCATGTCGGCGAGGGCGTTGGGAGGGAGTTCGGTGTCGGGATTGAGAAGCAGGACGTAGCGGGGCGGTTGCTCGTTTTCAATCCCCAAGGCGCGTAATCCTTGATTGTTGCCGGCAGGATACCCGGCATTTTCCTCGTTCGCAACCACATGCACCTGCGGAAACGCCTGGCGCACCATCTCCACGCTATCATCTTGCGACGCATTATCCACCACCGCCACGGCAAACGTGAAATCACCGGCGCTGGCGAAAACGGTTTGCAAGCAGCGACGCAGCAGGGCGCTGACGTTGTAGTTAACGATAACAATAGCTAAGTCAAGCAACAGAGTGTCTCCAAAATGCCGGCATCCGATGGGTTGCGCTTTTCCAAATGCACTGCGCGGCGAGAATTCCTCCACGCGTAAACTTCACCTCTGAGGATTGGGTCTTTCCGTTTTGATTTTAACACAGCAAACAGGGGTATCAACTATGGAATGTAAATGAATGGGATGCGCCCAGCCTACAGCAGGTGGGCGCGTATCTCCTGCGCGTGCTGGCGATAATGTTCGTAGCTATTTTCGGCAACCACCTGCCACGGCTGCCAGGATGCCGGCATTTCCGCAAACCGTGTCGCGTCCATCAAATCATCATCCGTCACCGCTTCCAGCGCCGCCAACAACGCCGCATATGCGACTTCCGCTTCCATCAGGATTTCCGCCAGCGCCCGCCCCTGATTCTGCGCGTGAATGTGCGCGTTTCGCTGCGCGTGCGGCAGCGCCCACCAGGGCGAACCGCGCAGTGCCCGCTCTCGCAGAATACCTGTCGCCTCCCGTTCATACCAGGAAACGTGTGCGATCACATCCGCCACCGACCAGCCATCTGCGAGGACAGGCAGCCCCATGCGTGCCTCTCCCACTTCCGTCAGCAACCGATCCCAGGCCACTCGTTCCGCTTGCAATGTTTGCAGCAGCGATTCTTTCGTCATCTTTCCGCTCATGGTTCACCTAGTCGCCGGCATTCTCTTTAACCTCAGCTACCTGCCGCAGAATCGATTGCGCCCCATTTTGCGCGTCCCCCTCGCCCGTACCCAACATCGCCGCCAGCTCCGCAACGCGGCCGTTCACATCCAACGACCTCACCACCGTATGGGTGCGCCCTGCCTCCACCCGCTTGCCCACCTGGAAATGCGCATCCCCATACCCCGCCAACTGCGGCAAGTGCGTGACCACAATCACCTGATGCCCCCCCGCGTGCGCCAGACGCCACAGCTTCTGGCCTACCGTGTCTCCCACCCGCCCGCCGATGCCCTGATCGATCTCGTCAAAAATCAGTGTCGGCGTCGCGTCCACCTGCGCCAGCGCCGTTTTCAAGGCCAGCATCAGCCGCGCCGTTTCCCCGCCGCTGGCGACGCGCGCCATGGGCCGCAACGGCTCCCCCGGATTCGCGGAAATAAGAAACTCGCACTGGTCTATGCCACTCTGGTCAAAGGCTAAGCGCTCCTCCCCCACAAAGGCCCCCGTGGTGTCTGGCTGTCGCTGAAAATCAACAGCAAAGCGCGCGCCGGGCATACGCAGGGCTTCCAGTTCCTTTTCGATAGCCCCCGCCAACTCGTTAGCGGCCACCTGACGCTTCTGAGACAAAATGGCGGCGATCTGACCAATCTGCTTCAGGAGGCGATTTTCTTCCCGGCTCAGTTCGTGCGTGCGCTCCTCGCTATGCGAAATGTTTTCCAGTTCAGAGGAAAGGCGGTCACGGGTGGCTAAAATGCCGGCAACATCCGTCCCATACTTCCGCTTCAACCGATTGATCAACTCCAACCGCTCCTCCAAATACGCCAGCCGCTCCGGCTCGAACTCCAACGAATCCTGATAATGCCGCAACTCTCGTGACAGCTCCTCAAACTGAAAAACCACCCCCTGCAACTGCTCCAACCACGCTGCCTGCGGCGGATCCAATTCAACCAGATCGCTCACCGCCCGCTCAACCTGCCCCAACAAGTCCGATACGGATGGCGTCTCATCATCCACCCCATCCAACAGGAACACAGCCGTAGCCGCTTGCTTCATCAACTGCTCCGTGTTGGCTACCCGCGTCCGCTCTTCACGAAGCTGCTCCTCCTCCCCTACTTCCAACTTCGCCGCATCGATCTCCTGCACCTGAAACGTGAGGAAGTCAATCCGTTGCGCCGCATTGCGCGCGCTTTGCCGCAGGCCGTCCAACTCTCGCTGCACAGTCCGCAGTTGCCCCACCTGCCGCGCCACAGCCTCCCGCTCCTCATCCAACCGACCGTAGGAATCAAGAAGCGGCAAATGGGAACGCGGCTGCAGCAACGACAAGTGCTCCCCCTGCCCGTGAATATCCACAAGCAACTCCCCCACCTCCTTCAACGTGGACACGGTCACAGTGCGACCGTTTACGCGGCAAATGCTGCGCCCGTTGGCGCGCAATTCTCGCGCCAACAACAGGACGTCCTCCTCCTCCTCCGCCTCCAATCCTTGCTCCCCCAACAGCGGCCGCAGCGCATCCTGCGCCCGCGGCGTCAGCTCGAAAGCCGCTTCAATGATGGCGCGATCACATTCCGCGCGCACCATGCTGGAGTCCGCGCGACCACCCAGGATCAGGCTGAGGCTGTCCAGAATAATTGATTTGCCCGCGCCCGTTTCGCCCGTCAGCACGTTGAAACCAAAATCGAACTGCATCCGCAGTTCGTCAATGATGGCAAAATCGCGTATGTACAGTTCCGATAACATAACGGCAGTGACTACTTCAACTGGTAATAGGCGGAACTGGCCCCCAGGAAACCATAGATGCCAATGGACAGCCAGTTTCCGGTTAACAAAAGCACGACCAGGGCGCTCAAGACCACAGACCCGCCAACAAGATAGGGAATGTAGCGCCCGCGCCGCCGACCAATCGACAGAAATGTCAGGCGACCCACAATCGTGCCCAGGACCGGGCCAATGAAAATGAGCAAGAACCAGAAGGGAATAAAACTAACCAACACCGCCGCCAGGATTGCCAACGGCACACCCACCACAAAGGCAATGATGTAGTGAATGGCCTCAGCCGTGTAGAAGATGTCTTCTTGCTCGCGCACGCACGCCTTGCAGCGGTAGCCAACGGGTGTCCGGCGGGCGCACTGCGTACAAATGGGCTTGTTGCAGCGATTACATCGCAGACTCGTCACCCGTCCCGGATGATTGGCACAAACCAACGCTTCCGCCTGAGGGGGAGCCGGTTGGGCCTGGTTGGTCAGCACAGGATGCAGCGGCGCGGCATTTTCGGTAGAGACGGGCAGTTCGTCTTCCTTCTCTGGCGCAACGGAAACAGCGGCAGGCAAGCTCGTGGCTTCATCCAGATAGCGTCGGGTGACTTCTTCCGCATCAACCGCGGGCGCGTCGTCGCCATCATGGACGCGGGATTGACCCAGGCGGGCCAGCCACGCCCGCGCCGCTTCATTTTCCCTGTCCAGGACCAGCGCCTGGCGGTACGCCTGCTGCTGCTCCTCAGGATCCACAAGCACCATACCCAATCCCAACCAGGCTTCAGGTACGTCCGGGGCTTCGTCAATTATCTGGCGATACAACTGCTCCGCCGCCGCGCGTTTGTTTTGCGCCGCGACAGCATTCGCCTGTCGCAGCAGGGAGCGAATGCGGGGGTCGGAAATCTGCATGACCAATTACCTCACTCCGTCGCTGTACACCGTCGGTCTAATCCGTGGTACGCTGCACACCCAGACGGCGCATCAAACGACGATAAAAATAGCCAGAGCTACCCACGCGGGCAAACAAGGCGCGGTGGTCGTGCTTCTGCAATACCACCTTGTCCCCGCTGTGTAACTGGCTGGACTCCTGCCCGTCCGCCGTCACGGTGGCGTCATGATCCATTTCTACTTCTATGCAAATGACGGCCTGACGGTGTAGCACCAATGCCCGCCCCAAGCTGAGATGGGGCGCAACGGGAATAACAAGGAAATTTTCCAGTTCGGGTGGCAGCAGAGGGCCACCGGCGGCCATGGAATAAGCCGTGGAGCCGGTGGGCGTGGCAACAATCAAACCATCCGCCGTGTAGGTGGTCACGTGGTCATTATCCACAAACAGCTTCAAACGCACGATGCGCGCCTGAACACCTCGCCCGACTACCACATCGTTCAAGGCAACCATCGTCTCCTGCCGCGTTCCGGCATTGTAAAGATGGGCCTGTAACATGAGGCGACGTTCTAACCAATAGTCGCCTTGCAACACAGCGCTGAGCTTCTCCGGCCAGATGTCCAGTTCCGCCTCACTCAGGAAGCCAACGCGCCCCATATTGATACAAAAAATGGGGATGGCATGTGGCGCGGCGATACGGGCGGCGCGCAAGGTGGAGCCATCACCGCCGAGGACGACCATCAGGTCGGTTTCCGCCAGCGGGGTATCCGCGCCCAGATGGTCGGCGTTGGGACCGATCCAGTTGGCGATGCCTCGTGCTTGCAGCCAGCGACTCACCTGCGCGGAGACTTCAATGGTGGCTGCTTTCTCAGGGTGATAAAGGATGCCAATTTGGTTGATGTTCATATGAATGTGTCAGGCAGCCCTACATTCAGAGGCCCGCCGGGGAAATGGTCATTTCTTGCGCCCCAGGGCCAGACGCAACCAGTCCTCCAGGACCGAACCCGCCAGAGAGAGCGTGGTCTGTTCGCCGCCATCCAGGGGACGCACGACAACACTATTGGCCGCCAGTTCCGACTCGCCCAAAATGAGAACATAGCGGGCGTCGAGTTTGTTGGCCTCGCGCATCTGGCTTTTCATGCTGCGGCGAGCGTGGGCGAAGGCGACGCGCGCGGGGACGTGGGCGCGACGGAGACGAAACGCCAGCGCGACGGCGGCGCTCTTGGTTTCGCCGCCAAAGTGGGCAATGAATACGGGGATGGCGAAAGCCGGGGGAGGTTCTATGCCCCAGGCAGCCATCGTGAGTGCAATGCGGTCAATGCCGGCACCAAAGCCAACCCCCGGCGTATGCGGACCACCAATCGCCTCCGCCAATCCATCGTATCGCCCGCCGCCAAAAAGGGCTGCCTGGGCGCCAATCCCCTCCGCCCAAACTTCAAACACCGTCTTCACGTAATAGTCAATGCCCCGCACGAGGCGGAAATTGATGCTGTATGGCTGTTCGAGCTTATCCAGCAAGCGGCGTAGTTCGGCAAAATGGTCGGTGCAGTCGGCACAAAGTGAGTTGATGATGTGCGGTGCGTCGGCGAGAAGCGCATCCATGCCCGCTTCTTTGCTATCCAGGATGCGCAGCGGGTTGCGTCGCATTCGCTCCTGGTCAATAGGAGCGAGCTTTTCCATATGGTCGGTCAGATAGGCGCGTAGTTTTTCCACGTAAACGGGTTTGCAGATGGGGCAGCCGGTGCTGTTTAGCTGGAAAGTGAGACCGCGAAAGCCAATGCGCTGGAGCATGGTCATCGCCAGCATCATCACTTCCACGTCGGCGGCCGGGTCGGTTTCGCCCATGATTTCTACATCAAACTGGCTGTGCTGCCGAAAACGCCCGGCCTGGGGGCGTTCACGGCGGAAGATAGGGCCGAAGCTGAAAAGCTTCACCGGTTGCACCCAGTTCTGCATCCCGTTTTCAATGTAGGCGCGCACGAGACCGGCGGTGTACTCCGGTCGCAAGGTGATGCTTTCGCCATCCTCTTCTTCAATGGTGTACATTTCCTTGTTGACGAAGAAGTCGGACGCCGTACCCACGCCACGCACAAAAAGCTGGGTTGCTTCCAGAATGGGAACGTCGATCTGCTGAAAACCGAATTCCTGGGCGACCTCCGTACCGGTCTGAATGAGATAGCGCCAGTATCGCTGCGCGTCGGGCAGAATATCTTGCATACCTGCCAGTCGTTGTATTGACGTCAAAAGAACCTCCGTGTGTTTGTCGGCAGCGGGAAAAAACGGGGGCCGCGCCGCATGAGGGTAATTATAGCGAACGAATGGGAAAAAACCTTCCATGCCCGGCGAATTGCCCAATTGACCTGGCTTTGTGAAAACTGTTACAATACAGGGCGTCTGAAAAATTGCTTAAAACGGACGCCTGGGGTGAGAAGGAGGTGCATTTCATGGAATTTATCGCTTCCTTGCAGAACACACCGCTGCCCACTATTCTGGTAATTGGCGGCATCCTGCTACTGGTGCTGGCCGTGGCTTCAGAATTGGGCGGTAAGATTACGATTGCGCCGCAGCGACAAAAGTCCGCGCTGGTTTTGGGGCTGGGGCTGCTGGCCGTCGGCGTGGCGCTCTATTTTATCCCCCACGGCGAGAATGCCACAGGAAATCCCGGCGGTATGGACATCGTGCCAACGGACACGCCTGTGAACGCACCAACGCCATCCGCCCCGCGCGTTGTATCCACAACGCCGGGGAACGGGGCGACAGAAGTGCCCGCCAACCTGACGCAGATCGTGGTGACTTTTAGCGAGGATGTGCGCCAGGACAGTTGGTCATTTGTGACGGTTTCCGAGGTCGAAACGCCGGAGATCGTGGGCGATCCCCTGTTTACTGATGGGCGCACGTGCGTTTTACCGGTGCGGCTGGTGGCGGGGAGAACGTATGCGTTGGGCATCAACAGCGAGGTGCATCAGGGGTTTGTGAGCGCCGCGAACGGAAACGTGGTTGTTCCCTACACGCTCACCTTCAGCACGGCTCCCTGAGTGGACGTTCAATCTGACTGGTTAGCCCCAGGGGGACATGGGCCAACAAACCTTCCCAGAAACACGCTTTCAGACCTCAAGCATGTCATTATTCCCGTCATTTCGCATCAAAACAGGTTGCGGGAAGGTGGTCGTAATCAGGCACGTTCAATTCAGGCTTTGCTGGCACACGTCGCGGAAGCCACATTGCCGGCATTTTCGCGGATTCTGGTGGTCACGGTGTAGTTCGGATTCCATCAGCCCCTCGCGCATCTCCGCCAGCAAATCCAGAATCGTCTCCTCCAGTTCATAGGTGAAATCAATCGAAAAGGCGCGGTCACTATATTGCAGAATGCCATGCGTGGGGCGCACGCCGTAGGTGCGCTGCACCAACAGGCAGTAGGCGGCGAGCTGTAAGACATGGCCTTCATACGGCTGCGGTGGCGCGGTTTTCGATTTTACCTCGACGGGAATGACCAGCCCGTCCGCCTGCTGTACCAGATAATCAGGCTTGCCCACGAGTTTGAGGTCATGGGCCAGGAGCGGCTCATCTTGCGCGTACCAGGCTCCCGTATCGCTGTAGATGACACGGCCATCGGGCATGCCGGCATCTTCCCACAACCGCCGCCCACGCCACATCACCACTAACGCCAACAGCGCCAGCACCAAACCCAGCCCCAGCAACGCCACATTCGGTTCGCCCACACTCATCAATCAATCACCACCCACGCAGCAGGCCGAAGACCACCACCGCCGCCGCCAACGCCAGCAGCACATACGCCAGGCGTCGCAGGTACAACGAACGTCCCACCTCCGCGCCGTGGTCGTCATGAAAAGCCGTGCCGCGCGTTAGTTCGGTTGCGTTCTGGCTTTCCAGACCTGTCACGCGCCGATACCACCAGGCGCGGTGGCAGTAAACATAGTCCGCTATTTCGCTCACGCGAATCCATTTATCGCTCATACGTTCTAATTCTCGTGGAAGGAGGGGGTTTTGTCAAGAGAAATTTCACTCTCCGTTTGTCCAACGGGGACCAACGGAGCTTGTCGCTGGATTTGAGACACGCAAGGAGGGAAGGGCGCTTATGGGTAGAGCAGAATTTTGCGAACGCCCGGCCGGGCCGCGTGGGCGAAAGCTTGCAGGCCATCGGCGAGGGGATAGCGCCCGTCTACGAGGGGTTCGACCTGGATTTGCCCCTGCGAGAGGAGGCGCAACGCGGGGGCAAACGGACCGCAGCGAGAACCGATGACGGTGATTTCGGCGACGACGAGTTTGGTGAGATTGACGTTGGCTGTGCCGGCATAAGTGCTTTTCAACACCAACGTCCCCAACGGGCGCAGCATCCGCAGCGCAGCAGCCAACCCCTGATCATTGCCCGTTGCCTCCACCACCAGGTCAAAAGCGTCGTCGCCAACCTCGTGGACCGGCGCCGTTTCCATGCCCAACGAACGCGGCAAAACCAGCGAGGCCTCACTGCGTCCGACCACGGTTACGGCAAGTCCGGTGAGGGCCAGGACTTGACTAATGAGTAGCCCCAGGCGGCCCGGACCAACGACGGCGGCCACCCGGTGCGCGGTAGCGGAGCGGATAGTCACATCAAGCTGTTCGGTGATGCGCAGGGCGGCGGCCAGGGGTTCGGTGAAGACGGCCATATCGTCCGGCACGCTGTCCGGCACGGGAAGGAGATTGGTCAAAGGGAGGGTGATGTAGTCGGCGAAGACGCCATCTTTGCCGAGAATGCCCAGGACGCGGCGATTGGGGCAGTGTTCGGGACCGCTCTGGGTACAGACGGCGCAGGTCTGGCAGCCGAGGTTGATGCCGCCAACGGCGCGGCGACCAATCCAATCGGTGTCGGCGGCGGCTTCGACGATGCCCACGAATTCATGCCCGAGGATGCCGCGATGGGGATTATAGCCGCGCACGATCTCCAGATCGGTGCTGCAAATGCCGGCACAAAGCACCCGAATCAGGGCCTCATTTGGCTGCGGCCGTGGCATCGGACAATCCGTACGCAGTTCCAGTCCGTTGTCGCTCAGGTAGAGTGCTTTCATGACGGTGGCGCCGTATCCTCTGGCGGAAATATGGCAATGTTAGGGGGATAACGTGGGTGTGGGTAGTGGCACGGGAAGAAGATCATCCAACCACCGATCCCACAGGCGCAGTGCTCCTTGCAGTGCCGCCACTGCCGTCCCATTCCACCCCAGGCTGATCACGCCATAGTCCGTGCGTAGGGCTATCACGTTTTCCGTGGCGAATTGAAAAGGCTTCCCGACCACCGGAAGGGTCACAGGCACCACCGGCGCATTGGTGGGCATGAGAACGCCTGTCCGGGAAATAGCGGCAGTCAGCGTGATCACATCATCCGCCGCCAACGTTTTTACCATAATTTCGGCGGAAATGCCCCCAATTTCCACGGTTCCGTCTGGGAATAAAGTCACTGTGCCGGCATCCGCCCGTTGATAAAAAAGCAGAACCGGCGGCGCCAGGGGCAGCGGCGGCATAGGGGGAGCCGTCTCGTCCACCTGCCCGGCCAGCAGCATCTCCAGTTGCGCATAAAGGGGAAGCAGCACGGTGGGCAAGGCCTGCGCGGAACAGTTTACACGGATGGTGCGATTGTCGTCCGTGCCGGCAAAATACAGAAAATCGTCGGCGTAGTTGAGGCAAGAGTGACCATAGGTAGCCCGCAACGCAAGCTGCGCGGCATCCGCAAAGGCCGCCTGCTGCGCGTCGGTGGGCGGCTGGGGAGTCGGCACGTCCGCCGCCGTTGCCGGCCAATTCCAGATGACGCCATCTTCTAGCCAGGCGATGGTCTGCGCGGCCTTGAAGGCGGAGGCGCGGCGTCGCAGGCCAAAGCGGGTGGCGGGGGGGAAATGGGGGCCGAGGGCGACGGCAAGGTAGTTTTCGACGCTGCCGAGGAACACGGGATCGGTAAGCCAGCCTGTTTCCCGGCGCGCTTGCAGGGGTAGTTCGTAGGTGAGATGGACGCAGGTGGGGCAAGATGCCGGCATTTCCGCCAACACCAGACCGCCCAACGCCTCCTCAATCTCCAGCAACACCCCCACCTGATTCTG
Source organism: Ardenticatenales bacterium (assembly GCA_020634515.1). NCBI lineage: Bacteria > Bacillati > Chloroflexota > Ardenticatenia > Ardenticatenales > Ardenticatenales bacterium. The sequence goes on along the minus strand of JACKBL010000002.1, from coordinate 895,620 downwards.
CTGCGTCACGGATTTGCCCGTCAGCTCATCCGTCATCACAATCTGGTTACCCACCGTGCCCCGCAGCGTGCGCGCCAACCCCAACGCGGGAATCTCGTAGCGCAGCATCACCCACGTCGTATCCAGCGGCAGAGGCGTGGCCGTAGGGCGCGTCGGCGTGGCCGTGGGCGCAGCCGGGGCGGTCGGCGAGGGGATGGCCGTAAAAGTGGGATAGAGGGTGGGCAGATCGCGCGGGGGCGCAGTGGAGGGCAGGACGGCGGCGGGCGCATCCGTAGGAACCACGGCGAGCGTGGCGGTGGCGCCCGTTTCCCCCGGCGCGCGCGCGCACGCCCAAAGTCCCATCAGAAGGCAAAGCAACCAAAGAATAGATGCCGGGGGATATCGCCGCTTCAAGGTTAGTTGGTGGTTGACAGTTGACCGTTGACGGTTAGTGGCGTTGCCCGTTTCCCATCCTTCCCAGAAGCCGTTTTGATGCTCAACTACGGGCAGGACAGGACGCTTTTGGCCCGTCATCGAGCTTCCGAGAAGGTAACTACTAACGCTCTTTGAAAATGGGTCCAATCTGGCTTAGGACTGACGATGAAATAAAGTGCGGAATTGCACCGTCAGTCCTTAGTAACCGCCCAAAAATAACTTCGCACTTTTTACGGACGGTTACTGACAAGCTGTCCGCACATTTCCGCCAATTCAATTGCGGACAGTCACTTAGCCGTTACCCGGAAAGGTCCAATATCGTTATCTCGCCGCGGCGGTCTTGAGGAAGGGGATCTCGCCCTTTTCCCAGCTTACCAGCAGCGGGATCGCCGTGAAGATGGAGCTGTACGTGCCGCTGAAAATACCAACGAACAAGACGCCGATGAAGGAGCGAATTGATTCGCCGCCGAAGAGCAGGATGGCAACAAGGACAAACATGGCGCTAAGCTGCGTGGCCAGGGAGCGGTGGATCGTCTCCAGGATGGAGCGATTGACGAGCATTTCGTAATCTTCAAGCGGGCGGCGGGACACGTTTTCGCGGATGCGGTCGAAGACGACAATCGTATCCTGCAAACTGAACCCGGCGACGGTGAGGACGGCGGTGAGGAAGAGCGCGTCTACTTCCCAACCGAAGAACATGCCGGCAATGGCAATGAAACCAAAGATCACCAGAATATCGTGCAGCATGGCCGCCACCGCGCACGCCCCATAGCGAAACGGGTTGGGCACCTGGCGAAAGGCAGCCATGATGTAGACGAGAATAATGACCGCGGCCACGCCGATGGCCACGACAGCGGCCTGGCGCACTTCGCCGCCTACGGCCGGGCTGACGCTTTGCACCAGCGTTTTTTGCGTATCCAGCGGCCCAATTTCATTCACCAGCGCATTCTCAATCGCCTGCGCCTGTTCGGGGTTAACGAATTCGGTGCGGATTTGCCACGCATTTTGCTCGCCAGTGCCCTCATAAGAAACAACGGAGGGATTATTAATGTCGAACTCGCTAAAAACCTGGCGAATGGCATTCTCCGTGGTCGGTTCCTCAAAGACGATCTCGAAGCGCGTGCCGCTGCGGAAATCAATACCAACATGAAACGGGCTGCCGGTGGTGATCGTGGAGACGATCATGGCAAGGATGCCCGCGCCAATGATAATGCCCGAAATCAGAAAATACGTTTTGCGACGCTGTACAATGGTAAACATAGGTCAATCCATCATCCTGCAAAGGGTACATCCGCTAATTGAGTTGGCATTGACGGATGCGTGAGATTGTTCCCAGACTGGACCAGTTTCTAAAACTGCCTTCGTCTTGATTCCTAGCTGAGGAGGAACGCTTTGTGTTTCGTGAGCCATTCCGCGGCGTTGCCAATGATCAGGCGCACAAAGGTGCGGGTCACGGTCACGGCGGTGAACATGCTGATAAGTACGCCAATCGCCAACGTGATGGCGAATCCTTGCACTGTGCTGGCGCCAAAGTTTCGTCCAAAGATGAAGAGGATAAAGCAAATGATCAGGGTGGCAATGTTTGAGTCGCGGATAGACGTCCAGGCGCGGGTGAAGCCATCGTGGATGGCCTCGTTGAGGCTGCCACCGCCACGCAGTTCTTCCTTCATGCGTTCAAACACGAGGATATTGGCGTCCACGGCCATCCCGGTGGAGAGAAGAAATCCGGTGATTGCCGGCAACGTTAACGTCACCCCAATCCATTTGAAGAAGGCGAAGTTCAGCAGCGCGTAAATCACCAGCGCTACATCCGCCAGCAAACCGGGCACGCGGTAATAGATGAGCATGAACAGTAACACGATCAACACGCCAATCGCGCCGGCGCGGATGCTGGCCTGCACCGACTGCGTGCCCAACGTCGCGCCGATCTGGCGTGTGGCTTCGATCCGCAGCGGCACGGGCAGGCTCCCATAACTTAATTGCAGGGCGAGTTGCTGCGCCTCTTCCAACGTAAACCGTCCCGTGATCTGGCCGCTATCGCTGAGAACGGCGTTTATCGTGGGGCTGGAAATGACGCGCTTGTCCAGAACGATGGTGAGAAATTTGCCCACGTTCGCCGATGTATGCTGCTGCATCAGGTCGGCCCCTTCTGGCGTCATTTCAAAGGCAACGTAATATTCGCCAAACGAACTCTGCCCCGCCGTGGCGGATTTGAGTTTGTCGCCGGTGAGGACGGTGGAAAAGGTCGGCGCGGGAGACTGCTCCGCTTCCGCTTCGGTGCGTCCATTTTCCAGTTCGCAGCGGGAAATGCCGGCATCGTGCGTCGTCCGAATACACAGCCCCTCAGGCAATCCTTGCGTGCCTGTGTCCACAAACTCCAGCAAGGCCGTGCCCTGGATCAAGGAAAAAGCCTGGTCCGGGTTATCCACTCCGGGAAGCTCGACCAGAATACGCCGGTCGCCCTCCAACTGCACCACCGGCTCAGATACGCCCAGGCCGTTGATACGTTGGCTGATAATGCTGCGCGCCGTATCCATCTGTTCGCGGGTCACGGCCTGGTCAGCAGGCACATCCGCTTCCAGCAGCACTTGCAGGCCGCCGCTGAGGTCAAGACCCTGGCGTATGGGGAAATTCTCGTTCATTGCCATCCAAATGGCGGCGGCAACGAGGCCAATAATCAGTACAAACCAAATCAAATCACGTCGGTACATAGGTTGTATCTCTGTAACGAAAAGTGGGTTCTGCGAGATTTCGCAAGAGAATGGACACGTTGCGTCAGACAAGTCCACAACCTGGCGCAATACAAGTGCCCCGCCCCAGGAAATTCAGGAGAGCCGAAACGGTTCAAACGTTGCTGCTTCGTCGGGCAAAGCGGAATGGATTATAGGAGGATCAGTAGAATGCGCAAGGGCTGGTTTCCGATTCGGGGCTTTGCCGGCAAAAACCCGCCTGGCTCCCGGCATTCTCTCTAATGAAGGCCGGCCATTTGGGCGTGCAAATGCCCTCGCCCCCATTCACCAACAGGCACACTCCCCAGAATCCCACGCAAATTAACCCAATACAGGTCATAATATGACTTCTGGACTGTTGACAGACCCCCTGCCCTTGCTATAATAACCGCTGTCAAGTAGCGTCTCGCAGTTGTTATCCCCCAGCAAGACAAGCCTCACGAACGTTTACCAAGTGAACCTTCTGCCGCCTATCTGGCAATTGTTATCGCGTTTGTCCGCACAAAACAATATGCCGGCAGTCGTATTGCCGTGCCCTCAGGCTGTCCGCGCCGGCGGGGGAACGCTGCTCTGCAATGGTGAGGGGCCACGAAGACTTATAACCCCTGTTAGGAGATTTTCGCAATGAGTGAAGAGATGATAACAAACGCCGCCGATGCCGTCGCAGACGCGGCCCCAGAAACCCTGAGCTTCGCCACTTTGAAGCCCAAAATGGAGCTTACGGGAACCGTCAAACGGTTAGAGCTGTACGGAGCCTTCATTGATGTGGGCGTGGGTGCGGATGCGCTCATCCATATCTCTCAGTTAGGCAAGGAACGGGTCAACCGCGTCGCCGACGTCCTGAACGTGGGTGACGAAATATCCGTGTGGGTAGACCGCATTGATCAGGAGCGGGGACAGTTCACCGTCACCATGATCGAGCCTATCGCCGTTGAGTGGAGCGATTTGGCGGAAGGTCAGACGTATACGGGTACGGTCACTCGCCTGGAGAATTTTGGCGCGTTTGTAGACATTGGCGCAGCCAAAGAAGGCCTGGTACACATCAGCGAACTGAGCCACAATTACGTCAACCATCCCAGCGAAGTGGTGAAGGTAGGCGATGAGGTTCAGGTGCAGGTGTTGGGCTTCAGCAAACGCAAACGCCGCATTGATTTGAGCATGAAGTCGCTGATGGAAGCGCCAGAGGCGGAAGCGCCACAGGCGGTCGTGGAGGAAGTCTATATGGACTTCGACGACGAGGAAGAAGAGTTGGAAGAGATGCCAACGGCGATGGAAATTGCTCTCCGTCGCGCTTTAGGGCAAGATGCCGGCACGGGTCGCGGATACAAACGCAGCGTTGAAAAAAGCCGCCGCCGCCGTGATCGCCTGCGCCGTCAACAAGAAGACTTGTTGAGCCGCACCCTGGCTTCACGCCAGAACATGGAGTAAGCCACGCGCCGCTCGTAACGTCTCCCTTGCCGGCAGCCGTCCCGTCGGCAGAGCATTGCGAAAATCTCCAGAAAAAGAGAAGAGGGTGAGCAGCCGATGATGTTGGCCGCTCACCCTCTTTTTTCGTCTGATTCCCCGAACGGCGCTAAAAAACAGTCTCCGGCCAATCCAGCATAATGGCCGACAGCCACTCCCCAGGCGCAACCTCCAGCACCCCTTCCGGCACAATCACCAACGCATTGGCCTTCACCAGCGACGTCATCATGTGCGACCCTTGTCCCCCGGTCGTCACCGCCTGATACACCTCCCCCTCCCGCGTCACCACAGCGCGCAAGTAGCTCTCCCGCCCGTCGGAACGCAGCGCCTCCCGCATCGTCACCCGCACCATCGGCGGCCGCAACTGCTGATGCCCGGCCATTTTCAGTATCGCGGGACGGGCAAAGCGGGCAAACGAAACCATCGCGGACACGGGATTACCGGGCAATCCCAGATAAGGCACACCCGCGTACTTGCCAAAAGCCAGTGGCTTTCCCGGCCGCATGCGCACGCGCCAGAAGCGCACATCCCCTTCCGCCGCCAGCACCGCCTTCACCACATCATACGCCCCCACGGAGACGCCCGCGGAACTGATAAACAAGTCCACGCCCGCGTCCAACCCTTCCCGCAGACGCGCACGCACCGCCGCTTCCGTGTCCCCGGCAATGCCCAGGGAAACAGGCTGCGCCCCCAACCGTAGCACCTGGGCCGCCTGTGTGTACCCGTTGCTATTGCGAATCTTGCCCGGCTGTAGCGGGGCGGTCACGTCAATCAGCTCATCCCCCGTAGCCAGGATGCCCACGCGAGGCGGACGAACCACGGCCACCCGATCGTAGCCGAGGGAGGCCATCACGCCGATCTCCTGCGGGCGAATCAACGCGCCGGCGCGGACCACAATCACGCCCGCCCGCACGTCTTCCCCGGCCTGACGCACGTAATCCCCCGCGCCCACGGATCGCTTGATGGCGATGGTGGCGGGCAAAGAACGCTCCGCGTCGCGCCACGGCTCGTCCGTGTCTTCGACAGGCACAACGGCGTCCGCGCCAGGCGGCAGGGGCGCTCCGGTCATGATGCGGGCGGCTGTGCCGGCATAAACCGCGGTGGCGGCAACCGTGCCGGCGGCAATGTCCGCAACGACCCGCAGCCGCGCCGGGCTGCCGCTGCCGGCAGCAGCCACGTCTGCCGCGCGCACGGCGTACCCATCCATGGCGGAGTTGGCAAACGGGGGCAAATTGTCCCGCGCTACCACATCTTCCGCCAGGACACAGCCTAATGCCGGCAGCAGCGGGCGCATCTCCACAGGCATCACGGATACGCCGGCCAACACCAGCGACAGCGCCTCCGCAACCGTCAAATACTCAGTCGTCGTCACCACGTTTCCTATCCCCCACCTTCCTGAAAGGTAACTACCAACGCTCTCTGGAGATTAGACCAATTATATTGTCACCTCTGGCTTGGCCGTTAGTTACCCTGAAAGCCAGATTTCCAACGGCACTCGTCTCGCAGCAGCTTCCCGGAAGAAAGGGCCAGACACTACGGCGTGACCGTGGGTATGATGATGAGGCCCGGATTGATCAGATTCAGGCCAGGAGTGGCCGTAGGGAACAAGATCAGGCCGGGATCAATCAGCGGGTTGATCAGGTTGGGATTGATGATGGGCGGCGGTGTTTGCAGGATGAAAATGCCCGGAATCGTCAGCGTGCCGATGGGGAAGATGACGTCCCCCTTGTTCAGACAAGGCGAGGGATCCGCCTGCCCGGACCGATGGCCGCACCACTCAAATGAGCCATTGTAGTTGCCATTAAACTGGCGGCCATTGGTAGCCAGGAAGAATTTGAGCGTGCCCGCGCCGCCGCGCGTCCACGTACCGCTGAGCGTGGTTCCGGAGACCGTTCCCGCGATGGCGCCATCACCATCCGCATACGTGCCCACAACCTCGCTGCCGGTCTGGATGACGGTCAGATCGCTGCAACTGCTGCCGCCGCAGTTCGTCGTCCAGGTGCCATACCAGCGGGAAACGCCGCAGGGAGACGGCTTCTCGTCGCCCGCCCGATAACCACACCAGGCAAAGGTGCGGTCCCAGTTGCCCTGCCAGGTTTGCCCGTCCTCGGCAATCCAGAAGTCAAATTCGCCGTCAACGCCGCCGAGCGACCATTGCCCGCTGACCAGGTTGCCTTCCACTACGCCGGTGAGCGTGCCCGCGCCATTGGCATACGACCCGGTGATGCTGTTGCCGTCCTGCTGCAAGGTGACTTGGGCGCAGGCAACAAAAGAACACTCCGACTCCCAAACGCCGCTCCAAACGCCGGGCACGGGCGTTTCCGTGGCCGTGGGCGGCGGGGAGGGCGTGGCCGTGGCTTCCGTCGTCAGGGTCGGCGTGAGCGTGGGCGGGGCCAGGGGATCGGGATCGAGGCCGTCGGGGACGCCGTCATTGTCTGTATCGGGATTGAGCGGAGATGTGCCTATTTCCACTTCCTGTCCGTCCACGAGGCCATCGCCGTCCGTGTCTTCTTTCTTGGGATCCGTTCCCTTTTGGCGCACTTCCACGTAATCGCTGAGGCCGTCGCCGTCCGTGTCCGCGTTGTTGGGGTCCGTGCCCGCCGCCTGTTCTTCCTGGTTGGCAAGGCCGTCGCCGTCGTTGTCGCCGGCGGCGACAGCGGTGAGGAAGTCCATGGTGGCCTGGGCGTCCAGCGTTTGCTGGGCGGCGGCGGCCTGGGCGGTCTGGGTGGCCTGGCTCGCGGCTGCCTGCGTGGCCTGGGCGTTTTCGGTGGCCTGGGCCGCGGCGACCAGGGCCACGGCTGTTTCCGTGGCGGCCTGCTGGTTTTGGCGGGTCGTGTTCAGCAGGTAAGCACCACCGAGGCAGATCAGGATGGCGAGAATGCCGGCAACGGACACCAACCACGGCGGAATCACGGGGGAAACGGCAAGCTGGCCCGACTGCCGCTGCACCTCGCCCGAAGGCGCTTGCGCCGACAGCGTAAACGGCTGCGTCTGCGTGCGTCCCAGCAGCGGGCGGCTGCGTGCCGACACCTTAACCATCAGGTTGTCCTGCTGGCCCGGGTTCAGCGTCAGCGGTTGCTCCGTGCCCTGGAAAAGCAGCGATTCCGCCGGGTCGGAGCCGGAGACCTGAAAGGACGCGCGCACGTTGCCCTGATTGTGAACACGCACGCGGCAGGTACTACCGTTTTTTAGCTGCGTTGGGCTGACTTCGAGGGTGGATTGCGTAAAGGGCTGGATGTTGACCTGGCCGCTGACGACGGCCTGTTCCCGCGGATTGGACGCGGAACGGACGGTGAGGCGATAGGCGTGCGCGCCGGCGGTAGCGTTGCTGTCGCGCGGCGGCTGAATGGTCAGCGGCAGCGCCCCCTGCGCGCCGGGCATCAGTTGCAGCGAGTCCTGGGGGATCGTGACCCAGGATTTGGGGATGCCGTCCAGGCCGAAGGTGAAATGGTCCACGGTGATGCCCTGGTTCAGCAGTTCCACCTGGATGTCGGCGCGCCCGCCGGCGGCGACGTCCACGTTGGTGGGCGTGACGGCGAGGCCGATCTGCCCGCCGGTGCTGTAGATTTGCGAGCTGCCGCCGCCAAAGCGCTGCGTGCGACCCAGGTTGGGGGAAACCGGGCCGGAGATTTGGGGAGCCATGAGACTGATGGGGCCGATGCCGGCATTTACCGCCCGCCGCCACTGCAAATGATAGGCGCCAATCCGCAACGTCTGCCCCGGCTGCCAGGGTTCCGGCACGTCCGGCAGCAAGCGGCTGCCATCGAGGAACGTGCCGTTGGTGCTGCCCAGGTCCACCACCTGCCAACCGGTATCGGTCCGTTCCAGGCGTGCATGGGTGCGCGAAATGCCCGTTGCCGGCAAAACGATGTCGCACGTCTCCACGCGCCCCAGGGTGATCACGTTTTTGTCCAGCGGGTGCGTGCGCGGGGTTTCGCCCTGGTGGGCCACGATGAGCTGGTCCTCAGATGCCGCGCCAATGTTCCCGCCCATGCGGCTGGGCATGGCCGGCGGTGTGGAGGAGACAAGCTGGGTCGCCAGGCTGATGACGGTTCCGGCGGGGGCAAACTGGGTAACTTCTTGGGGGGTGAGGCTGGCGGCTGCCTGGCGCAGGTCTTGGGCCAGGACGGCGGCGTCCTGGTAGCGGTTGGCGGGGTTTTTGGCCAGGGCTTTGGCCAGGATGGAGACAACAGATGCCGGCACGCCCTCACGGACGGATTGCGGCGGCGGCGGCGTTTCCTGCATATGCTTCATCACCGCTTCCGTCGGCGTCTTAATCTCAAATGGCAGCCTGCCCGTGGTCAATTGATACAGCATCACACCGAGAGAATAGATGTCCGAACGCCCATCCAGCGGCTTGCCCAACGCCTGCTCCGGCGACATATAGGCCATCGTGCCCATGAACGTGCCCGTGGCCGTTTCCACCACGCCCCCCTCCAGCAGCTTGGCCAGGCCGAAGTCCGTGACCACGGCACGCACAGGGGGTTCTCCGGCACGTTCCGGTTGTTCCAGCCGCAGCAGCAGCACGTTGTCCGGCTTGATGTCTCGATGAACAACGCCGCTACGATGGGCAAAAGCAAGCGCGTCGGCGATCTGGGCCAGGATGAGGAGCATTTCCCGCAGTTCCAGCACCTGGTTTTGCGCCTGCATCTGTTTGATGTAGCTCGCCAGGCTGCCGCCGGGAACGAAAGCCATCACCATGTAGAGCAGGCCTTGCGTTGTGCCAAAGTCGTAAATCTGCACAATGGAGGGGTGATTGAGGCGCGCGGCGGCCTGCGCTTCCTGCAAGAATCGCTGTTGAAAGGTGGGGTTGCGCGCCAACTGCTGGCTCATCACCTTCAGCGCCACCGCGCGATTCAGGTTGAGATCGTGGGCACGATAGACTGCGCCCATGCCGCCTTCGCCGAGTTTGGCGTCAACGCGGTACTGATCAATTCTCCTGCCGGTCAAATCCGTCATAGCACACCTTGTTTTGTTTCATTTGTAGCGCATTTGGCTCCGCGAATACGGCGCTGATTGTAATACAAATTGAGATAGGGGCAATATCACGGGTGGCGGATTGGTTTATTCTTGTAAAATGAACCAATCTGATATAATCCGGGCAGTGCAGCGAACAAGCGTTCTGATTTTGTCTCAAAATAGGAGAATCGAATGTTTAATGGTTTTTCAACCGCGGGTCTACAATTTCTGACGGACTTGATCGAGAATAACAATCGGGAGTGGTTCAACGAGCGGAAGGATATTTATCAAGATGAGATCGTCACGCCGGCGCTGGCTTTCATCGGGGATTTGGGGGAACGGCTAAAACAGATCGCCCCGGGCCTCCGCTCGGATATGCGCACAAATGGCAGCGGCTCGCTGATGCGCATTTACCGCGATACCCGTTTTTCAAAAGATAAGTCGCCCTATAAGACGAATGTGGGCATCGTCTTTTGGGAAGGGAGCGGCAAGAAAATGGAACTGCCGGGCTTTTATTTCCATCTCAGTGCGGAAGAGGCGTGGATTGGCGGCGGATTGTACATGCTGCCGCAGCAATCGATGGATACGTTCCGGCAGGCCGTAGCGGACGAAGAGGGCGGCGCGGCTTTGCAGCGGATCATTGGCACATTGAGCGCCGCCGGCTACCGATTGCACGGAGATACGTATAAGCGCGTGCCGGCAGAATTTGCCCCCGACCATCCCCGAGCCGATCTGCTCCGTTTCAAAGGGATTTTTGCCGGTTCGCCGAATATTCCCATGCAGGTTGTGTGTTCGCCGCGGTTGGTGGACGTTTGCTTCGAGCATTGCCGGCAGACCGCGCCCTTGCACCAATGGTTTGTGCGCCACGTAACCGGCAACTAGCGGTGGCGAGAGGCGTGAATGTCAGTTTCCTTTGTGTAGCCACTCCTTCGGCTGAAAAAATGGTTTCTAATAGCCTGAAGCTGGTGCTTGCCGGCACGTCAGCCCCCTTTCCTTCTTGACCTGAGAAGATTCTGTTTACCGGAGTCAGCCCTGAGCGAAGAGCAGGCGATAGCTGGCGTGGGCCGGTTTGTGCATGTCGATGAGTTGTTCGATCAGGGCGCGGTTGACTTGATTTGCCGGCATTGGCAAGCGCACCGTAAACACAAATGGGTCCTGATCCGCTTCCTGGTCCACAATTTCCGCGCGCGCGCCGGTGTAAATCTGCAACACCCGTTGCAGCGCGGCGCGTGTACCGCGGCGAGCATACAGGTCGTACGCTTCGGCCAGGAACGCGCGCCGCTGCGTTTCGCTCCAGGATGTGTCAAACGACATGGCGTACCAGTTTGCCAGCCAGGGTAGGAAATCCGCGGGGGCGCTGGATGGACCCAAATAGAGGTCAAAGTTGTCTACCGTCCATTCAATGGGCGTTAAAATGCTCTCGAAAATGCCCAGAAAGCGGGCCATGAAATCGGTGTGGTAGATGGCGGGCAGGTAGTTCAGCAGTCGTTCGCTGTGATGGGTGAGACCGGGCGGAGGCGCGGCGGGATCGGCAGGGATGGCGGGGGGGGATGGCGGGGTAGGCGGCGGTGGGGGCGTGGCGATGACGGGGATGGGGGGAGAAGATGCCGGCATAACCTCCCCAGCAGACGGTGCAACAACAATGGGCGGAGCAGCTTCCGGCTCAGGTTCCGGTTCCGGTTCCGCAACCGTGGAGACGCGCAAAACAAGGCGATAAGGACCGATTTGCACGGCTGTGCCCTCCGTCAGCGGGCGCGGCGTTTGCGGCGGCAGCTTCTCGCCATCCACCACCGTGCCATTGGTGCTGCCCAGGTCCGTGAGGACGCAGGAGGATTCGTCGCAAACGATTTGCGCGTGCCGCCCGGAGACAAAATGGTGCGGTAGTTCCAGATCATTGCCGGCAACGCGCCCCAGGCGTGTCACGCCCGGCGGCAACGCCAACGTCTCCGCCCGCTCCGGACCATCAATCTCTAACTGAAAAAGCAATCTATTTGCCACACCCATTCTCCCTACTGTGCCGCCTCGGCCTTCTCCCGCTGCTCGGCGTATTCATCCAGTCGATCCAGCACCTCGGCCGTTCCATCTTCGTCTTCAATCACGATCTCATCCACGATCCGGTCCACTTCCAATTCCGCCAGAATCATCTGCCATTCCGCCACAAATTCCGCCTGTCGCCGCTGCATCTCCACGGGAATGAGCGCCTTCCCCCCCCAAACGGCTTCCGCTTCGTCCCATTTCTGCTTTTCCTCGTAGTACGCCTCATACATCTCGCGCAGCCGCTTCATCTCTTCCTTGGTCAACTTCATCTTCGCTTTATCACTGGCGTAACCGGCAATTCCGGAGCGCGCGCCATTCGTCACCGCTTTCGCGCCAAATTTCGCCAGTTCCAATACCATTTGCTCCGTGGTCAGGTCATCTTTGCCCGCCAGCGTCTGCACCACATCGGGCAAATTAGAGGTCACGTATTCGCCGGTGCTGGCGCTGACGTTTATCCACAGGCGCAGCGCGTCGGATGTCTGGTCACTCAATTCCGCTTTCATTTCGCCCTTGACGACCGCGCCACCGGCCCCAAAAATGAGGCCAATCATTTTTGCGCCCTGGTCCTTCAGGTCGGGGAATTCGCCGGTGACGTAACCGGTGGCGAGGTCGGAAGCGGCGCTAGAAATCGCCCCACTGGCGACTTCTTCCCAGAATGGGCTTTTGATCAGGCCGACCATTTTCATTTCCAAAGGATCAAAGGCTTGCAGGGCACGCCCGGCCACTTTTCCCACACCAAATCCGACGAGCGCCTGGGCGATTTTGCCGGCATTCTCCGCCGACGCCAACTCATAATCACTCCCCAACAACGCCTCCCGCGTCAACATCCCAATAATCGCCGGCGTCACCGCCGCCGCCACCGCCGCCACACTGCTGCCACCCGTAAACGGGGCCAGCACCAGCGCCGCCAACGCCTCCAACGCCGTGGAAATCACATTGGCCGCCGTCTGCTTCATGCCCCGCAGCCGCGCCAGCGCCTTCTGAAACTGCGCCATCTCCACCTGAGCCAGAGCGGTCACGTCCTCCACCTCGAACATGGCCATCATCACTTCCAGCTCATCCTTGCTGATTCCCTCCTCCTTCACAATACTCGCCAGCCGCTGCAACGACTCCGTGGCCACATCGGACACATCCTCCGCCGACATCTCACTGTACACGGCCACGCCTGCCTCCAACAAAGCATTCAGCACCCCCGTCTGCGTTGCCGCCAACTGGTACTGCGCCCGCTTCAGCATCTCTTCCGCCGTCGTCGCCGGCGCCAGCAAGTTCAGAATCTCGTAGCTGGAATAGGAAACTTCGCCCGCATGGAAAATGTGCAGCAGGAACTTCGCCGTGGGTTCATTCTCCGCCCAGGGTGGCTGCACCGCCTGCAAGTTGCGCCGCGCATAGGCCGCCACCACATCGTCGCGCAGCGCCGCTTTCTCGCTCAGCGCATCGTGGTTCAAAAACGCATGAACCTCCGCCAGCGCACCTTCAAACACGCCGCGCGCCAGCAATCTTTCGATGACGATAGCCCCGCGCGTCGCCTCGTCGTAATCGTAATTCAGCAGTGGGTAGACCATCCGCTCCCTTTTGGCGCCGATCTCGCCAATCATGCGTCCCAAAATCGAATAGGAGGGCCGCACGATCACGCCGGCATCCGTGGTGGGAATGCCCGCCTCGCGGAACAGGCTCTCAACCTTCTTGTCTGCCCAAAACTTGATTACCAGGTCGGCGGCCTCGTCGTATTTCTCCTCATACAAGGCCAGATACAACTCGTCCGCGGCGTTCAGGTCTCCCTTAACGATCAGGCGTGCATGTTTGTACTCCTCCGTCCACGTATCCATATCCGTCCCAATCAGGTTCAAATAGCTCTGTTTATTGGATTCCCAGATACGTTCGTACGCTTCCGCCGTTTTCGTTCCCTCATGCCGTTTGATGCGCCCGGCCCAGATTTTCTGCAATTCGGCCAGCCACTTGAACACCTGCTCGTCGTTCGTGCCTGCGCCACGGATGGCCGCCAGCAACGAATCTTGCGCCACGTCAATCTGCATGTTCTCAATGGTGATCAGGCGCGCTTCCTCGTCGGTGATTTCCTGATGCTCCTCCCCAAAATAACCGGCCAACTCCCGCATGTTCCGCGCACTTTCGGTATCGCCAAACTGGTATTCGTACTGGCTCGCTCCGCTGAGGACGGCGCGGATCAACTGCCAATCCTCGCCGGAGAACTCCTCTTCCATGGCCGTGTACAGGCCCTGGTTTCGATTAAACCAACTGTGCGTGGTCCAGGCGGTTTCGTTGTTAACGTAGGCTTTCCAATCCGCCTTCAATTTCTCGAAATTTTCTGCCCCTTTCAGCCATTCGTCCTGAATGAGTTTGATGGCCGCGGATTCGGCGGTTCCATCTCGCCCGCTGGTGAGGAGATACAGTTCCTCGGCGGGGGTGAGTTTGGCGCGGTGCAGCAAGGCCAGGGCTTTGTACCAATCTTCGTTGCCCCGCTGCAAGGCGTTGCCCATGAAGTCGTCGTAGAGGTCGGCTTGTAGGGAGCCTTGCCCGAAGTCGGCAAAGGCCTGGTTGTATCGTTCCTCCATTTTTTGGCGTCCGCTGAGGGGGAGGGCCTGTAAGATAGCGAACACTTGCACATCGCGCGTGCCGGCAGGAATCAGCGCCAGGGCCATGGCCGTTTCATACCCGTGGGCATGGCCGAAGCGCAAATGGGCCACCGCCTTCAGCAGCAAGTCCAGGTCAACGCGCTTGTGCAACCCATAGACAACGTCCTGCAAATTCTCGCCATAGAGGTGGTCATAACGGTGCGTGAGGACGTAGATGTCCCCTTCATCTTGCTGCAAGAGCAGATTCAGGGCGCGGTGCTTGTCCGAGGTGCTGGTTTGCAGCAGATCGTGGAATTGGGTGGCGCGGGCGTCGTACTCTTCCACGCTGGTGCGCTGCACCGTGGGCGCGGCCTGACGCGCCGCGATCCGCCGCTGCACGGCGGCGTTGCCCTGCAAACGTTGCATTTGCAACAACGCCCCGGTCGCTATGGGAATAGATGCCCCTTCCGCCAGGAAGGTCCCTTCCGCCAGGAAGGTCGCCCGCGTGACAGGGGGCATGAGAGAATGAAACGGTGCGGACTCCGTTTTTCCTTTGCCCGTGCCTCTTTCATTTCCTTTTCCAGCCTGCCCGTCATGCTTCCTCATTCGTCCGGCTTTGCTCCTCAACCACCTGTCGCCCCATCGGAGGAACCGCCACCGCTTGCATCCGCCTCCTCGATGGTTTCCACGGAGACTAGCACAACTCGCTCGTTTTCATCTTCCACGTCATCCGGAGTGCCCGCGACGTACTCGCCACGAGAATAAACGCGGAAGCGCGCGTCGGAGCCGGCAATGTCCTGCAAAATCTCCACCACGCGCTGCGCTCGTTGCCGTGAAAGGAGGCGGTTCGCCGGACCAGGCTGCGTCGTGCTGGCATGACCTTCAATGGTAATTTGCAACGTACCATCCTCAATCTGGCGGCGCGCGCTCTGTGGCAATCCCAGATACCAAGATACCAGCGCCTGTTCCGCGCCTGCTTCAATCACATCCGAACCGGGCGCAAACGTTACGTCCGTCAGGTGCATCACAGGCTCTGGAGGAGGCGGTGGCTCCGGTTCCGGCGGAACTTCTTCCGTTTCTACTGGTGTGGTCGTAATATCGCCAAAAGCATCCGCGCGTGTCCAGACCCATCCATGTTCAGACTCAATCGTAAACAGCATCGAACCATCCGCCTTTACCTGCAAATAGCCCCAGAATGAATCAATGCCTGTGCCCACGGGGTCCCATGTGCCGCTGATTTGGTAGCGAATGGCTGCTGTGGGATCGGATGATGGGCTGTGCGCCATGCCCGTGAAATTGATGGCGAACGTTGAACTCGTGAGATGCTCTGACTGATCCTGTAAGCCCACAATACTCACGTCACGCAGGTCGTGCCCATTGTACTCATACGAAAGACGGAAGTACATGGACATATTACCGCCCATAAACGGGCGCGGATTCCACACGTTGGCGCGCAGCGTCGTTGTCACCCGCGTCCAATCCGCGTCTGGCGGCGTGTTTTCGTGAATGTAGTTGATAGTGGCCGCGGAACAAGAGAAATTGCCGCTGAGAACGATGGGAGCGCCGGCGGAGAAGACGGCAATCCCCAATTCGGCGGCAACAACGGGAACAATGCGCTGTGCCACGGGAGCGCCGCCGTTGTTAGCGCGCATATGCGGCTGCTGCCCCAACTGTCGCTGCACGTACTGGTTGCCGTGCTGCTGCTGCATTCGTTGCAGGGCCGCCTGCCGCAGCGAAGCGGAGCCGGGCAAGACGGGGGGTAATCCTTTGTCATGAAACTGCGACGCAAGGGGGAATTGGGCTGCTTCCGGTTCGGTCCCGTTGCGTACGGGCGCTGCCGGCATTTTCTTCTTTTCCGTATCCAGTCCGCGGTTCTTGCTCATCTGCGTGCCTTTCTACACAAATTCGATCCGGTGTCGCCCGGAGACGATAACCCCATGTGCCACAACTTCCAACAGCTCCACCGCGTCACCCTCCCCTTCGCCGCCGGCACGCGCAGCGCGCATCTCCACCCCCCGAATAAACTGCACGTCAGGCACGCCCTGGAGGCATTGGTAAACGTCGGAAACGTATAAATCGCGGCCAAAAGGCCATCCGTGCCCATCGGGACCCCCCGTGAGGGGATTGAGGAAGTGGTAAAGCCGCGCCAACACATCTGCTTCCACCTGGCCGGCGGCCACACCAGGCGCGGCGCGAAGCTGGACTTTGACGGCCACCCAGCGGTAGGCGGGAGCGCGCACGTTCAGGCGCGTGGTGAGCAGGCGGCGCTCATCGAGGTAATCGGTCAATCGGGCCACGTCCGCATCGTTCGGGGCCAGTTCGGATTCCGCCAGGTAGCGATCCGGATCGGCAATGCGCGGGATGACGAGGACGTATACCTGGCCGGGATTGACGCGCCCGGCTTCGGAAGGGCGCGGCTGCAGGCATTTGACGCGGCTGATGGCCTCGGGAATGGCCTGCCGCGCCAGAAACTCAAAATCGCTTTCGGTGACGGCGCGGTCACGCGAGCGCAGCAGTTTGGGGGCGCGCATCATGGCCGCTTGCAGGGTTTCCGCATCCAGGCCACCCTGAGCCGCGCGGCGGTTGCTGACGCGGGCGACGTAGGGAATGGCCGTTTTCAGGGTGTTCAAAATGCCGGCCTGGACGTTGCCCACCGCGCCGCCGCCGGTGCGGTATTGATGAAAAATGAGGTTGGCTCCGCGCGGGGGAATGGCGCCGTACAGTTTCAGCGTGCCGTCCGGCTGGCGCACGGCCGGCCCCAGGCGCAATTCGCCGGTGACGCCGTCCAGGGTGTAATGGGGATCGGTGAAACCGGAGTCGCCGAAGTCGGCAACCTCGCGCCAGGTCTGCATCGCTTCGCCCTCAAGGTGAATGGTCAGGGTTTCGCCGGGCTTGCGTTTGAGGATGGGGAAGCGCTGTAGTTGGAGGCGTTGGCCGGGCGAGCCGTCGCTACGCCCAAGAAACTCCGCCGCGACGAGTTGGGCGTGGGTGGCGGGGATTGTGCCGCCCCAGGCGTCGGCGGTCAGTCGGCGCAGGCGCGGGCTGACGCGGTACGGTCTCATGCCGTTCTGTCGTTCGGCGGCGGTGGGTGTTTTAACGCGCACGCGCACCCAGTACCGTTCTTGATTGTTGACGGTGTACTTGCCCATTGCCGGCATATGCACCTGAATGCGGCCGGTCGTGTTCAAACCCCGGGTGTTATCCATCTCCAGATCACAGGCCGTCCAGCGCGTCTCGCGCTCTCCGGTGGCCGCCTCCCACACCAGCGGCGGCATGGTGGGGTCCACGCCCGCGCCGCCCGCCGGGTCCCAATCCGTCTCCAGGCCCAGCAAGTGGTGGCTGAGGTCGTTCTCGAAGCCGAAGTAGAGAGCGTCGTCTTCCTGTGGCGTGCCGGTGAAAATGTCCACGCCCTCGAAGCCGACGGCCAATCGGCGCACGTTGATCTCTTGATACCGCTTCTGGCCGTCGCTACCGGTCAGGCGAGCCACGACCTGGACCATCTGGGGGGGGATGATGCGCAGGTCGGCGTCGGTGGTGAAGGTGATGGAGCCTCTGGTTTCGGTTTGGGTGCTGGCGACTTCGGTTCCGGCGGGGATGATGATGGGGTTGGGTTGGGGTGCGGAAAGCCAGAAAGTGACGGGGGCAAATGCCGGCACGGGTTCCAACAACCGAATCCCCAGCATCTCCATAAACTTGATCATGTGCAGGTCAGGCACCTGGTTCAGGCGGTAAAGAACCGTCTCCGTCATCCAGGCAAACAACTCAATCAGCGTCACCCCCGGATCGCTGACGTTATGGTCCGTCCACTCCTTGGTGTAGTGAGGGATGCGTTTCTTCGCTTCGTCCACAAGCTGCTGGAATGTGCGGTCATCCAGTTTCGGTGCATTCAGGGGCATCGAACTCTCCAATGATTGCGAAAATAGGGGTCGGTGGGTATTGTGCTTTACTTGCCATGCACCGGCGGGAATTGGGGCACGTAGGCGGCCAGGAAATCATCCATGTACGCCTGATACCCGGCCAGATTCGTGGTGACGGAGGCGGAATGGGAGGCGCCCCAGTCGGTCAGGTACAGCACTTTACGTGTCTCGCCTAAATGGTCGTAAATGTCTTGCGAGTGTGCCGGCAATGTGTAGGTATCCTGTAACGAATGCAGCAAAAATGCCGGCACGCGGATTTGCGCGGCGGCCAGCATCGGGGAGACGGCATACGGGTCAAAATGCGCCCGCAGCCCCGCCACCGCAAACGCACCGGGAATAAACAGGCGCACAAAGCCACCATACTGCTGCACACCCTGCTCCGTGACGATAGTTTTCATGTCCCGATAGGAAGAATCGGCAGCCACGAAAGCAATGTCCGGCGCTTTGGCCGCCGCCAGCAGCGCCGTGGCCGCGCCGTATGACGTGCCCATCAGCCCAACCTGGGCGCGAGGCAGCCCGGTGCGTTGCGTAAACCAGTCCAGCGCCGCCAGCGCATCGTCGCTCTCGTAATAGCCATAGGTGCCATACTGCCCCGTACTATTCCCGTGATAACGCGCATCATACAGGAGCAAATCGCAGCCGTGGTCCCAAAACAGCGGGGCAAAACGGAGCATGCCGTAGCGCGTACTGGAGCGCCCATGTAGCAGGAGCACGCCGCAATTGCCGGCATCAGGGTTGTCGAAATACCAGCCGGCCAGCGTCACGTCTCCGGCGGCAATGGAAACCTCTTCCGGCGGGGACAGCCCCAGCGCCACCGGGTCTTCACTGAGCGCCGCATCCTCCGCCAGCGTGGCGCGGGAAAACGTGATCAGCACGCTGGAAAAGTACCAGCTACCGCCCAGGTAAACAGTCAGGAGCAGTAAATCAATAACGACAAAAGCGATGACCAGTTTCTTGTGCTTCATAGGTCTGGGGTCCGTTGTGGTGAGCGAGATAGATTGGACCAATTTCACGCGCTCAATGGCCATTTTCACCGGAGAAAATTGGTCCAATCTCGCTGGGGATGAGGTAGAAGGGGTAGGTGAGGGTACGCTGGTCGCGCGTGGCTTTGAGTTGATACTGGATGTCAATGCTCAGGCAGTTACCCACCTTCGGGTCCGGCTGCACCGTCACCTTTTTCACCTCAATGCGCGGCTCCCACATGCCCAATGCCTCCTCAACATAGCGGCGGGCCTGGGTAGCCGTCTGGAGGGTGTTCGGCGCGAAGACGAGGTCGTGCAGGCGACAGCCAAATGTGGGCCGCATCACGCGCTGTCCGGGCGCGGTGGACAAAATGATAAGGATGGCCTGTTCGATTTCGCTGTTTTCGCTCGTCAGCGCCAGACCGCCCTGGGCGTTCACCTGGGGCGGAAAGGCCCAACCGCGTCCAATGATGTCGTTGCTCATAAAATACCTATCCATTTCTGCGGGCGCGCCGCCATTAGCCGCCAATCAAGACAGTTCCCACGGCCACGACCGTGCCGCCGGGGTTAGGCATGGGGTCGGCGCAGGTCTGCGCGGTGTCGCCGTTGCGGGCGGCGGGTTTGCCGTTGATCATGACGGTGCTGCTGCCCATCATGATCACGCCGGTGTTGGTGGGCGGTATCTGGAAGGGGCCGCCTTGCGGAATGTGTGGGGGGGTGTTGCGGGCGGTGCTGCCGACGGTTGCTGCCGGCATTCCCATCACCTTCACATTCGCGCTCAAATTGCCATCCAGAATCCCCGTAAACGGGTGCGGCAGCGGCGTGGGCACCGGGCCGCCCGGTGACGGGATCATGATGATGTGTACATCCGTGGCGACGACCTGGTCGCCCTGCTTTGCCGCCGGTTGTCCCATATTTCCCTCAGACGAACCTTCCCGGAAGCTAATCTCAAGCAAAAGGCATCATCAAAACAGCTTCCGGGAAGATTGATCTAACGCAAAAAAAATCAATTCAGATTAATCACCGCGCCCTTTATCGTCACCTGGCCGTTCGCTTCCAGGTCCATGTTCATCGTGGCCGTGAGTTTGAGATTGCTGCCGGCATTTATCTCTACATCCCCGCTACCATCCAGCACAATCTTGCGTCCATTATCATCCAACGTCAACGTCAGACCGCCGCCACTGCTGATGATCAACTTCTTATTCGCGTCATCCAGTGTCACCGTATGCCCGCCGGCACTTTTGACCTCCACCTTGTTATCCCGGTTGTCATAAGTCGCAATCGTGTGTCCGCCACGGGAGCGCCACACGCGCACCAGCGGCTGGTCGCCACCCGCGACGTGTTCCGGCGGCGGCGCGTGCTGCCCGTTCCAGAGGCCGCCAATAACAAACGGGCGGTCAAAGTCGCCGTGTTCAAAGGCCACGACCACTTCATCAGCGACGGCGGGCATGACGTACCAGCCCGCTTCCGGTCCCGCGCCGATGCCCACGACGCGCGCCCAGGTGCTTTCGGCGTCGTCGGCCATCCAGGGGAATTTGAGTTTGACGCGGCCCCAATTTTGCGGGTCATCCACGTTGGTGACGATTGCCGTGACGATGCCGGGCCAGGAAATGCCGGCATCTCCCGCCCCCAATTGATCCGCCAACATCCCCGTCCGCGTCCCCCGCACGCAAAAATGCGTCGTCAACCCCTCCGGCGCATAAACGTGCGTCGCGCTCGTCACCAAATACGTGCCGCTAAACCGCTGACCCAACGCCTGCAAATCCACCAACTGCCCCGCCTTAATCTCCGGGCGACGAAATGCCACTCCATCCGCCTCCACAAACGCCCCGCTCAACTCATTCAACCGCGCCGCCGCCAACGCATCCGCCTCCGCCTGGCTAACCACCGGCTGATTCACAATCACCAGCTTGCCCTGCCCAAACTGCCCCGCCCACTCCGCGCCGCTGCGGGACTCCTCAATCCGCGGATAGAGCCGCCCATCCGTCGCTTGCGCCCGCCCCACAATCGCCTGCTGCTGCTCCGCGTCCCACCCCTTCACAATCACCTCGTCCACCTGTTCCGCCAGCGTCATCCGCGGCATAAACGACTGCAAATCATCCCCCCAGTGCAGCGTCAGCGCCGCCCCGCCGCGCGGCGGCTGGCGAAAATACAACTTTCCCCCCTCCACAAAGCACTCGTAACCAATGCGCCACGCCCGCTGCATCAAAAACGCCAGGTCCGACTGATTGTGCTGGTACAGATGGTCGTAAACGGTCGCCGTGCTGTCCACCTCCGCCTGCAAACCGGCAGCCTGGGCCATTTCCCGCGCCAGGTCGCTGTCCTTCTTGTTCACAAAAGCGCGGCTTTTTGTCTCTCGAAACAGGCGGTGCAACTTGTCATACCCCCGCACCACCAGTTCCGCCACCATGCCCTCGCCAAATGCCGGCTCCAACGCCGTGATCTCCCCCTCAAACAGCGTCACCTTCTCGCCATCTTCCCGCGCCGCCTCAATCTTCACCGCCTTCGCCAGGTCAAATGGGCCACCATCCAGCAGCGACAGGTCGCGGTCCGCCAGGCGCGCCGTAAACATAGCGGGCAAATGGGCGTGCTGATCCACCGTCACTTCCAGCAGGTTGCTAAAAACATCGGCGGGCAGCTCGCTCCCCTCCACCTCAACGTATATGCGACTGGCAAGTGGCTGTGATTCAGGCATGTCCTTATTCACTGAAGAAACCGGGTTTTTCGATTGCCCGGTTGAAATTACCAGAGTTCATGTGTAAAAACCCGGTTTTTGGCCTTTTTTCAGTAGAGCCAATCTTTAACGCGCGGGAATGTTCAGGCGTTGGCCGGGACGCAAACGGTGCGGATTCACGAGTCCATTGTGCGCGGCGATCAGCGGCCATTTTGTCGCGTCGTTGTACACCGCCGCGGCAATCGTATCCAGCCGGTCCCCCGCCGTCACCTGCCAGATACGCTCCGTGGGGCCGCCGCCAGAAGTCGGGTTCTGCCGACCATAATCCTCCACATCCTTATGCTGCGTGAAGGTGATGTCCACCTCCGCGCGTACGGGCGTGCCATTCGCCAGAAACAGCGTGAACTTCTGCGTCATGTTCGTGATCACGGAGACGAAGCGGAACACGCCCCAGGAAAATGCCACTTCCGGCGGCGGCACTTTTTCCGTGCGGTTGCCATTTTGGCGCGTCTTCGACTCCATCAACTTCCATAACAGGCGCGTCGTCTCGCTCACGTCCGTTTGCGCCTCGTAGCTATCAAAAATCAGCTTCAGGCGCAGCGTTTGCGCCCCCGCCTTCTTGAACTCCACATGCGGCACGCTAGAGCGATTGCGCGACTTCTCCTCGTACGTGTTCGTCTTGGAAACCGTGTACTCAAACGGATTGAACATACACGTAACCGAGACGCCGCCGCTCTTCGCCTCTCCGCTCTCGTCCACCTCGCAAATTTCCGCCGCCACCAGTTCGCTATCCATAGGATTCGTCTTCCCGCGGTATTATCCGAAAACCCGCCTGTTGAAAATGAGAATCTATAACGATTCTCACGGAGGTGTTCGGCATGAGCGTAAAGGGTTCCGTAGAAAGAAACACATGCCCATCAAATATCGCTTCAACTGTCTTGACCATCGTCATCCCTTTGTCGCTATTCAGTCTCAAGGGTCATGCACCATCTTACGGTTAGTAACCGCCCGTTATTAATTTGGCAAGATTGGTCCAATCTCCGAGATTGGACCAATCTGAAAACCACTAACTTATTTGCGAGCGGCTACTTAGTGGCTGTCCGTGGTTAAGCTAGCGGAAATGCGCGGACAGCCGCCATGATGAATAGTTCGTCAGTAAACGCCACAAAACGTGTGAAGTTATTCTCGAACCGTTCCTTACGATCTCGTCACGCGGCAACTTCAGATTCAGATGCGACAGCGCCAGGCATCATTGATTCCAACATCTTGAACTGAATAGACTCCAGAATCGAATCACGCAGGAAAGCTGCGGCATTCACTATTTCCACGCCAATCAGTTCTCCTTTCTCGTTTAGTTCCGCCGTTATGTTTGGTCCTAGTTCAATACTTCTCGCTTCTGGTTCCTCGGAAATGACCAGATGCAAAATGTCTTCTTTTTCAAAATACATGACGCTGGTCTTACTCATAGGAAAACCTCCCAATGTGAAGTCAAATACTGATCTTTGGGCAAGCAATCGGTAAAAGACAATATTCAGAAAAATACCATTGTACAAGAATCACGTAAGAGTTTGGCGCACATCCAACTAACTTTCCAACCTGGCCCTATCCACAGCCCGTTGTGCTTCAACCAAAGACGTGCCAATAGCGTCTATCCCAGGCAGGCGCTTCTTCGAAATGACATCCCTAATCGCATCAAGGAGAAGCCAAATGACCCCAACTTTGCCAGCCAATTCCTTGTCGCCTATATCGAAATCTCATGATCCAGATTCATTAGAACCAGCCCAATAAGACACTACTATCCTTTCATGGAAGTACCCGGCGGGTGCGTTCCCAGTCGGTGGACAGGCGGCGTTTGAGTTGATCGTAGACCCGGCGTGCCAGTTCATCTACGTTGATGCCATCTTCCGCGTCCGCCGTTGGCGGTGCGTCAGGAGCGGGGGCGGGAGGGGCGGGCGCTAACTGGGGCGCGGGAGCGGGAGCGGTGTCCACGCTGCGCATGATAACGGGCGGTGGCGGGGCGGTAGACGCGGGCGGCGTCTCGCCCAGGAGGGTCCACAGGTCGGCGGGGAGCGGGCCAATTTCCGTGGGAACGGGCGTCGCGGGCGGCGGCGTTGCCGTGTTTTGCCGCCGGGGCGCGGATGGCGTTTGTGATCCTGCCTCTGGCTGACGCGCCAGGGTCGGACGAGGCCGGCGCGGTGTGACTAACTCAATGCGGGAGTCGGTGGGGCGGGCGGCGTCTACTTGCCGCAAAATAGCTTCGACCCGCGTGTCCGTGGCGTCCCGTTCGCGCATGGGGGTTGTTTTCTCCGGTGCGCGAGGCGACGTCGGCGCGGGGGCGTCCACGGCGCGGCGCTGCACGGGCCACGCTTCTTGGAGCGGAGTCGAGGGGGCGTCAGGATCGGGCGCGCGCTGGACGGCCGGTGTATTCTCGCCACCAATGCCGGCAGCATTGCCGGCAATATGCACATTTCCCCCCACACTCGTTGCCCCACTGAAAGCCGCGCTGCCGGCTACATTCAGGCTGCCGCCGACATGGGTCACGCCCGCGCTGGACAATACACCCGCAGCCAGCATACCGCCACCGATAGTCGTAGAGCCACTCGTGGACAACGCGCCGGCGGCGCGCACGTCACCGCCCACCGACGTGCCATCACCGGACATGCTCACGGAACTGCCACTGACACCGCCACCCACTTCGACGGGACCGCCGGTAACCAGACTGCCGCCGGCTTCCACGTTTCCGCCAATGGATGTCGGGCCTCCGCTGACGCTCACCGTGCCCGCTGCGCGCACATCGCCGCCGGCGACAAGCGAGCCACTGGCGGCCATGCTCGCTCCCGCTTCCACGTTACCGCCGACGTTGCTGATGCCGCTGAGGGCGGCGGAGACACCGGCATTCACGTCTCCGCCGACGGTGGTAACGCTCCGTGTGAGGACGGTTGTGCCGGCATCCACGCTCCCCCCCACCTCCGACGCACCGGACAAATTGACCGTTCCCCCCGCCTCCACATTGCCGCCCACGTTCGCCGCCGCCGCCGTCACCGCGCCACCCGCGCGCACGCCGCCGCCTACGTCCAAAGACCCCGCGTTTGTCAATGAACCGGCTACCTGCAAATCGCCCGCCACGGTAACAGCGCCGGATTGTAGATCGCCGCCCACGATCATGCTGCCGCCGACCGTTGTCCCGCCCGTGCCGGCATCCTCATCCGGCTGACGTTGAACCACAGCAGGCGGCGCAGGCGGCTCTGGCGGACGCTCCCAAAAACGCTGCACCCGCCGCACCACACGGTCCAGCAAAGACGGCTCGCTCACGGGCGATGGCATCGCCGCCGGTGTTGGCGCGGGCAAAACATCCATCTCCGCCTGGGGGCGTGGCAACGATTCCGGGGCCAGGGGGGCGAGCGACTCAATCGCCGGGGGTGTCTCCTGGCGCTGCACCGCCGGCGCGGAGATCGTGGGAGCGGGCGGTGACACGTCGCCATCTTCCTGTTGCTTGCGCGCCTCATGCTTGCGCATGATGGTTTGCAGGCGTCGCCAATCACGGTCCTCGGTGGGCGGGGATGCCGGCACGGGCGCAGCCGAAGGCACCGGTCTGGAAACAGGCGCCGGGGGCAATGGCGTGGCCGGGGAAGGGATGTCCCGCCGCTGAATGAATGGCGGAGCAAGCGCCGGCGGCTGCGCCGGCAGCGGCGCAGCCGGTAGGGACCAATCCGGCGGCGAGATAGGCGGCCAGTCCACCAGAGAGCCAAGCGGAAGCGTCGGCGAAAGGCCGGGGAGCAGGCGTGCGGGCGTGGCCGGCATGGGGGATGCCGGCAGGGCCACACTGCGCATCACAACGGGCATGGACAGGTGCCGCCGCACATGCCGCCAGAGGGGATTTTGCTGCCGTGTTACCACACTACGCCGCCTCAACCGTGATTTCGCCGCAAGCCAGTTCTAACGTCTGCATCGCCACCGTGCTGCTGTCCGTCTTGAACTGCGGCGCGGTCCACTTGACGGGATAGGCATCAGCAATGTGCCAGTTGAGCAGCGGTTCGTGCTTCACGTTGTACAGTTTGACCGTGATGGCGCGGCGGGTGAAGGTTTCACCCATGGTGTCCAGACACCATTGCAGCAGGTCGCCGGTGCCGATGCCGTTTTTCAGCGTGAGTTTGGTCGCCTTGCGCCGGCCCGGCAACTGCGGCACGTAGGTGTTCAGGCCGCCCACTTTGACCTCTTGCACTTCCCACTCAATTGCCGGCAACGTACACTCCGTAAACGCGCCTTGATTGATGCCGTCAATCTGCACCACGAAGCGAAATGCCTGGTTTATGCTCTCGCGTACTTGCTCGTCCATATCCGCGCTATCTTATCTCTTGCTTGCGTCCGCGTCGGACGCGACTGTCGGGCTGGCGCAGCCGTCGCCGCTCCTGTTCGATCTGCAAATCCCGCAGCCAGAGGGCGTAGACGCGCTCCGCTACCTGGCGCACAAGCTCGGGCGTGATTGTGCCGGTGTCGGGGGGGATGGCGGCGTCCGGCATGATCACGGTTCCAGCGGGGCCACTTGCAGTTGAAACTGCGTATGGCATTGTGGACAAACAGCGCCGACGACGACGGGCGTAGGGCTGTTCAGACGCAGGTACAGTTCCTGGAGATAGGCCAGGTCAGAGGCAAATAGACGCTCGATCACTTGGGGTGTGATTGCCGGCATTTCGCCCAACGCCACCACCACCCGCGCCAGCAACAGCACGGGCAAATACGCTTCATTCGCCTGCACACGCGCATCCTGCAACGGTTCTATCTCATCCAGCGCCGTCGCCAGCCGCATCCGACCCTGGCGATGCACCTGCCCCGTCTCATCCACGTAGCCCCGCGGCAGCACAAAATCAAAGGTGATTTGCATGAGGCTTAATCAATGGACGCGAATGATGCCGGCAACGCGCCCTCAACTGGGCGCGCGCCGTACGCATTCGCGCCGCAAAAACTAGTTGACGCGAGCGATATATTCGTGCGTGATGTGCAGCTCTTCGACGCTGATCTCGTTGCTATCCGATTTGGGCTGCGGTCCGGTCACCTTCACCGGCCAGGCGCGCTCAAAATTCCAACGGGCGACTTCGTTCAACGACTGGTCGTACATCACAATGGAACCATCGCAGCGCGCGCCATCTACATCCCCATCTTCCACCTGCTTGCGCCAGTTCCAGATGTCCATGTTGCTGGTAATGCCCCGCTTCAGGACGATGTTTTCCCACTTCAAGCGGCCAGGAATCTTCATCACCACTTCCTGTCCCGTTTCCGTGACGACCTTGTGTTCGATGATGTCATGTTCAGAACCGATGCCGGAGCATTCGGTAAAATAGCCAACGATTTTGCCGTTCTGTACGTCTAAGGCCCAGTGAAAGCCAACCAATGGATCTTCGCGATCTGCCATAGCGATTTCTCCTCTGAGAATGATCTTCCCGGAAGTTTGGTCACAGATGATGCTCCTGAGGAGCAACTTCCGGGAAGATGTTGTCAATTATGGTGGTGCGCACGCGGCGCGTGCTGTCTCCTCTGAGAATGACCTTCCCGGAAGTTTGGTCACAAATGATGCTCCTGACGAGCAACTTCCGGGAAGATGTTGTTAATTTCGGAACGAATCTCTATCACGCCTCGGCGTCCGCGCCGGCCCATTGGCTGATGCGCAGGATGACGAACTCCGCCGGCTTGACGGGAGCAAGGCCAACTTCAATGATCAACTGACCCAGGTCGCGGATTTCCGGCGGGTTCAGTTCTTCGTCGCATTTGACATAAAAGGCCTGTTCGGGGGTAGCGCCAAAGAGCGCGCCGCCGCGCCAGACCACGCGCAAATAGGAGGTGATGTCGCGGCGTACTTTAGCCCAAAGGGCGCTGTCGTTTGGCTCGAACACGACCCACTGCAAGCCACGATCCAACGAGGAGCCGACCATGTTAAAGAGGCGGCGCACGTTGATGTAACGCCAGGCGCCGTTGCTGCTGAGGGTGCGGCCACCCCAGACGCGGATGCCCCGACCGGGAAAGGCGCGAATGCAGTTGATGCCAATGGGGTTGAGGACGTCTTGCTCGCCGCGGCTGAGTTGAATCTCTAACCCGACCGCGCCCCGGACTACTTCGTTTGCCGGCACTTTATGCACCCCACGCTCCGAATCACTGCGCCCATAAATGCCCACCACATGACCACTCGGCGGCACCAACTTCGTGCCCGCGCCGCCCAGGTTGGCAATCTCCAACCAGGGGTAGTACAACGCCGCGTGCGAGGTGTCGAAGTTGAGGAATTCGCGCCACTCTTTGGCCTGTTGCGCGTTTAAGCCGGGAGGCGTGTCCAGCAGGGCAAAACGGAAGCGCATCTTCTCGCAGTGCGTGATCAGCGCCGTTTGCACCGCTTTGATCATGTCTTTGGCCTTCTTGGAGCCATCGTACCCGGCCATCAGGTCTGGGCACAGCACCAGGTTCACCTCGTCAATGGCCTCCAACCCGCTAATGCCCGTGCGCGCGGCGGTATCACCGACGTAATCGTTTGCGGTGAGCGCGGCTGCCGCGGACTCAGACGCAGGCGCGGCTTTAGCTTCCTCGCCTTCTTTGGCCGGCTTGGCGGCGGTGGGTTTGGCCGGCTGCTCGTTCAAGGCCAGCAGGCTGGTCACGTAGCAGGGGCCGCCACCATTAGCGAAATACCCATACACCGCTTCCGGCAAATACGCCCCATCCGTGAATCCGCCAAAAATGTCGCCGAACTGCGTCCAGTTAGTGACGAGCGTAGCCTTGTTCAGCACGGATTCCACGGGGACGCGGTCGCCCGTGTTCGGGTCAATGCTTTTGCGGCTGGCTTCCGCCGTGATGCCAATGAAGGCGGCGATGGATGTGCCCGCGCTTTCAATGGGCTTTGTGCCGCGATCAACTTCTTCGACGTACACACCCGGTGATGCATAACCTACAGCCATATCGTTTCTCCTTGAAAAGTGATCAATGGTGGGTGAAAAGTTGCTCGTCGCAATCATTAACCCTTGAATTGGTGAATTTCTCAACGGCCAATGGCATGCTTCAACGGTTCAGCCGTTCACCCGTCAATTATTTGTAACTACTAACGCTCTCTGGAGATTGGACCACTTTCACCAGCAAGAATGGGGCCAATCTGGCTTAGGGCGCATCCGTTCATAAAGGCTTCGCTTGGGAATTGACGGATGCGCTGGAAGGGTTCTTATGTGCAGTTACAGTTTTCTTCTTTCCTCTACAGTTCAATGTCATAATCTCCGCCGGCGGCGGGGATGATGATCTGTTTCTGTTTGGGTTTGCCGCTGGCGGGCCAGGCGAGGAGGGTGTAGGTTCCCGGCGGGAGGCCGCCGAGGGAGAAGCGGCCTTCGCTGTCGCTGGTTGCCAGGAGGCCGGTTCCTTTGATGGCGATTTCGATGCCGGGTTGGGGGGCGCCGTTTTTGTGGACAATGCCGGCAACATACGAAACCTCCGCCGCCACCTCATCCAACTGCTGCTGCCAGGGCAACGTCCGCGTCTGCCCCGTGCGCAGCGTAAAGGTACGCACAATCGGACCAGTCACTTCCGTCCACGGGTCCAACGCAATCGTCACCAAATAGGGCACGGTGGGGCGCATTTCATTGTCTAACGCGCTCCACACCTCGGCGGGATTCGTCAACTTATCCGCCACCGCCAACTGCGCCGCCACGTCAAACGGCTGGTCCCGCATCGCCCCCACGAGGCGGTCCTCCGTGAGTACCGGGAACCGGAACAGCACCAGCATCGCCCGCGTCAGCAAGCGGTGTTCGTCCTCCGGCTGCGCCGCCCACGTCGTCAGCATATAATGGCAGTCTATGCGAAACGGCGTCCGCTTGCGACTGCCCGCCGGGCCGCGTCCATTCTTGACCATCTCCCACTGGTGCTGCCGCAGGGTGGTGTTCTCCCGCACATCATACAGGAACAGATTAATCGTTGGTTTGGTGAGCCTGGCGCTCCACTCCCGGCGCGGCTGATCGAACTTGATGTCAATCTCCCCATTCTTCACGGGCAGTTCGGCCACGAGGAGTTGGCGCAGGGTTTCGTCCAGGTCGGCAATCATTGTCAGGGACTCTTTCTCAAAGCGGAAGTAGCGCCCGCGGCCGGTCCGCCGCGTCACGGCATCTTGGCGCTATCAGGGTTGCACCAGTTCCTCTTCTTCTTCCATTTCCTGCATTTGGACCAGTTCTTCTTCCTCTTCCTGCAGTTGCAGTTGTTCTTCGTCCTCCTGCAACTGCGCGGGGGAAGTGCTCCCCATCGGCTGATCCATGACGTGCGCGGCCATGCGGTCCGCTTCCGCTTCGTACTCGTCGTTGGGGTCGTTGACGCTCATTTTGCCCTGCACGTTGGCGGGACCACCCCCCTGCTGCACCACGTGGGTCAACTCGTGTGCCAGGAGGTGCTGCCCGTCATGGCTGGCCGGGCTGTATTCGCCGTCGCGGAAGAAAATGTCGCTGCCCACGGTAAACGCTCTGGCCCCAAGCTGGCGGGACAACTGGTCGGCGGCGGCATCATGATGAACGGTCACGTCGTCGAAGTTCGTGCCCAGGGCCGCGCCCGCTTTTTGAGACATGCCGGCATCCAAACTGGCACCATGACCAAGATGACGGTTGATGGCGGACGTCGTCTCGTCGTCCAGTTCGGTGGGACCCACGCCGCTGCGCTGGGCCAGCACGCGCTGCACGGCGGCATTGCCAATCGTCTGATGCAGTTGGAACACGGTATCGGGCGTGAGCGGACCGGCAAGCCGCTCAGGAGTCGGCAGCGGCCCAGACTGGTGCGTGGAGGATTCATCCATCTGCCGCCGGGGGTGCAATCCAGTTTTTGGCGCTAAGACACGTTCAGTGGACATGCTATCTCCTTCGTAACTACAAACGCTCTCTGGAGATTGGACCAATTTCACCAGAGAAAATTGGTTCGATCTGGCCTGGTAGTTACTCTCCTTCAATAAAAAAAACCGGGGTCTGGGCTTTGCGCGTGATTTCGAGAGAGAAGAAACCGGGGTTTGGGCGGTAAAAAACCTGGTTTCTGGGATTTGCCGGTGATTTCAAGAGAGAAGAAACCGGGGGTTGTTCAGATGGATTAGGGTACGGCAGACATAATGTACATCATTCTGCGGCACGCGGCAATTCTCGACGCTCAAGCGTCGGGCGGCGGCGGCGCAAACAGCACCTCGTTGATCAGCCGCCCCATTTTCTGGTATTCGCGCCGCGCCGCGTGCAGCAAATGAGCCATGCCCACGGACTGCCCGGCTTCCGCCGCCAGGAATGCGCCGGCCAGCAGAATGTTGCGGATGTTGCCGCCGGCAATGCGAAAACGCTCGGCCAGCAGGGTGTAGTCCACGTCGGCGGCCAGCGGCAGGTCCGGCGGGGTGTTGACGCGCCAGATTTTCTCGCGGTCGGGGGCTTCGGGGAAGGGGAATTCGACGATGAAGTGCAGGCGGCGGGTGAAGGCGTCGTCCAGGTTGGCGCGCAAATTGGTGGCCAGGATGACAATGCCGGCAAATGCCTCCATCCGCTGCAACAAATAGCTAATCTCGATATTCGCGTACCGGTCGTGGCTATCCTTCACCTCCGAACGCTTGCCAAACAGCGCGTCCGCCTCGTCAAAAAACAGCACCGCATTACTTGTCTCCGCCTCAAGGAAAATGCGGCTCAGATTCTTCTCCGTCTCACCGATGTACTTGCTCACCACCGTGGACAGATTAATCTTGTACAGGTCCAGCCCCAACTCATGCGCCATGATGTCCGCGGCCATCGTCTTGCCCGTGCCGGACTCCCCCGCGAACAGCGCATTCAGCCCTTTGCCCAGCGACATCTTTTCGCCAAACCGCCATTGACCGTAGACCAGCGGGCGATAGCGCACCATGTTCACCATTTCCCGCAGTTGGCGCAGCGTGTCGGCAGGGAGGATGATGTCCTCCCACCGGTGGCGCGGCTCAATCTTCGTCGCCAGGGCCGTCAGCTTCTGATTGGAATGGGTGCGGCTGGCGGTGAAAAGGTGCGACAGGCTTAGTGGCTTCTGCTCCCAACGGGCCAGATCGCGGGCGGTGGCCGCGGCGTCGCGGATTTGCCCTGGCGTAAACTGGAAGTGATTGGCCACGGGGGCTACATCAATGCCACTACCGTCCAGCGCGTCGCGCCAGAGGCTAACGCGCTCGGCGTAGGCGGGGCGGGGAAAGGGGACGGTGTGGACGGGGCGCGGGTGACGTTTGTCACGTGGCTGCCACGTCTGTTCGCCGCCGACCATGACGAGGCCGGGGTAGGCCAGCAGCGTTTGCAGCAGGCGCGGCGGCAGGTCCCCGTCTTCGAGGACGCTGTCCCAACCGGAGAAGTAGAGAGATGCGCCCAGCAGCCGCCCGTCGCGCAGGACCAGGGGGAGAAAATCGGCCAGGGGAAAGTCGGCTGCCGCCAGGTCAAGGCGGATCAGGGGGGTTTGCGCGGCGCGGGCGACGAAACAGGCGGCGGCTTCTTTGCCGACGCCATAGCCGCCCACGAAGGCGAGTAGCGGCGGCGGCGCGGCGTGGGCGGCGGCGGCGAGGGGGGCGTGCATGGCGGCGGGGAGTTGGGCGGATGCCGGCATTTCCGCCACCGACCAAAACCGCCCAAACACATGCAACTGGCTGTCCAACCCATCATGCCCCAACAAATAAGCCACCACCTGGGGCGCGGGGCGCACAAAATGGCTCAACAGCGTGGGCTGCGCCACCGGACCATCGCGAAAACGCAGCGCCAGGCGAGAAGCCACCAGACGGCCCTCATCGCGGAACATCTCTTGCAGGCGCAGCTTTTCGGAGAAATCGTCGCTGAGCAGGTTGAGCAGCAGGTCAACCGTGGGACGTTTTTTCGTGATGTCGTCTTGCAGGTAGGCAAAAATGCGCTCGAAACGCGGGTCCAGTTCCGGAAGCAGCGCCAGCAACAGGGCATCCATTTCCATGTCGCTCAGTTGGAAACGGTGCCAGAGCGCGGCCAGCCGCCCATCCCCCATTTGCGCCAGCCAGGCACGACGCGCGGCGGCCAGTTTTGCCGCCCACCCTTCCCCCACCGGCGCGGGGGAGAGGGCGTTGTTGCCCAATCCCTGCCCCAGCAGGACATCGACGTGGGCGTCGGAGACGTAGAGGCCGCGAAATTCGTCGTGGGGATCGATGCCGCCGGCGCGGGCGCGGGCGACGCCCCATTGCACCCGGAGATCGGCGTAGGATAATGCCGGCATCAACTGCGCCAAAACAGCCTCCCCCACCACCGCCTTCGCGCCAGGTTGCTTCGACCACGGGTCACGCACGCTCATCCCTCTGCCAGGCCCCTTTCCGCTTAGCCGCCAGTCGCCAGGCGACCGTCCAGCTCCAATATGGCGGCATCCTCCTGCATCGCCACCAGCACATTGCCGACGTGCGTCCACAGGTCCAGCCGACCATCGAAGCAAACGCGGCTGAAATCCGCCGTCACCTCAGTCACGTGCTCCCGATCCACACCGGCGGCAAAACGACGGTCTTTCCACTTTTTGCGGACGGAGCTAAGGGCTACGTCGCGCACGTCCTTCGACGGGCGCACGAGCGTGGCGGCAATGATCAGGCCGGTGATTTCGTCGCAGGCCAGCAGCGCAAAATCAATCGGTTGCGCCCGTTCTACGCCGGTTCCCTCGGTGTAGTGGGAGAGAATGGTGCGGATAGTGTCCTCATCCACGCCGCGCTGGCGCAAAATGGGCGCACCGGCGGTGGGATGTTGGTCCAGATCAGGGTGAATTTCCCAGTCAAAATCGTGCAGGAGGCCAATCGTTTCCCAATACGCGGGATCATGGCCCAGATGACGAGCGTACCACTTCATGCCGGCAGCTACCGCCAGCATATGGCGGCGCAGCCCCTCATCTTGCACAAATTCGCAAACCAGGCTCCAGGCGGCGTCACGATTCATCAGCATCATCCGTCGGCTTGCGCGCGCCGCAGTCGCATTCGCCGCCCTCGTGCCGAGAACAACCCGCTTCCGCCTTGCGCTCCAGGGCTTCCAATTCGTCCAACGGCTCCAATTCGTGGCGCGCCACGTCGAACCACTCGCCATCAACGTCTACGCGCACCATCTCCTTCAGCGGCAGCACGTCTTTGACCACCCCATCCCCATGCGGGGTGCGCACGCGCTTGCCTTTCTTGGGCAGCCCTTTTTTCGCTTCCACGTACTGCTCATACTCATACACAAGGCAGCAGCGCAGCCGCCCACACATGCCCGTGATCTCTTGCGGGCTAAGGGAAACGCCTTGCGCCTTCGCCATGCGGATGGAAACAGGGCTGAAGTCGGTGAGGAAGGTGGAACAGCAGCGCGGCTGGCCGCAGGCCCCAAAGCCGCCGAGCATCTTGGCGACGTCGCGGGGACCGATGATCTGCATCTCGACGCGCGTGCGTAAATGCCGGCCCAGTGTCGAACGTAGCGTGCGGATGTCCAGATTCTTGTTTTCCGTCGTGTAGTAGTAGGTGATCCAGGAGCCATCGAAACTGTAGGTCGCTTTGATAAAGCGCGTATCCTGCAAACCTAGCTCATATGCCTTCTCGCGGCAGGTGATCAGGGCATCCAGTTCGCGCGCTTCCCATACCTGCTGCAAAACCAGGTCGCGGGGCGTGGCGCGGCGTTCGATGTTGCGCAGGGCGCGGCGGCGGTTGACCTGCTCCGGGGGGACGAAGGCGATTACCTGGCCCAGTTGGCGGCCTCGTTTTGTTTCCACGACGACATAATCACCGGGCTTGATGTCTTCGATTTGCTCCGGGGTCAGGCCGAAATGGTACAACTTGCCCAGTTTTTGGAACCGGATACCAATAACGTCCGTTACGGTAGGGGTGGGTGCTAAAGTGGTCATGCACGCTCCGCGACTAATTGTGAATCTTCTTGGATGTTGTAGGGTGCTTTCCAGGTAACGACCAGTGCTCTCTGGAGATTGGACCAATCCGGCTTAGGACTGGCGATGAAATTAGATGCGCATTGCATCGCCAGTTTGCCAGAAGATGAGTGTAAGCGATTTTGGGCAAAGTGCAAGCGCGTCTGGGCGGGCCGGGGTTACCAACCTACTTCAACCAGCACGGCGGGATGGTCTGATTCGGCAGTTTCCAGGTAATCGGCTTCGTTGACGGTGAGGCCGGGCGAGATAAAAACGTGGTCGATGCGCTCGCGGGCGTCGATGCCGGCGCTGTCGATGCCGGTCGGCCACGCGGCGAGATAGGCATCCTCCAGCGTGGTCGTGGTGAGGCGGTACGGGTCACTGTCCGGGCGGAAGTTGAAGTCTCCGAGGGCAACGACGTTGGGCAGGCCGTCTATGCGTTGCAAGAGGGCTTCTTGCTGGACGATGGGGCCACCATTGCCCAGGTGGGTGACAAAGAGGTTGAAGGTTTGCCCGCTCACGCTGATTTGCGCCTGGATGGCGGCGGTCTGTTCGCCTTCGCTGTACATGTAGAAGGTGTCCGCGTTTTGCAGGGGATAGCGGGAGAGGAGGGCGATGCCGAATGTGCCGGCAGTTACCGGGGGTCCATAGTAAGCGTACATATCCAGTTGGTCCGCCAGATAACGCACGACGTCGTCGTTGCTGCCGGCAATTCTGTTGGTATCCGACTCCTGCAAACCAATCACGTCCGCATTGGCCGCCTGCATGAGGGCCAACTGCCCGGCCACGTTTTTGCGCCCATCTTCGCTGTACCCTTGCTGGATGTTGAAGGTGAGGATGCGCAAGTGGTCGGCGTCCGCCGCGGGGGGCGCGGGGCGGGCGGGGGTGATGAGCAGGGCCATGATGGTGAGCAGGGCGAATGCCGGCATCACCCCGACCAACCAGGGCGGCGGCACCAGGCGCGACAGCCATTCCTCCAGCGTGTACATGGCCGGATCAACCACCAGCAGCGCCGGCGCCACGCCCAGACCCGCGACCAGGAACACGAGCCAGAACTTGTCGCGGAAGAAGGGACCCACCACGGGAATGTAATCGTAAACGGTGGTGAACACCTGCGCCAGCACGAGGATGAGCAAGAAGAGCGAAGCCAGGGTGAAGCCGCCGGCCAGCGACCGCATGGTGGGCTTGCGCGCGGTGAGGTCGCGCAAAAACAGGATGAGGTCCAGCAGCAGCAGCGGAAAGAGGAGCAGCATCAATAGCAAGGGGAGATACGCCCATACGCCAACGGCGGGCTGCGCCAGCGGGTAGGCGGCGGGATTGGCGGGGAAGCGAATCTGGTGCGCCAGGAGCGTGCCCACGAGGGACAGGAGAAAGAGGGCGTTTGCCGCCAGCAGGCGGGGGGGCGTGATCCAGGATAACCAGGTGGGGCGGCGAAGAAAAATGCCGGCACATCCCGAAAGCGACACCAACATCACGACCACGATCAGCGGGTAGCTAACGCCGGTCCAGCGGGCAATCACATTGGGGCTGGAAAAAGCGAAGTAAACGAGGATAATGACGCTAAAAATGCCCACGCTCAACGCCAAAATGCGTCCGAATGTCGCCGGGAGTTTGAGGGCCGGGCGGCTGCCACGCCCACGCGCGGGTAACTCGTCTGGCCGGGAGATGCCAATGAGCATGACGGCGGCCAACAGCGCCAACGCCAGACCAATCGCCTGCGTGCCACCGGTGACGGCCAGATCGAGGCCGGAACCGCCCACGCGAAAGAGGATGAGGAGGGCGAGGGCAATGGTGAAGGAAACGCCGAGCGTGAAGCTATTGCTTTCCCGTTCCGCGCGCGCCTGCTGGTGCAGCAATGCCGGCAAAAGCACAAGAAAACAACCGACGCCCAACCCCGACATAACCATCTTCGGGCCTTTGTCCAACACCACTTCAAAGACGCGGCAGATGAGCGTCACTTCCCCTAGAATAGTCAGCGGCCAGCCGCGCAATCCGTCGGGCCAGGCCAGCAAAGCCAGGGGCGAAAAGAGAAGAACGACGCTGACGATTTCGACAGGGATGCTGGTTTGCAACAGCCCGCGCGCATAGATTGCGCCCACGAAATCGACCAGCAGTTCCATGAAAAAGAGGAACAGGATGGTAAAGAGGATCAGTTCTGAATAGGTGCGCGACTGGTTCTGCATGGGATGCCTCTTGGGTAAACGCATTCTTGATGAGGGGGAATGTAATTCAGTTTCCAACCCTTGTCAACAGTCAACGGGAAACGGGAAACGGAAAACTCGGAAACGAGCCTCGCGCATAAACGACCAACTTGAGCCTGGCGAAATCGACACATGGTAACCGGAATCGAGGCTTTAGCCGGGTCTACCTCAAACGTGGGCCGGCTGAAACCTCCACGCCAAGAACGACAGCGTCCAGGACCAATTCTACGGAGTAAATATGTCTGTCAACATTGAACCATTAACGCAATTAGACGCGGCGGCGCTGGCGCGGGTGATCACGGGTTACACGAGCGGGGTACGCTGGGTGGTACGCTGGGAGGACGCGGCGGACAGCACGCGCTTTGTCTTGACACCGGAGCCGCTGCCCGAACCAATCACGCGCCGCTATGATTATCTCGATGAAGAAACGGTGCGCCGCTACAGGGACGGGCTGGCGCACGGCTGTTCCGCCGGCGCGTTTGCCGCCGGGTCGTTGGTGGGCGTCGCGCTGGCGGAGCCGCATTTTTGGAACGGCAGCCTGTGGGTCTGGGAACTGCACGTGGCGGATGCTTTTCGTGGCCAGGGGATCGGGCGGCGGTTGGTGGATTGGCTGGCGGCGCGGGCCGGCGACCTCGGGCTGCGCACGATTGTGTGCGAAACGCAGAACAACAACGCGCCGGCCATCGCGTTCTATCGCCGCGTGGGGTTCCAACTGGAGGGGGTAGATGTGTCCTACTACACGAACGAGGACTGGCCGGACGGAGATGTGGCCGTTTTCATGAAAAAGCGACTACCCGCGTCGGATTAAGGGGGCTGGACTCCGGCGTTTTTGGCATGGAGGCTTCAGCCGGTCCACATATGGGAGTTGACCCGGCTAAAGCCTCGACTCCGATCACCCTGCGTGGGTTTCGCCAGACTCAAGAAGGGGAGACGGAAACAGGGTACACCACAAGGGATGAAAATTATCAGGATTTCGCGGATGGCACGGGGTCTTTGTCCACAAATGGGTGCGCTACCGGCACGACCAACCGCCAACCCCCAACCGCCAACCACCAACTGCCAACTATTTCCCAGAGAAATCACGACTTTTCTTCCGCCGTTGGAGGAACTGGTAAAGAACGCCCATGACGGTGGCGGGTTCGGTAGGCTGGTCGATGCCGCGGCGACGAGTGGCGCGGCTGCGGCTGATGTGCAGATAGCGGCGGGCGCGGGTGATGCCCACGTAGAGCAGGCGCAGGCGTTCGCTGATCACGTCAATGTGGGCGGATTCGGTGGCGGTGCGGTCGGGGTAGATGCCGGCATCTCCCTCCATCAAATGTAACAACTGCGCGCTCGCCTCCGCCGTCGGGTCCTCCTCCCCCAGAAAATCCACCACCCCCAAAAAGTGCCCGTCCAGGTTCCCCGGAATCCACACCCCATCCACGCTCACCAAAAACACCGCGTCCCACTCCAGCCCCTTCGAGGCGTGCTGCGTACACAGCGTAATCCGCCCCGGTTCCGGCTCATACCCCTCCTCGCGGGTCACGCTTAGTTGCAACGCCCGCCGCCCCTTGGCCACATCCTCCAGTTGCGCCGCCAGTTCCGGCAAGCGCCAGTTCGGCTGCGTATCCCGCCAGCGGCGCAGCACGTTGGAAAGCTCATACGCCAGCGCCAGGTCCGCCTCATGCGATGCGCGCGCGCCTTCGGCCATCCACGTCTCGGCGAACAGCTCGTCGCTGAGGGCCAGCACCAGGTCGTCAATCGGCAACGGGCGCAGTTCGAAGACGCGCTGGAGGAAGGCGGCCAGGCGCTCCAGACAGGCAATATCTTCGGGGCGAGCCACGTTTGCCGGCACAGCCGTCAACATTTCCGCCTCATTTCGCGGATAGATCAACGCCTCCGGGCGGAACACACCGCGCAAAATCGCCTCAAAGCGGCGCAAATCCGCCTCATTCGTGCCCGGCGATTGCGCCGCCGGATGGCCGATTTCCATCAGCGAGGCGTGGACGTTTGGCAGCGCGCGCGTGTCCAGCGGGTTCGCCAGCAGCGCCAACATCGCGTGCAGCGCGGCGGCAATCTCCCGCGTGCGTACGCCGCCACGCAGCAGGTTGTCGTAGGGCGCCTTCAGGCGGTCCAGATGTTCCGCTAACTGATGTCCCAGATTGTGCGTGGGCACAAGAATGGCCGCGTTATGGTCCGGGTACTTCTCCAGATAGCGCACGGCCAGTTGCGCCACCGACGGCAATTCCTCATCCTCACGATGCTTATAAGCGCGAATGGTGATCCCTTCTCCGATCTGCTCCGGGTTGGGCTGCGCGTCCCCTGGCGGCGTGGGCTGAATGTTTTGGCGGCGGAACGTGTAGCGGCGCACTTCGGGCACGGGGTGGTTGTCGCACACCCAATGCACGATCTCATTGGCCGCCGCGAAAATGACCGGAGCGGAGCGCCCGGAGTTGGGCAAGGGGCGGTCCGCCACGTCCGGGCGGTCGAGGAAATCCATCAGAAAACGGGGATGGGCCGCCGTGAACGTACTCGTAATCGCCTGATTGGGGTCCCCTACGCGCACCCAGTTGCCATTCTCCCCGGTCAGCGCCGTCAGCAGCACCTCTTGCAGGGGCACGCTGTCCTGCGCTTCGTCTTCCAGCACGTAGGGCCAGCGGTGGCGCAGGTGCGCGGCCAGTTCCTCGGAGCGGCGCAGTTGTTCCGTCGCCAGCCAGATGAGGTCGTCGAAGTCGTAGACGCCCTGGCGCTCCAACGTGCGCTGGTACTGGTCGTAAATGCCGGCAAGCACCCATACCAACGGATACATCTGTCCCTGACTATCCATCTCATTCAACCGCGCCAGAATTTGGGGCGGGCGATAACGCTCATTCTTCGCCGTGCGAATAAAGGTCCGCGCCGTCTGCTCCGTTACCTCGCGCCAGCGCGCCTTCGCCTGCGGGCTGTCCTCGGGGATAAACTGGTGCCACCAGCGGCTGTTGGCCTCAATCCACACGTCTACCGCCTGCGTCAGGTAGTAAGTGGACTGCACCTCGTCCATCACCGTGATGTTGTCGTCCCCATCCAGCACCCCGCCCGCGTGCCGCATCACCTCCAGTCCCAGGCTGTGCAGCGTGCGCACGTCGAAGCCCACCGGTGGCAGCCCCATCTGTAAAAGCTGCTTGCGAATGCGCGCCTTGAAGGTGTCCACGCTGGCGTTGAGGTACGTGACGATGAGGATTTCTTGCTGCGCGCCGATGTCAATGCGCCCCTGGGCGATGAGCTGGCTGGCAAGTTGCGTCAGCGTGAACGTCTTGCCGCTACCGGGCACGGCGCTGACGGCCATCAGGCCACCCTCGTACTTGAGGATTTCCACCTGCGCCGGGCGCAATCGCGGGGTCGGCGGCTCAGGGAGGGGGGGCGGTTCTGGGGGCGCGGGCATCATGGCAACACTCAACTGGTAACAAAAAACGGGAAACTAGGCGAGTGCCTTTTTGGCGATGGGGTGGTCGGGGTGGGCGTCGAGGACCCGGCGGTAGATTTCCAGAGCGGCAGCGGACTCGCCGGCGGTTTCCAGACGGGCGGCCTCCAGGCAGGCATCGTCCGGCTTCATGCCTTCGGGCGTCATTTTGCCCAACAGCAGGTAACAAAACGCTTTGTAGCCGATTTTGGCACCCTCTTTGGCGCACGCCTGACGCACGTCGTCGGTGGTAGCGGCAGCGTTGAGCAGCGTTTCCGCGCGTTTCAGGTCCGCGTAGGGGGCAACGGGGGTGTAAGATTGACGGGCCATAAAAACTCCGATATGAGACCTTCCCGGAAGCTGTTTTGCGCTTCCGGGAAGATGCGGCGACGCCCTTTGCCAGAGCATCGCGCCTATGTTACCCCAAAACGGGGTTATTGGCCGAAGTTGGTTTCGGCCATGATTTCCGGTTGGCTGCGACCTGTTTGCTGCCAGAGATTGTAGAGGATTTGCCCGCGATTGCCGGCAATTCCCGGCAACGGGTTGTTGTCGCGCAAAAACGTAATGTACTCTTTGGAGGAAGTCTGGTACAGCAAACGCACCACGCCCTGGGTCACGTTTGCCGGCAGCGTATACACCGTCGTGTCCCAATACTGCCCATCCGCATAACGGGATGGGTCCGCCGCGCCATCCGTCACCGGCGCCGCGCCCGCGTCGCGGAATGCGGCGAAGCTGTAGCCACGCGGCGGGATGCGGTTGTCCTTGACCACGGTATTGTTCAACGCGAAGTGGAAGGACGCGCCGGCGGGCAATCCCAACTGCGCCGCCCAATCTTCCGTCAGGCCCTGCTTCGTCTCATACACTTGCAGGTTGGCGTCTTCGGTCAGTTCTCCCGTGGCTGCGTCATACGCGCCGGAGGTGAACACGAGGTTGCCGCCGCTGTCATATCCTTCAACCTGTAGCCACATGCGCCGCCCTTCGGGGTAGCCGGTAGGGAGTTTGTGGCCGGTTTCGTTGGTGATGGTGACGATAAGCTGGTTCCCTTGCTGTTGTACGTCGAGGATGCCGGCATTTTGGACCATGTAGCGGGCGCGTTGAATGCCGGCATCCAGCGCCGCCAATCCCGTCTGATCAAAATCATCGCCAAACTCAGGATGCAGCGGCAGCGTCAGCGGAACCCACGTATTCGCCCCCGTCAAATCGTGCAGCGGCATATTGTCCCGCTCCACCATATTGCCGAAAAACGACCCGCCCGATCCCGTCACCTTGCGCATGTGGCAATCCTGGCACGTGGAAACATACGGCTCATTGCCGCCAAACTGCGGCGCATACACCCCTTGCGGCGTATTGTATTCGCTCAACAGCCACTCGCTGTACGTGCGCTCCAGCGGGAACCCCTCGCTCACGTCGCCGGGCGTGTCCAGGGCATTCGCCACATAGCTCTGGCTGCCCTCGTCCCAGCTAAAAACGGGATTCGTGATGTCGTGGCAACTCCCGCACAACGCCGCCTCCGTGTGGAAGGGTGATTGCAGCGGCCAATCCAGCCCCAGGATGCTGTGCGGATTGGTATCCCAATCAAGCTGCAAATCAAATGGGCCGCGCCGCTCATCCTCCGGGTCCACCACAATGGCACCGCTGCCCAACACGGTGGGCGCGTCGGCCAACGCCGCCAGCACATCCACATCCCGCGCCGGATTTTCCGCGCTGTAAAACGGATCCACCATGCGGTGGCACACCTCGCACTGCACACCGCCCAGGTCCGCGCCCATCAGGCTCACGCCACTGCTGTCGGCGGCGCGCCCCGCCAGCCAGCCACGCGGCGCGTGGCAGCGAAGACAAAACTGCCCCGCTTCCGCCGCATCCCCATTCGCCACGTCCAGCGCCGCATAAAAAACGGGGTCACGCGCCGACTGCGCCATCATGCTGCCGGTCCAGGTGTACCCCGTTTCGCCATCGGGGTTGGCGGGCAAATAGCCAAAGTGACAGCCATAACATTGGACCGGGTCCGTCACTTCCGTTTGCAGCCCACCCGGCTGCGTCCCCGGCAGGTAGAAGTCGTTGGCCGTCGTGGGCACGCGCGCCGGGTCGCCCAATCCGCGCAGGAACGGCAGGTAAACGGCGTTCTCCGATAGCCACGCCATCCAGTCAGACACCTCCTCCGCGGATAGCGCGGGATGCCCGGGGGGCAGCGCGGCAACCGCCACGGCATCATCACGCGCAGCGGCGAACAACAACCCCAACCCCATCAACAGGGCCAGGGGCAGGGTTATCAAAAGGGAGTGAAATCGTCGCAAGGCTAAATCCTCCACGTCAAGCGTACAGTTTTTCAATGATAGTGGGCAGAGTTGCGGCGCACCCGAATCTGGCAGTTATGCTATCATTGTAATCCATGTGCGGCAAGCTGGCGAAATGGTGGATGAAGGAAGAAACTGAACAAGCGCGGATAAATATCCGCGCTGTTCTTCCGTCGGCGTGGCTGGCGATGGGGCTGGTTTTGCTGTCGGTCGCGGCGGGGAGCGCCCCCCGCGCAAGGGCGCAAACGGAGGCCGGTCCGACGCCAGACCCCCGCTTTGGCGCGGTGGAGGCGTTTTGGGCGCCACAAGCGGCGGCGGAGGCGGGGTTGGGTTGGGAGCGAATTCTGTTTTATTGGCGCGAAATTCAGCCGACGGGGCCGGAGGATTGGAATACGCTGCATGTGTTGGAGGAGTGGCTGACGGAGGCGCGGGCACAGGGGCGGGAGGTGGTGGGGGTGTTGAAGCAGACGCCGGGTTGGGCAACGGATGGGGTGGAAAATGCCGGCATTCCTCGCGGCCTCTACCTCCCCCTCAACCATTCCGACAACCTGTGGGCCAACTATGTGCGGCGCATTGCCGCCTACTATGGGCCGCTAGGTGTGCATCATTGGGTGATCTGGAACGAGCCGGATATTGATGCGGGGGTGTATGGGTACGAATATGCCGGCAGCGTCGCCGACTACGCCCGCCTCCTCAAAGTCGCCTACCTCGTCATGAAAGAGACCGATCCCCAGGCCGTCATCCACCTGGCCGGCCTCACCTACTGGCACGACGAACTCGCCGGACGCCCGCAGTACCTGGCGCGGCTGCTGCAAACCCTCGCCACCGACCCGCAAGCGCGCGCCCACGACTTCTACTTCGACGTGATCTCCCTGCACATTTACTTCCGCGCGGAAACCGTGGCCCCCATCGTCGCCGCGATGGACGCCATTCAGGGAGAGTACGGCCTGGGCAAGCCCATCTGGATTGACGAAACCAACGCCGCCCCCAACCAGGACCCCGCCTGGCCGGTCACGCGGCCCGATTTTGACGTCAGCCTGGAGCAGCAGGCATGGTTCCTCGCGCAGGCGCACGCGCTCGGTTTTGCCGCCGGCGCGGCCCGCATCGGCGTCTACAAGTTCACCGA
The DNA here is from genome assembly GCA_020634515.1 of Ardenticatenales bacterium. Lineage (NCBI taxonomy): Bacteria > Bacillati > Chloroflexota > Ardenticatenia > Ardenticatenales > Ardenticatenales bacterium. Next base: position 851,997 of record JACKBL010000002.1, on the reverse strand, counting down.
TGTGTTGTCCGCCCCCGGCGCGGAACCATTCGGCCTGCTGCGCGCCGACCTCACCCCCCGCCCCGCCTTCACCGCCTACGCCACAATGACCCACCTGCTGGCCGGCTTCACCGCCGCCACGACTGAGGAAAATGAGGCTTATTACGTGGTCACGTTCACGCAGCCGGAGCAGGTTGTGCGCGTCCTTTGGGCGCGGGGCGCGGCGGACGTGACGGTGAGGCTGCCCGCGCGCGCGCCGCGGGCCACGCTGGTGGACGTTTTCGGCGCGGCGCAGCCGCTCGCGCCCGTGGATGGACAGTACACGATTCCCCTGGCGGGCGCTGTTTGCGCCGACGAGTGCCTGATTGGCGGACCGCCCCGCTACCTGGTGGAATCGCTGCCCCTGCCCACGCCTACCCCCACGGCCACGCCCCGCCCCACGGCCACCGCCACCGCCACGCCAACGCCAACGCTCACCCCCGCGCCCACCGCGACGCCCACTCCCCTCCCCACCTCCACGCCCACCGGCTCTCCCGCATCCCCCGCTCCCCCCGTCCGCGTCGCCAGCGGCAGCGGATTATCGGGCTACTGGCTGCTGGGGTTAGCCGCCTTGCTGTGCGGATTGCTTGTCCTCGTCGCCCGCCGTGGACGCGGGTGATGTCATGTCCGCGAAAGATTGGTTCATTCTTGTAGAATGAACTAATCTGAACCAATCTGAGCTTAACTGCCCTTCTCCGTTTTCTGCTATAATCTCCAGCGATTACCATCACTTCACGGAGGTGCGCGCTGATATGAACACGACCATCACGGTTCAACTCCCGCCCAATCTGTATGAAAAAGCAAGCCACGAAGCCCAAAACCGCCAACAAACTGTAGAGCAATTTGTCACATCGTTGGTCGTGGAAACGGTTTTGCCGGCACATCCCTATGTCACATTGGTCCACAGCCGCGGCGGCGGAATGCGTCCCGTTGTTCGCGGCACGCGCGTGGGCGTGGATGTCGTCGTTGGCTACCATCAGGCTGGTTATACGCCAGAGCAAATCGCCGCCGAAATGTTGCCCCAGTTGCATCTGGCGCAAGTGTATGATGCGTTAAGTTACTACGAGGAGCGGAGGGAACTGCTGGACGCGGAGATGTTGGCGCATACGGCGGAGGCGTGGCAAGACCGCCTGATGCAAGAAATGGGACCGGAAGCGGCAGCGGCCCTGTTGGGTGCTTAATCGGCGTACTTTGTCCCTGCTGGATGCTCATACGCCGGAGCAATTGCAGAACACGCTTCGATTTGTTTGATGCCCTGATCTTTGTAGTCCAGAAGCTATTTGCGCGGCTTTGCCTGGAGTAGGATTAAACACATGATTGAACGCGCCTGTCCTGAATGCCAGACGAATAATCCCATGAAGAACCGCTTTTGCGGGGGTTGCGGCGCGCCGTTGACGCGGGAGGCGATTGCGCCGTTTGCGGGGTCCAAATTGACGGTGGGGCGAGGGGAGATGCCGATGGCGCAACTGAGGCAAGTGGGGCAGGCGGTGGCTGTCAGCCTGCTGACGATTGCCGCCGAAGCGGGACTAAACTGGCTGCGGCGGCGGCTGGAGGCGGAGCCGGCCAACGTGGACGCCCCTTCCGGCGCCGCCCTGGTTCCCCAATCCCATCCCCGGCCAGAACGAGGCAGCTACACCGCCGTTTACCACGAGGAAGTTGTGGAGCTGCAGCCGAAACGACGCGGCCTCATCCGCCGCGCCGTCTCGCGCACGATTTGGTGGAAGCCGGACGCCTGATAGGGTTAGGCGTGGATGTGCGCGCGAAGGCGGGGGAGGATGGCGGTGATGGGGATGCCCTGGTTGGCGTGTTTGAGGGGGTGATTGTCGGAGTCGGCAATGCCGGCACGGTGCAATCCAATCACCAGCCAATCATCATCAAAAACAGGCGACCCCGACGAGCCAAAATCCGTATCCGACACATAATAAAATCGCTCATCATCCACCCTGACAATGGCGTTGTACCGCAGCGCCACTTGCAGCGCGTTCCCCTGGGGATATTGCAGGATATTGGCCGCCTGATCCACGTAGGGCTTGCGCGCGGAGAAGCGCAGCGGGGCCGCCGTGGCGGGCACGCGCAACCGCAGCAGGGCAAAGTCCAGGTCCACGGCGGGACTGACCAGCACGGATGCCGCGAAATCGTGCCAGGTGGCCGCGCCGCGCGGTCCGGCCAGGAAACGCACGCCCCCTTCCGTCAACGTGGGGATGTATTTGAGGACGTGCGCGTTGGTGAGGACCAGGTCGGGCGCAACGAGGAAAGCCGTGCCCACGCGGTTCGCGCCATACTCCACGCGCCCCACCGCGCCCGCCGCCGCTAATCCCTGCTCCAGAAAACGAACGGGCAGCCAATCCGCCTTTTTCTTGTTCTTCAACGCCTCCAGCCGTTCCTGGAAAACGAACGACGGTAAATCGGACGGTAGCGCCGCCAGTTCGCGGGCCGCGTCTTCCTCCCCATCGGGCAGGCCATAGCCGCCGAGGGAAGCAGGCGGTGTTTGCCCGGCGCGGGCCATCGCCGCGCGCCACAAGTTGTGCTGCGCCAACACGGGCAGGTCGGACCCCGTGGCCAGGGCAACTTCCACGGCCATATCGTTCAGGCGACCATAGCACTCGTCTTGCTCGACGGCCTCCTCATACAGCACTTGCAGAAACAGGGCGAGGACGCTTTGCCCGGCGCGCGTGCGGCGGTTGAGAAACTCGCTGATAAAGTAATCCACCCGCTCGTGCCTGCTATACGCCTCCTGAATCTGGTATTTCCACGGTTCCAGGCGTTCATCCTCAAAAACGGCCAATAACTGCCGATCCGTGGCAAAGGGACCGCATTCTCGAAGGGTGGCCCTCAGCTTTCTCAAAAGTGGTCCTGGCAAACCTGCCATATGATTATGCCTCCTGTAAGGCGGCCTCCGCGGCCATGAATTGCATATGGTAAAGCCGCGCATAGAGGCCGTCGGGATTCGCTAATAAATCGGCGTGCGTGCCTTGCTCCACCAGCCGCCCCTGTTCCAGCACCAGCACCCAGTCGGCATTGACGACCGTGCTGAGGCGATGGGCGATGACGAAGCTGGTGCGCCCGGCCATCAGCCGCTGCAGCGCTTCTTGCACCAGGGCTTCGCTCTCGCTGTCCAGGGAGGAGGTGGCTTCGTCGAGGATGAGAATGCGCGGGTCCTTGAGGATAGCGCGGGCGATGGCGACGCGCTGCCGCTGCCCGCCGCTCAGTTTGGCCCCGCGCTCACCCACCGTCGTCTCGTACCCCTGCGCCAGTTCGTGCATGATGAAGTCATGGGCGTTGGCGGCAATGGCGGCGGCTTTGATCTCTTCGTCGGTGGCGTCCAGCTTGCCGTAGCGGATATTGGTGGCGACGCTGTCGGAGAAGAGGATGGTCTCCTGGGGCACGATGCCGATTTGCCGGCGCAGGGATTGCAGGTCTACGTCGCGCACGTCGTAGCCGTCAATGGTGATGCCGCCGGACTCGGCGTCGTAGAAGCGGGGGATAAGGTTGATGAGGGTGCTTTTGCCGGCGCCGCTGGGACCCACGAGCGCGATCACTTGCCCGGGGCGTGCCGTGAAGGATATGCCGCGCAGGACGGGAATATCGGCGCTGTAGGCAAAATGCACGTCGTGGAAAGCCACTTCGCCGCGAATGGAGGGCAATGGCTGGGCGTCGGGGCGGCTGACGATGTCAGGTTGGGTGTCCAGCAGTTGAAACAATCGCTCGGTGGCCCCCATGGCGGATTGGAATTGGGCGTACAGGCCGGCCAGGGTAGCGACGGGGGCGGCAACCATCATGGTGTACACGAGGTACGCGACAAGGCCGCCGGCGGTGAGGCGTCCCTGGATGACTTCGAAGCTGCCAAACCAGAGGGTGACGGTGATGGAGAAGAAGGCCATGAAGCCGATGATCGGGCCGAGGACGGCGGAGACGCGGGCGCGGCGCATGGCGGCGGTGAAGGTGTCCTGCACTCTGGCGCCGAAGCGGCCGATTTCGTACGCTTCGCGGGCGAATGATTTGACGATGCGAATGCCGGCAACGGTCTCCTGCAACACATTGGCGGCTTCGGCGAGGGCATCCTGCACGGCGGTGGAGGCGGCGCGGATTTTGCGCCCCAGCCAGACCATGGTGAGGGAGATGATGGGAATGCCGGCAAGAATCACCAACGTCAGCCGCCAATCCAACACAAACAGCAGCACCGACGCCCCCACCAGCGTGATCGCCTGCCGCAGCAGCGACACCAGATCATTCGTAATCGCCCCTTGCAGCAGCGTCACATCATTCGTGAGGCGGGAAACGATCTCCCCCGTGCGCCGCTCCGCGAAAAACGTCAGCGACAACGCCTGCAAATGCGTGTAAAGCTGCACGCGAATGTCCGCCACCACCCGCTCCCCCACGTAAGCCAGACTCAACTGGTGAATAAAGCTGAAAATGGCCTGCACCACAAACACGATGAGCAAAGCCACGGCCAGGCGGTTGAGCGTGGGCATGCTCTTGTCCACCAGGGCAATGTCCACCAGGTTACGCACCACCAGCGGCAACACCAGCCCCAACCCCGTGCTGAACAGCAGGGCGATGATAGACAGCGTCATGCGCCCCTTGTATGGTTTCACATAGGTTAACAGCCGCACAAAAAGCGACAGCCGCAATGGCTGCGACGTCTTGTCCGGGTCTCGTTCGTACTCTCGTCCCATTCTGCGCCATGTAGTCATAGCGGAATAATAGCCAATTGGGGGGGGGGGGGGGGGGCGCGGCGGGCGGGGCGCGCGGGGGGGGGGGGGCGCCGCGGGGGGGGGGGGGGGGGCGCGAGGGCGCGGAGGGGGGGGGGGGGGGGGGGACCCACCCCTCGCCCCTCGCTCACTCGCCCCCCGCCCCTCACCCCCTAAAATAAGTCGCCCCCCCAGAACCAGCAAAAGAACCATAATCGCCTGGCGAAAGCGCGCGGGATTCAGGCGTCCATCCAGGCGGAAACCGGCGATCAGCCCTAGCGCGACGCCGGGGAGCGCCAGCAGAAAATCCTGCCAGACGAGCCGCGTGATCAGGCCGCCGAGGGCGTAGCCGCCCAGGGTGATGACGCTGGTGACGAGGAAGAATCCCTGCAAGTTGCTCTTGAAGGTCGCCACGGGCCAGCGACGGCAGGTGCCATAGATGATGATGGGGGGGCCGCTGATGTTGGACGCGCCGCCAAAGAGTCCGGCGAGGAATCCCAGGCCAACCGCCCAGGCGGGATGGTTGAGTTCCGGCAAACGGGGCGTGAGCAGGGCATAGAGGGCGTAGAGGGTGATGATGATGCCGAGGGTGGTGGTGAGAATGCCGGCATCTACCCAACGCAGCGCCACAATCCCCACCGGAATCCCCGGCAGCGCCGCCACCGTAAAACGCACCACCGCGCGCAGCGACAACGCCTCCCGATAACGCAGCAAAATCACCACTTCCGCCACCAGCGCCACCAGCGCCACCAGCGGCGCCGCCGTCCGCACGCCGATGATGCCCGCCAGTATCGTCATGGAAACCAGGGCCAGCCCAAAACCGGTAACAGCCTGCACAAAGATAGCAAAGAAGACGACGACCGTGATTAGCATGACCGAAACTATAGCACACGCCAGGGGAAAGGACAGCGGACGATTTAGCGCATTGTCCTATACACCGTAGGACAATTTGCCAAAATTGTCCCTTTATGGCAACGGACAATTCGGCGAATTGTCCTACTTTATGGCGTCGCGTGGGCGTCACTGAATTCTTTTCCAACTGCCGTCGAGGTCGGTACAATGGAGGGGTTTGATCACTTTTTCAGGATGGGACGATGCGAATAACCATTATCTGCTTTGGCTCGCGCGGCGATGTGCAGCCTTTCATTGCGTTGGGGGTCGGGCTGCGGCAGGCAGGTCACCAGGTATGCGTGGCCACAGACCGCATCTTCGCGGACCAGGTGCGCGAACATGGGTTGGCGTATGGCCCGGTCAGTGGCGACATACAACGTTTTATGCAGGGGACCAATGGGCACGCGCCGGAGGAAATCCCCGGACCGCTGCGCCTGTTTCGGGACATGAAGCAGGAAGTGTGGGCGGAGGCGCGGCAGATGGCTCTCGATTGCTGGGAGGCCAGCCAGGATGCCGACCTGCTGCTCACCGGCGGCCCCGGCGCGTTCGTGGGGGCGACTTTTGGCGAAAAACTGGGCATTCCCTACGTCCAGGGTCATTTACAGCCGGCCATGATGCCTACGCAGGCGTTCCCCAGCGCGCTGATTCCACCGCCGCCGTTTCAGAGTGGAACACTCAACCACCTGACGCATGTTGCCATCGGTCAGGTTTTTTGGCAGGTGATGCGCGGCATGTTTAACGAGATTCGCCAGGAGATGTTCGCGCTTCCTCCGTGGCCGCTGGCGGGACCATTCGCGCAAATCATACGAGAGCGCCGCCCGGTGCTGATGGGTTACAGTCGGCACGTGCTGCCGCCGCCGCCGGATTGGGACCCGGCTCTGATCCACGTGACCGGCTACTGGTTCCTGGATTCTTCCGCCAACTGGCAGCCGTCGGCGGCATTGCGTCAATTCTTGAGCGAGGGGCCGCCCCCGGTGTACATTGGCTTCGGCAGCGTGGGGAGCCGCGATGGGCGCGCCATGACGAATCTGGCGCTGGCGGCGTTGGCGGAGACGGGGCAGCGGGGGATTCTGCTGCGCGGTTGGGGCGGGCTGGAACCCGGCGACCTGCCGCCGACGGTGCTCATGGTGGACAATGTGCCGCATGATTGGTTGTTTCCACGCATGGCGGCGGTGGTGCATCATGGGGGTGCGGGCACGACGGGCGCCGGGTTGCGCGCAGGCACGCCGACGATTGTCGTGCCCCATTTTTCGGACCAGCCGTTTTGGGGCCATCTGGTGCAGCGGTTGGGGGTTGGTCCGGCGCCGATTGCGAAGAAGAAGTTGAGTGTGCCGGCATTAGCCACAGCCATCCGCGCCACCATCACCCATCAAGCGATGCAGGAACGCGCGCGCCAACTCGGACACCTCATTGTCGCCGAGGATGGCGTCGGCCAGGCGGTGCAGTTGATTGAGCAGTACGCGCGCGCCTGCCGGTGACGGGTGCGCCAGACCCTCGGCTACGGGTTTGCCACGTAGGGCACGGTGATCAGGGGCGGCCCGGCGAGATCGTAGTGGAAGGTGACGTCGTAGGCGGCATCCGTGGGGGAGCCATATTGATCATCTTCGGTGTCAATGGCCAGGACAAGGTGGTGACCTGCCGGCATTTGATACCCCACCGCCACCATCTCAAACGTCACCCGCACCGGCTGCCCCGGAGCCGCCTCGTGCAGCGTCATCGGGCCATGCGTGATCAACGTGCCAATCCCCAGCGCGTCCACGTCATACAGGTGCGCGATCAACTGCGCCCGCGACAGTTCCGGCTGCACCCACAGTTCCACCGTGGGAATGCCCACAATCGTCATGTCGGATGACAGCGACGAGGACTCATACACCGTCGCCAGATCGCGGCGAATGAGCGGAATCCAGGCCCAAATATCAATCGGCGTATGCTGTTCCAACAACGGCGAGACGATGGGAATGCCCGTGGTGGCCCCGGAGACAAACAGGCCCGCCGTGTGAATCGTGTCCGTGTCTGGGTCGTATTCGGGCGCGTCCGTGAGGCTGCCGGAGAGGCCATGCCGCGGGCTGAGATACCAGGTGCGCGTGGCGATGGCCGCGCTGGGCCAATCCTCCAGGGCCACCGTCTGGTCCGCGTTTTTCAGGCGCACATGCACCGGCGGCTGCTCCAAAATGCCCGTGTCCACCCCTTGCAGCCAGTAGCGGAACCAGTCGTGCGCGCGGTCCCAGATGTCGCTGGACAGACCGGTGAGGCCGGGCAGTTCCGCCGTGGCATGGATGCCCAGGTTGATGTCCAGCTTCTTGAAATAGGGATCGGGGCCTTGCAACTGGCTGTAGAAATGCAGCAGCGAGGTGGGCTGGAACAGTTCGTCGCCCATGTTCTGCATGATGTAGACGGGAACCTGAATCTCTTCCAACACGGAGACGGGGGAGTGCGCTTCCGCCCAGGCCAACGTTTCTTCGACGTTGGTGTAGTGGATGAGGTTGTTGTAATACACCTCAATGGCCGGGTCCATGTTGCCCAACAGGTTGCCCGTGACCACGAGGATGTTGCCCCAAAAAGAGCGCGGCGTGTCCCCGCCGAAGAGGCTCTGGCGCAGGTCGGCCCAACTGCTCATGGCGACGACGGTTTTGATGCGGCTGTCGTGGGCGGCGGCGAGCAAGGACATGCCGCCGCCGTAGGAGATGCCGCTCATGCCGATCTGGTCGGGATTGGCGGGGGCGTGGGACAAAATCCAGTCGATGTTGGCGGAAACGTCGGCCATATCGTCCGGGCCGGCGACGCCAATCAGGCCGCCGGAGTTGCCCCAGCCGCGGGCGCTGTAGCTGTAGACGATGAAGCCTTCCTGGGCGAAGTCGCGCGCCTGGAAGAAGTATTCGTATTCGTCCAGCGCCCAACTGTTGGCGAAGATGATGACGGGGAAGGTTTCGTTGGGGTCGGGGCTGAGGGGGAGGAAGAGATTGCCGGCAATGCCCACCCCACCCGCGCCGGAAACACAGATATTTCGATACCATTCAATGTCATATCCAGCGAGGGGATCGGCGGGGATGTATGCCGGCATCACCACATCATCCGGCATCTCCCCTTTGCGCCACGCCCAGGCCTCCGCCGCCTGCGCTGGATCACAGGCCAGCCGCGTCGTGCCATGCGGGACCATCCGCCGCGCCACCGCATACGGCAGCAAGGGAACCCCCGTTTTCTCTTTCTCTTTCTCCTGCTCCTGCTCTTGCCGCTCCGCCGTCAGCGGCTGTACATGCGGGGCATCCGCCGCCGCCACGCGGCCAGCGCTTCCCCATAATCCCGCCAGCAGTAATATTAACAACCAGATACGGGTATGCCTTGACATATATTGTCCTCCTGATGATGAGCTTTCCGTGTGTCTTCCTGTAACTTCTTGGTCGAATCTTATCCCCCCCCTTCCCGCGGAGGACGGGGGCGATTTCGCGTTACCCCTCCTCAAAGATGTGCGCTTCCTGGAAGCTCTATGGCATCCATGCGCAAGGCCACGGCTTCCAGGCTTTGCGGTGAGCCGACGATAGTCACTTCGTCCCCCAACATCAACTGCGTATATCCGTGGGAGATGAGTGTCTGGCCGCCGCGACGCACGGAGAGGATGAGTGTGTCGCCCGGCAGGCGCAGATCGCGCAGTCGCAGCCCGTGTATGTCGGGGTTGCGCACTTCTACGTCGATCACGTCTTGTCCGTCGGCCATGCCCATCAGTAGCGAAGCGGCTCCGGGGGAGCGCACGAAGTGTTCCAGGAGGTTGAGGATGGCCGTGCCGGGTTCGACAATCAACACGCCTAACTGGTGGAAACGCGCCAGATTGGCGCGGCTGGTGAGGCGGGCGATCAGACGGCGCGTGCCAAAATGCTCATAGGCGATCTCGCAGATGGCGTAGTTTTCTTCGTCGGATAGCATGGCGACAATGGCTTCAGCGTTAGCGGCGCCCAGGTCCGCCAAGATGGCGGGCGTCAACTGCTCCACGGACACCACAGGCAAGTCAGTATCCTGTTCCAGCCATGTTTGGTTTTGCCGGCATACCACCCGCACCTGCCAACCATGACTACGAAGCTGCCGCGCCAGGGAGAGCGACTGCCCATCAACGCCAAAGATGAGGGCGTCGCGCACGCCATCAAACGGCGCCGCCTCCGCCTGCTCGCGCCCCTCGCCCACGGCATGAATCGCCCACTTGAAGAGCGGCGGGCCGAATGTCTGATTGAGGACGACCAGGGAGACGATGATCGTGGCAAAGGACGCGCCCCAGTCGGGAAACTCTACGGAAACTTCCTGGGCCAGCCCCAACACGACGCCGGCTTGCGTGACCAGACCCATCCACTTGATGCGGTTGAGGGTGAAGGGATCACCGGCGATTGTGCCGCCGACAATGGAACCGGCGGCCAGGGCAACCAGGCGCACGCCAAACAGGACGAGGGCGATCTGCCAGGTGTGTGTGAGGACGTCGAGGCGGAGAGAAGCGCCAACCAGCATGAAGAAGGCGATGTAGACGGGCGGACCGGCTTTTTCCAGGATGTCCCGGAATTCGTGATGATGGGGAGAGTTGTTGGTGATGAGAATGCCGGCAATCAAGCAAATCAGCAGCGGCTCCAGCAGCACCTCAAAAGGCAAAAGCTCATGGCTAAACCGGCGCAATTCATGCGAATACACAAACACACTGTAGCCAAGCAAAATGATGGCCGCCGCCTTCAGGAGCCCCCCCATCCGCCGGGAAAGCACCAGACGCAGCAGCCAGTAGAGCACGTAGCCGCTGGCAAACGTGGCCGCCAATTCTCCCAACAGCAGGATGAGGGATTCCACGCCAAAAGGCATCCCCGTCAGCAACACATCCGCCACGGAGACGCCAATGGCAAAGAGAATGATCACCAGCACGTCCATGATCACGGTCACGCCCAAAACGGTGGCCGTGAATGGACCGCGGGCGCGCAGTTCGTTGATGATGGCGATGACGGACGAGGGTGAGATGGCTCCCAATAGCGCCCCGGCCAGGATGGCAACGGCGAGGCGCGCGGGGGGGGGCATCCCCTGGGTAAACGGGATGGCGTCCGCCAGCAGCCAGACAGCGGTGGTTCCTAGCGTGAATGTCGCCAGGACCACGCCCGCCGTCACCCAGGTGATACTTTTTAGGCGGCTGCGTAGTTCGCGCAGATAGAGTTCGGTGCCGGCGGCGAAGGCGATGAATCCCAACGCGGCTTCGTCGATGTAGAGAAGGCGCGGTATGTCTTGCTGGTGGATCAGGTCGAGGACGTAGGGGCCAACGAGAATGCCGGCAATCAAGAAACCCGTGATCCGTGGCAAACGCAGCCGCGCGGCAAACTGCCCTATCCGCCCGGCGGAGAGCGCCAAGATCGCGAAAACAGTCGTGGGTAACAGCCATTGTGTCATGAGGTTCGGCAGGAGTATAACATAGCGCCAGAAGCGGGTAAACAGCCTGGGAAACCCTCTTTGGGGACGACCATGACGGGTTCCTTTGCGCGACAAATCCGCGCAACCGCCAGCCTGCTCGTTGGCTGAGCCGAGCAAAGCCCCTGTTGCCGGCGACAGGTCCAGGCCACAGGCCACGTCGTCCTAGCATGGCTACGCGAAAAAACAGTCGTGACAATTACCGCCCGGCGAACATGGCACTGGCGCATTCTATTAACGCTCACGGTGAATCAGACCAAAATCCTAGATTTATGGAAGCGAAAACGCCTCCTTACGATACAATTAACAAGTAGACGTGTGATGAACTGCGCCAGATCATCATAATCATCCGATTCCTCCATCGCGTCCTTTCCGTCCTCTGTTCCACACACTCACTTCACAATTAGGGAGAAATATATGAACGTAAATCAAGTACGCGTGCAAAAACCTGCCTGGCGACAGGCGGTGTCTCCGTATCAACATTCCAACTTGCGTCGCAGCATCATTCAACTTGCCAATTCCTTTATCCCCTACGTCCTTTTGTGGGCGGCGATGATCTGGAGTCTGCAGGTTTCCTACTGGTTGACGCTGCTCCTGGTTGTGCCGGCATCTGGCTTTCTCGTGCGCCTGTTTATCATCTTCCACGACTGCGGCCACGGCTCCTTCTTCGCCTCGCGCAAAGCCAACGACATCGTCGGCATCCTCACCGGCCTGCTCGTCTTCACCCCCTACTACCGCTGGCGGCACGACCACGCCATCCACCACGCCACCTCCGGCGACCTGGACCGTCGCGGCGTCGGCGACGTGTGGATGATGACGGTGCAGGAGTACCTGGATGCCTCGCCGCGCCAACAACTCGTCTATCGCATCTATCGCAATCCGCTGGTCATGTTCGTGATCGCCCCCCTCTTCGCCTTCATCATCGGGCAACGGTTCGCCCCCAAGGGCACAAACAAGAAAGGACGCCGCAACGTGATGTGGACGAATCTGGCGGTGTTGGGCATCGCTGCCGGCATGAGCGCCCTCATCGGCTGGAAAGCATATTTGATGATTCAACTTCCGGTGATGGCGCTGGCCGCTTCTGCCGGCATCTGGCTCTTCTACGTGCAACACCAATACGAAGGCGTCTACTGGGCCGACCACGAACATTGGGACTACTTCGCCGCCGCCATCCAGGGCAGCTCCTTCTACAAACTGCCCCGACTGCTGCAATGGTTCAGCGGCAACATCGGCTTCCACCACATCCACCACCTCAGCCCGCGCATCCCCAACTACAACCTGGAAAAATGCCACGCGGAAAACCCCCTCTTCCATGAAGTAGAGACCATCACCTTCTGGGCCAGTTTCAAGTCCCTCTCTTTCCGCCTCTGGGACACGGAACAACAACAGCTTGTTGGTTTCCGTTTCCTGCGCGAAAAGCAGCCGGAACTGGTCCCCGCCTCCAGTGACTAAATGGCCGCCTTTCACAATGCAAAAAGAATGAACCAATGCGGCGGGGAGCGGTAATCCGGTCGCGGGAACAAGTAAAAAAGCGCCAGGCATTCTCACAATGCCTGGCGCTCATTCAGCACGACCGCCCAGTCAAAACAGCGCCCGATTACGCGGGGGCGGTGGCGTCCTCCAGCGTGAAGGCTTCACGCGCCAATAGTTCCGCCCCATCGGTGAATTGAACCACCAAATCCCACTTTCCCGTGGCCGTATCAGGCTTGAAGTCAAACGTGCCCTTAATCTCCGTGCCCGCCCCATTCGTGGAAACAGCGCGAGCCACGAGGTCGCTGCTGTTCGCCTTCGTCAATTTCATCACCTTCACGAGTTGGAAATCCGTGCCGTGTGCCGTTAACGCCCACGCTTCATCCTGAGTCGGCTTCGGTTTCTGGTTGGGTTCCAGGTAATGGAAGACCGGTTCACTCGCGGCCACTGCCTCACGAGCGGTCTGCACCGCCCGGGTGCCAAAATAAAAGCCGGCCACGGCAACGACCAGCGTACTGATTGTCGTCGTCAGTGTCTGCGCCAGGTCTTGTTTCCCTTCACCTACTTCGCGTACTACCTGAACGTTGTAGCTCAGCACCTCCTCAGTGCCATCAGCCTTCACCTGCACATCCACCGGCTCCATTGCCATGATTTGACCACCTAATTGGCTGACCATTGAAGCGGGGACGCGATCCACAGTGACCGTGGATTCCAGTTGACTGAATAGAAAAACGGACGTGGTAACAAAAATGAGAATCAGGCCTAAGGCAATGATGGCGCGTACCGTTCCCTCCGGGAAGCTGAGCGCAAAGCGGCCATCAGTTACGCCAAGCGCGGAAAATATCAGCGCCAGGGTCACCAATCCCATGAGCAAAACGACCAGATTGCCAATGATCAAAAAAGTCAGGGCAATTTCCGGCAAAAAAAGCCCGGGCATATCTCGCAATCTACGAATTATTATTAGCAGCCCGTACATCGCTCCGCCTGTTAAGATGGCGAAGACACCAGCCCCCCACAATTTTGCCTGTACCGATAATTTATCCATCTCACCCTCCTGTAGTAAGATAGCAGAAGCGACTGTTAACATCAGACAATGGGCATCGTCGTCTATTAAAGTTTGCGGGCATACAATGAAGCCTGTCTAGTGACAGATATCATGCTAACTTAGATTAGATGTCATCTTATTGGGAGGGAAGACCAGGTGTAAGAAACAAAAAATGCCGGCATTCTCGCAAATGCCGGCATCTCTTCACCCAAATTCCGCGCGCGGAAAACTTACTTCCGCCGCTTCTTCTGATTCTTCGCCGTCGGCTGCGACTTCTTCACCGGAGCCGCTGCCGGCGCCGGGTCCATCAACGACGCCGCCTCCGTCTTACTCTTCCAGATCGCCCAACCCAACGCCACCAGCAGCGCCAGCAAAATCACCGCCAGCAGCGCGCTGATCGGCTCTCCGGGCAGGCGCACGGCCACCACAATGGGGGCGATAATCAGGGAAACCAGGTTGATCACCTTGATCAGCGGGTTCAGCGCCGGACCGGCCGTGTCTTTGAGCGGGTCGCCCACGGTGTCGCCCACCACCGCCGCCTTGTGCGGTTCGGAGTTCTTACCGCCCAGGTTGCCTTCTTCGATAAACTTCTTCGCATTGTCCCAGGCCCCGCCCGCGTTCGCCTGGAACACGGCCATCAACTGACCCGCGAGGATAATGCCGGCAAGAAAGCCCCCCAAGGCCTCCACCCCTAAACCAAAACCAACCACCAGCGGCACAACCACGGCCACCAGCCCCAGGCTGACCAGCTCTTTTTGCGCTGCCGTGGTAGAGATGGACACGGCGCGGGCATAATCGGGCTGCACCTTACCTTCCATCAGGCCAGGAATGCGGAACTGCCGCCGCACTTCGCCCACGATCTGCGCCGCCGCGCGGGCCACGGCGCGAATGGTGAGCGAGGAGAAGAGGAAGGGCAGCGCGCCGCCAACGAGCAGGCCGATAAACACCGTCGGCGCGGCCACGTTGATGCCCTTCAGCACCGCCACCCCTTGCGCCGCCTGCACCTTGCCCACGTCGGTGAGGAAGGAGCCAAACAGCGCCACGGCGGCGATAACGGCGGAGCCAATGGCGATCCCCTTGGTGACGGCTTTGGTGGTGTTGCCCACCGCGTCCAGGTCGTCCATCACCAGACGCGCTTTCTTTTCCAGGCCGGCCATTTCGCCAATGCCGTTGGCGTTGTCGGAGATGGGGCCGAAGCTATCCATGGAGATGGTGTTGCCCGTGAGCGTCAACATGCCAATGCCCGTGAGGGAGACGCCGTAGAGGATGGCCGTGAACTGCGTGGCCGCCGGCTCGTTGGCGTAAATCAGCACGGAGGCGAGGATGGAGAGGGCGATGACGATGACGGCCCAAACGCTGGACTCCATACCCAGAGCCAGGCCGGAGAGGATGTTGGTGGCGGAGCCGCTCTGGGAGGCGCGGCTGACTTCCTTCACGGGGGAGAAGTGGGTGGATGTGAAGTATTCGGTGACTTTATCCAGCACGATGGCCAGGACAATGCCGGCAACCGTGGCCATAAACGGACGCCAATCCGGCGCGCCCGTAGCCGGGTCAATCATGTAAAACACCGTCGTGAGGGCAAAGCCAATCACGCCCACAATCGCCGCCAGATAGAAGCCGCGATTCATGGCGGCCATGGCGTTCTTCTTCTTCTCGTCGGTGCGCACAACGGTGTTGCCGATGACGGAGGCGATGACGCCGATGGCGCGCAAAATCAGGGGGAAGATGACGAAACGCAGGTCGTATTGGCCGTCACCGAGGCCGCCGCGGGAGACATCGCCCAACACCAGCCCCAAAATCAGGGCGGAGACGATGGTCACTTCAAAGCTCTCGAATACGTCCGCGGCCATGCCGGCACAATCGCCCACGTTATCGCCCACCAGGTCGGCAATCACGGCGGCGTTGCGCGGGTCATCTTCGGGGATGCCCGCCTCCACCTTGCCCACCAGGTCCGCGCCCACGTCCGCCGCCTTCGTGTAAATACCGCCGCCAACGCGCATAAACAGGGCGATCAGCGAGCCGCCAAAGCCGAACCCCAGCAGCGCGTCCGGCGCGGCAATGCCGTACACCATAAAAATGAGCGTGCCGCCCAACAGCCCCAGCCCCACCGTCAACATGCCCGTGACCGTGCCGGACTGGTACGCGGTTTGCATCGCCTGGTTGTAGCCGACGCGCGCGGCGGCAGCCACGCGCACGTTCCCTTCCACGGCCACGTTCATGCCCACGTAACCGACGGAGTAGGAGAACAGGGACCCCATGAGGAAAGCGATGGCCCGCCCCACGGCCACCCAGATCACGGCGGCCTGCTCGCTGCCGAAGCGCTCCACCGCCTCCTGCGTGGGCGGAATGATCAGGACGCTCAGGGCCAGGAGTACGGTGAGGACCACAATGAGAATCAAAATAGTCCGAAACTGCTGGCTGAGGTAGGCGTTGGCTCCCGCCTTAATAAACCCCCACACTTCTTGCATTTTGGGTGTGCCTTTGTCCTGAGTCAGGATACGCCGGCGCAGCCAAAAGGCATAAGCAATACCAATAATCGAAATGATGAGGACCGCCCAAATAGCCGCAGTCTCAAATCCAGTTAAACCGCTCATATTACCTCCAGAAAATTTGGTTTTTCGCACCACGGATGGCTTCGTTAATGCCGGCATAGACGCGCGGAACCACCCACGAGGAACCCGGTCTTGCCTCGCGGATGAACACTGTTGCTTGTGTTGTCGGTGGTAAGGGCACGCACGCGCTGCTTATTGACGAAGCATCTCGAAGCGGCTGGAGAGTATCCAGCCCAACAATGATAACGCACAATCGCAAATATAGCGCGAAACTGACGCCTTGTTTTGGAAACTGATGCTCGTCATGGCAAATCAGTGACATCCATCATTAGGAGCCCCTGTAGTCAGATGATAGTCTTTGGACGTAGTAACCTATTCAGGGGAGTTTGGCGTCGAAAGCAATGCGGGAGTTGCTCGCAGAGGCAGCAAGGCTTAACAGCAGCATACCGTCAGAGCAATTCGTAGCACGGCAAGTCAGCCCCCATTTCATCGCATTATGCGGACCCGCTTCACAGGTCCGTCAAGCCGAGGTTGACGTGCGGAATGAAGCAGCATAGCAAGGGATTCCAGGTAAACCCGGGAATCCCTTTTTGTTTGCCGATGTCAGTATTTTGGCGGCAACGCTCCCCACGGAGCCATTCCTCCCATCAACCAACCGCATTATTCTCGGAGGTGCCCCTTGTCCACGGTCAACTTTTCACCACAGGAGGGTTCCCCCAGTTTCCTGGAGCGTGTCGTCCAGGCGACTCCTGGCGATCCTCGCCTTGATATGTGCATCCAATGCGGCACATGCGGCGGGTCCTGTCCCTCAGGCGCGGACATGGACTACACGCCGCGGCAGATTTTTGCCATGATCCGGGCCGATATGGAAGAAGCGGTGCTGGCAAGCAATACGCCCTGGTACTGCGTTTCGTGCTATTTCTGCACGACCCGCTGCCCACAGGAAGTGCATATCACGGACATCATGTACACCCTCAAACGGATGGCGATTGATGCGCATCTGTATGACGACAGCACCGCGCCTGATCTGTCACAGAGTTTTGTCAGCAACGTCGAAAATTATGGTCGCAGCTTTGAGTTTGGTCTGGCAACGCGCCACTATTTGCGCCATCACCCGCGGCAACTGGTGGGCATGGCGCAGATGGGACTGGGCATGCTGGGGCGCGGGCGCATTGACCTGACGCCACATCGAATCGACAATCTAGACCAACTCCACGCCATATTGCGGCGCGCGCGGGAATTGGAGGTTGAAGCATGAGCAAGTATCTGTTTTATCCGGGCTGTTCGATGCAGCGCACGGCGCGCCCGTACCTCGATTCTCTGCTGGCGATTCGCGAAGATATTGGCGTGCAGTTGGAGGAGGTGCGGGATTGGAACTGCTGCGGGGCGACGGAGTATATTTCGGTGGCGCGTTTGCCGGCATTTTCCCTGATCGGGCGAAACCTGGCATTGGCGGAACAACAAATGAACGGCAGCAGCACCCTGGTCGCCGGCTGTAGCGCCTGCTACCTGAATCTGGCGAAGACGGACGCCTACATGCGGACGGACCAGAAGCTCGACCGGCAGGTGAACGAGGCATTAGCAGCGGGGGGGTTGCATTACGATGCCGGCACAATCCAAATCCGTCACCTCCTGGACATCATCACCAACGACGTCGGCCTCGACGCCGTACGCCAGCGCGTCGTTCGCCCCCTCAAAGGGCTGCGCGTCGCCCCCTACTACGGCTGCATGATCGTCCGCCCCGACCCCGACAACCGTTTTGGCAACCCCGAATACCCGCAATCACTCGACCGCCTGCTGCAAGCCCTCGGCGCGGAAGTGATTGACTACCCCTTGAAAACCCACTGCTGCGGTGGGCATATGACCCAGATCAGCCCATCCGTGGCCTACGAATTGATTCGCCGCCTGATCGGCGCGGCGGACCAGTATCACGCGGACGTGATGGTCACGCTCTGCCCCATGTGCCAACTCAACCTGGACGCCTACCAGGAAGACGCCAACCGGCACTTCAAGACGGATTACCACATGCCCATCCTCTACTTCACGCAGTTGATGGGGCTGGCGTTTGGTCATGAGGCGGAGGAGTTGGGACTGGGCAAGGAGTTTGTCTCCGCGGAGGAGGCGCTGGCGAAGATTGGCGTGGAGATGCCGCCGCCGGAAACGGAAGCGCGACCTGCCCGCCGTCGCCGCGACGACCCCAGCCTGCCCATGCCGCAAATGCCGCGGAATCGGGAGGATGTCAAATGAGTGCTGAAGCGCGCAATCCACACGATGAACATAAGGAACGTATTGGCGTCTACGTCTGTCACTGCGGCAGCAACATTGCCGGCACGGTGGATGTGGAAGACGTGGCCGTTTGGGCGAAAGACGCCCTGGGGGACGATGGCGTGGTCATCTCCCGCGATTACAAGTTCATGTGCTCCAGCCTGGGGCAAGAACTGATCGAGCGGGACATCGAAAACGAAGGGCTGACGCGCGTGGTCGTGGCTGCCTGCTCTCCCCATCTGCACGAGCAAACGTTCCGCAATGCCTGCGATCACGCGGGCCTGAATCCGTATTTATGCGAACTGGTTTCCATTCGGGAGCAGGTCTCCTGGGTGCATACCGACCGCGCCGCGGCCACGGCGAAAGCGAAAGCGGTGATTGCCGGCGGCGTGGAGCGGGTGATTGAAAATGAGCCGCTGGAGCCGCTGCATGTGCCCATTGATCCGCATACGCTGGTGGTGGGGGGCGGAATTGCCGGCATTCAAGCCGCTTTGGAAATAGCAGATGCCGGGCACAAAGTGTACCTGGTGGAGCGTGAACCCTCCATCGGCGGCCACATGGCCCAATTCGACAAAACCTTCCCCACCCTCGACTGCGCCGCCTGCATCCTCACCCCCAAGATGGTCACCGTCGGCAACCACCCCAACATCGAAATGCTCACCTGGAGCGAAGTCGTGCGCGTCGACGGCTACGTGGGCAACTTCACCGTCACCATCAAACAAAAACCCCGCTACGTAGACACCGACCTCTGCACCGGCTGCGGCATCTGCTGGGAAAAATGCCCCAAGAAAGTCATCGACGACGTGTTTGAAGCCGGCCTCGGCTATCGCAAAGCCGTCTACACCCCCTTCGCCCAGGCCGTACCCAAATACCCCGTGATCGACACCGTCAACTGCACCTACTTCCAGAACGGCAAATGCCGCGCCTGCGAGAAACTGTGCCCGACGGAAGCCATTGACTTCACCCAGCAAGAGACATTCCGCCAGGTCACGGTGGGCAACATCATCCTGGCGACGGGTTTCGACGTGTTCGACGCCCGCCGTATCCCCCAATACGGCTATGGCCGCCTGGCAAACGTCTTCACCAGCATCGAATTCGAGCGCATGTGCAACGCCGCCGGCCCCACCAACGGCGAAATCGTGCTGCGCGATGGCGTCACCCAACCCCGGTCCGTGGCTATCATCCACTGCGTTGGCAGCCGCGACCGCAACTACAACAACTACTGCTCCGCCATCTGCTGCATGGCCTCCCTCAAATTCGCCCACCTGGTGAAGGAACGCACGGGCGCGCAGGTGTACAACTTCTACATCGACATGCGCACGGCGTACAAAGATTATGACGAGTTCTACCAGCGGCTGCTGGAAGAAGGCACGCTCTTTGTGCGCGGGCGCGTGGCGGAAGTCACCGACGCCGCCCGCCTGCCGGGGGAGGAAGGTAAGCTGATCATCCAGGCGGAGGACACGCTGGCCGGTCGGCAGCGGCGCGTGCCCGTGGACATGGTCATCCTGGCGGCGGGGCTGGAGCCGCGCGTAGACGCGAACGAGGTGGCCCGCCTCTTTGGCATCTCGTGCAGCGCCAATGGCTGGTTCATTGAGAAACACCCCAAGCTGGACCCGGTCGCCACCATGACGGAGGGCATCTTCATCGCCGGCGCGGTGCAAGGGCCGAAGGATATTCCTTCCAGCGTGGCCCAGGGAGCCGCCGCCGCCGCGCGCGTGCTCAACCGCATTGGGCGCGGCGAAATCGAACTGGAACCGGTGCGGGCGACGGTGGACGCGGCGAAATGTTCCGGCTGCCGCATTTGCAACAATCTCTGCCCGTTCAATGCCATCATCTTCCATGAAGATTTGATGGTCACGGAAATCAATCACGCGCTCTGCCAGGGGTGCGGCACTTGCGTGGCCGCCTGCCCGGCGGGGGCGATCAGTGGTTCGGGCTTCAGCAATGA
Organism: Ardenticatenales bacterium; assembly: GCA_020634515.1. NCBI lineage: Bacteria > Bacillati > Chloroflexota > Ardenticatenia > Ardenticatenales > Ardenticatenales bacterium. Next base: position 831,699 of record JACKBL010000002.1, on the reverse strand, counting down.
GCAGATTCTGGCGCAAATTGAGGGGCTATTGATGTTTAATGGCGCAAATCTGGTTGATTTGGTGCCGGCATGAAAGGAGCGTTCGCTATGAGTGACACGTTTGAACCCATCATTATCGGCTTCACCTGTAACTGGTGCAGCTATCGCGCTGCCGATCTTGCCGGCACGGCCCGCATCAAGTACCCGCCGAATATCCGCCTGATTCGCCTGATGTGCTCCGGACGCATGGACCCCACGTTTGTGCTGAAGGCGCTGGCAAACGGCGCGGATGGCGTCCTGATCACGGGGTGCCATCCGGGTGAATGTCATTACATTGAGCAAAATTACAAGGCGCTGCGCCGTTACCTGCTGCTGCGCCGCACGGTAGCCCAAATGGGTATTGAGCCGGAGCGGATTAAGCTGGTGTGGGCCAGCGCAGCCGAAGGGGTGCATCTGGCCCGTGAGATCACGAAGATGGTGGAGGAGATTCGGGCGTTGGGGCCGCTGAATTGGCCCGGACGGACGCGCCAGGCGCAAAGGTCGGCGCTGCCAGAAATGATGCCTGAGGTGGAGGAAATGCCGGCATGACTGAAAACACCAAACCCAAATTCGCCATGTACTGGGCCGCCTCCTGCGGCGGCTGCGAAATCGCCGTCCTAAACATCCACGAAAAAATCCTGGACGTCGACGCCAACTTCGACGTCGTCTTCTGGCCCGTGGCCATGGACGCCAAATACAAAGACGTGGAAGCCATGCCCGACAAATCCATCACCCTCACCCTGTTCAACGGCGGCATCCGCAACGCCGAAAACGAACACATGGCCCACCTCTTGCGCCAAAAATCGCAAATCCTCGTCGCCTTTGGCTCCTGCGCCACCGAAGGCTGTATTCCCGGCCTCGCCAACCTCTCCCCGATAGACGCCATCTACGACGCCGTCTACGAAAGCGTCTCCACGGAAAACCCCGATCACCTCCGCCCCCAATACGCCACCAACATGCCCGAGGGCGCGATCAACATCCCCGTCTTTCAACCCACCGTACGCACGCTGGATCAGGTCGTAGACGTAGACTACTACATGCCCGGCTGCCCACCCGAATCCCATCAGATCGCCGCCGTCGTTGACCTGGTTATCAAGGCACTGCATGGCGAAGCCACCCTGCCGCCGCCCGGCAGCGTCATCGGCGCCGGCGGCTCCACCGTCTGCGACGACTGCCCTCGCGCGCGCAATGTGAAGAAAATCAACCGTTTCGTGCGCATCCACGAGGCCACGGACATCGATCCCGACCTCTGTTTGCTAGAGCAAGGCATCCTCTGCAACGGCCCGGCCACACGCAATGGCTGCGGCGCCCTTTGCCCGCGCGTGGGGGCGGCCTGCATTGGCTGCTACGGCCCCGCGGCGGATGTCATTGACTACGGCGCGCGCCTGATGACGGCCGTCGCCTCCGTCATTGACAGCAACGATCCCGAGGAGATTGAGCGCATCCTGGACGGCATACCCGACCCGGCTGGCTCTTTCTACCGCTTCAGCATGGCGCATTCCCTGCTACACGCGGCCCGGCCCGCCATGACCGGCCCATAGCCCCGCCGCCGCCGTTACGTTTTCAGGAGCAACAATATGCAACGCATAACCATTGATCCCATCACCCGCCTCGAAGGGCACGGCAAGATCGAGATTTTCCTGGACGAAGAAGGGGAAGTCGCCAACACCTACTTCCAGATTCCCGAACTGCGCGGCTTTGAACGATTTTGCGTCGGTCGTCCGGTGGAGGAAATGCCCTTGCTCACCAATCGCATCTGTGGCGTTTGCCCGGAGGCGCACCACATGGCCGCCGCCAAAGCAGGCGACGCCGTCTACGGCGTCGATCCCCCACGCACGGCCAAACTGCTGCGCGAACTGCTCTACATGGGCTTCTACTTCACCGACCACACCACGCACTTCTACGCCCTCGGCGGCCCCGACTTCGTCATGGGACCAGATGCGCCCGTGGCGGAGCGCAACATCCTCGGCGTCATTCACAAAGTGGGGCTGGAAATCGGCGGCAAGGTGATCCAGGCGCGCAAGTACGGCCACACCGTCGTGGAAATCCTGGGGGGGCGCAAGGTCCATCCCTGCACCTCCATCCCCGGCGGCGTCACCAAAGGGCTGACCGAACCAGAACGCCAGCAAATTGAAGAAATGGGGCGCTGGGGCATCGGTTTTGCTCAGTTCAGTCTCCAATTGTTCCAGGACATGGTTCTGGGCAACCCCTTCTATCTCGACCTGATCCTGGGCGACACCTACACGCACCGCACCCACTACATCGGCCTCGTAGATGACAACAACAAGGTCAACTTCTATCATGGTCGCGTCAGCGTGGTTGACCCCGACGGAAAGCGGCTGGGCAAATACGCGCCCGCCGAATACACCGACTGGATCGCCGAACGGGTCGAACCATGGACCTACCTGAAATTCCCCTACCTGAAAAAAGTAGGCTGGAAAGGGTTCGTGGACGGCAAGGACTCGGGCGTCTACGCAGCCACGCCGCTCTCCCGCCTCAACGCCGCCGATGGCATGGCCACGCCGCTGGCGCAGGAAGCGTACGAGCAGTTCTACGAAACGCTGGGCGGCAAGCCGGTACACCAGCGGCTGGCGACCCATTGGGCGCGCCTGATCGAGTTGTTGTATGCGGCGGAGCGACTGGTAGAACTGGCGACGGACGAGGAAATCACCTCGCCGCACATCCACACCGTCCCCACCAAGACGCCCACGGAGGGCGTAGGCATCGTGGAAGCGCCGCGCGGCACGCTCACGCATCACTACTGGACGGACGAGCGCGGCATTCTCACGAAAGTCAACCTCGTGGTGGGCACAACCAACAACTATGCGCCCATCAGCATGTCCATCAAGAAAGCGGCACAGACGCTCATTCACAAAGGAACGGTCGTCAATGAAGGGCTGTTGAACATGGTGGAAATGGCCTTCCGCGCCTATGACCCCTGCTTTGGCTGCGCCACGCACTCCCTGCCGGGGCAAATGCCCCTGCAAGTGACCATTCGTGACGCCAACGGGAAAGAAGTGGAAGTCCTGCGGCAGTTCTGTTAACGAGATTGGTTCATTCTTCCAGAATGAACCAATCTTGGAGGAAGATTTAGAGAATTATGGACGAGCGCACGTTGGTGATTGGCTTGGGCAACCCCATTTTGGGAGATGATGGCGTGGGCTGGGACGTGGCGCGCGCGGTGGCGGCGCGACCGGAGATTGCCGCGCGGTCGGATGTAGACGTGGAATGCCTGGCGCTGGGCGGTCTTAGCCTGATGGAATGGCTGATCGACTACGAGCGCGCCATCATTATTGATGCCATCCAGACGCGCGGCGGCAGCCCTGGCGCAATCTACTGCGCCCCCCTGGACGCTTTTCCCCATCACGCCGCCGGCCACACCACCGCCGCCCATGACACGTCACTGCACACCGCCCTGCAAATGGGGCGGGCCATGGGCGCGTCGTTGCCGGACGATATTGATGTTGTCGCTATCGAAGCGCCGCGCGTCTATGAATTCCGCGAAGAACTCAGCCCGGCTGTCGCCGCCGCCGTCCCCGTCGCCGCCGCCGCCGTCTTGCGCCTGCTCGCCCACCCCATTGATGATGATCAGGACGATGGACGAAAGAATGTGCCGTCGTAGCCCGATTTTCCAAATCGGGTGGGCGATTCAGAAAATCGCCCTACATTTACGAAGGAGTCGCTCATGATTTCACCTGAAATTCTGCGCCGTTATCCATTTTTCGCTTTCATGTCCCCCGCGCAACTACGCGAAGTCGCCATGATCAGCAATGAAATGGAACTGGACACCGATGAAACTCTCTTCCGCATGGGTTCCCCCGCCGATGCGCTCTATCTGCTGCGTCACGGCAGCATCGAACTGCATTACGTAGTCGTAGACGAGCACTTGCCCCACCTGCGAAAGGACTTCATGGTAGGAACAATCAACCCAGGTGACGTTTTGGGCGTCTCCGCCGTCATCAATCCGGGCGAATTGACGGCCACTGCCGTGGCGACGGAACCCTGCCAGGTGCTGCGAATGGATGGCGAGCGCCTGCTGGCGTTGGTTTTGAAGGACCCCGCTCTGGCTACCGGGCTGTACTACCAACTGGCGCAGGTTGTGCTGGAGCGGCTTCATGCAACGCGCACGCTGTTGGCGGCCGCTTCCTCCCCGGTATAGGGCTAATGATGGATTGTGTCTGCCGGCATTTGACGCAAACAACACAAATAACACACTCGAGTCTGGCGAAATCCACATATGGTGATCGGAGTCGAGGCTTTAGCCGGGTCAACCACCATATGTGGACCGGCTGAAGCCTCCACTCCAGAAACGCCAGAGTCCAGTAACACAAATGGAGTAACGACCTGGCCCGTTGCCTGAGCCTGTCGTAGACGTCATGGGCTGCGACAAGCTCAGCCCACGAGCGGGTTAGCCATTACCAGACGGAAACATCATGCACGAACTCGTAGTAACCGAAAACCTATTGGAAATTGCCCTGCACCATGCGCACGCGGCAGAAGCCGCGCGAGTGACAGACTTGCACGTCGTGTTGGGCGAACTCTCCTCCTTCGTGGACGATTCCATCCAGTTTTACTGGGACTTCGTGAGCGAAGGGACGCCGGCGGCAGGAGCGCAATTGCATTTCCGCCGCGTGCCGGCGGAAATCGTCTGTCAGGACTGTGGTCACCGCTATGGGGTGCGCCAAAACCTATTCTGCCCCACCTGTGGCAGCGAATACGTGCGCATTGTCCAGGGGGAAGAATTCTACCTGGAAGCCATTGACGTCGCTTCCGCCGAGGATGATCAGGCACATGGCTGAGCGCATTCGGGTTGTCGCCAACATCATGGGAGCCAACGAACAGTTAGCCGCGGCCAACCGGCGGCGACTGGAGGAGGCGGGCGTGGTGGGATTGAACCTGATGGCTTCGCCCGGTGCCGGCAAAACCAGCCTCATCGAGCACACCATCCAACACCTCAGCCCGCGCCTGCGCCTCGCCGTCATTGATGGCGACATCGCCACCAGCATCGACGCCGACCGCGCCGCCGCCGCCGGCGCCACCGCCGTACAGATCAACACCGGCGGCGAATGCCACCTGGACGCCGTCATGATACAGCAGGCGCTGGAACAGCTTGACCTGTCCGCCATCGACCTGCTTATCATCGAAAACGTGGGCAACCTCATCTGCCCCGCCAATTTTCCGCTGGGCGCGCACAAAAACGTCCTCATCGCCTCCACGCCAGAAGGCGCGGACAAACCGTACAAGTATCCGGGCATGTACCGCGGCGTGGACGCCCTCGTGATCAACAAAATTGACCTGCTGCCATACCTTGACTTCGACATGGAAACCTTCCGCCGCGGCGTGGCCGCCCTCAACCCTGGGCTGGTCACGTTCCCCCTCTCCTGCCGCACGGGCGCGGGCATTGAAGCGTGGTTGACCTGGGTCCAGGCGCAAATGAAAGTAACCGTATGAGCGAACGGCTGGGCGCGCGCATCCACATCACGGGGGTGGTGCAGGGCGTCGGCTTTCGCCCGTTCGTCTATGGGCTGGCGCGACGATACGCCCTCACCGGCTGGGTGCGCAACACGTCCGCCGGCGTGGACATCGAAGCGGACGGCTCGCGCGAGGCGCTGGCCGCGTTTACGGCGGCGCTGCGTGGCGAACTGCCACCGCTGGCGCACATCGACCAGATGACGGTGCGTCAGCAGCCGGCCAACGGCTTCGCCCAATTCCAGATCGTCCACTCGCAGCCCGTCCCCGGGGCGTTCCAGCCCATCTCCGCCGACGTGGCCCTCTGCGACGATTGTCTACACGAACTTTTCTCCCCGGACGACCGTCGTTATCGCTACCCCTTCATCAACTGCACCAACTGCGGCCCCCGCTTCACCATTATTCGGGACATCCCCTACGACCGCCCGCAAACGACCATGGCCCCGTTTGCCCTTTGCCCCGCCTGCGCCGCCGAATATGCGAATCCACTGGACCGCCGCTTTCACGCGCAGCCCGTCGCCTGCCCCGTCTGCGGCCCGCACATCTGGTTGGAGGAAAGCGGTCGGGGGACGATTCTCGGCGAGCGGGAAGAGGCGTTGCAGGCAGCGCGGCGGCGGCTGCGTGAGGGGCAAATCGTAGCCATCAAGGGATTGGGCGGCTTTCATCTGGCGTGCGATGCCGGCAATTCCACCGCCATCACCAAACTCCGCCAACGCAAACACCGCCCCGACAAACCCTTCGCCCTCATGGTCGCCAGCGTGGAAGCAGCGGCCCGCCACTGCCTTCTCGACGACAACGGGCGCGCCCTGCTGCAATCGCGCGCCCGCCCCATCGTCATCCTGCCACGCCGCCCCGACTCTCCCCTTGCCGGCAACATCGCCCCCGGCCAGCGGAACCTGGGCGTGATGTTGCCCTACACGCCGCTGCACCACCTGCTGCTGGAAGCCGCGCCCGACTTCCCCGACGCCCTGGTGATGACCAGCGGCAACCTGAGCGAGGAACCCATCGCCAGTGACAACGAAGAAGCGCGGCAACGGCTGGGCGGGCTGGCGGACGCCTTTCTCCTGCATAACCGCGACATCCACATCCGCTGCGACGATTCCGTAGCGCGACCGATTGCCCTGACGGGCAGCGCGTCCAACGTGCTGACGCTGCGCCGCGCGCGCGGCTTCGCCCCCGCGCCGCTGCGCCTGCCGTGGTCCGCGCCGCCGCTGCTGGCCGCCGGCGCGGCGCTCAAAAACACCTTCTGCCTCACCCGTGACCGGTACGCCTTCCTCAGCCACCACATTGGCGACCTGGAAAATTACGAGACGCTGACGGCCTTCATGGAAGCCGTGGCCCACTACGAGCAGCTTTTCCGCGCCCGACCGCAAGGGCTGGCGCACGATTTGCATCCCGATTATCTGGCGACGCGGTATGCGGTGGAACGGGCGGAGGTGGAGGGATTGCCGGCATTTCCCATCCAACACCACCACGCCCACATCGCCGCCGCCCTCGCCGAACACCAGTTCATCGGCGACCACCCGGTCATCGGCGTCGCCTTTGACGGCACGGGTTACGGGGATGACGGGGCCATCTGGGGCGGCGAATTCCTGATCGCCGACTACGGCGGCTACCGGCGGGTGGCGCACCTGGCCTACGTGCCCCTCCCCGGCGGGGACAAGGCAGTGCGGGAGCCGTGGCGCATGGCGCTGGCCTGGTTGGATGCGGCGGGCATTCCCTGGGCGGAGGATTTGCCCCCGGTGCGGTTTGCGTTGCGGCAGGAGATGGGGTGGCCGGTGATGCCGGCATTACGCCACCAACTCCGCACACGCCTCAACGCCCCCCTCACCTCCAGCGCGGGCCGCCTCTTCGATGCCGCCGCCGCCCTGCTGGGCGTGCGCCAGACCATCCACTACGAAGCGCAGGCGGCCATTGAACTGGAAACCCTCGCGGATATCACCGAACAAGGCCATTACTCCTTCGCGGACAATGGCGAGGTGATTGATCCGGCTCCGATTTTGGCGGGATTGGTGGGGGATTGGCGTGCCGGCATTTCGCCATCACAACTCGCCGCCCGTTTCCACAACAGCGTCGCCGCCCTCGTCTGCGCCGTGTGCGTCCGTCTGCGGCAAGAACACAGCCTGCAGGAAGTCGCCCTCAGCGGCGGCGTGTGGCAAAATGTAACCCTGCTGCGGCTGGTCGTCCGCGACCTGCGGCGGCAAGGCTTCACCGTCATCTGCCACGAGCGCGTCCCCGCCAACGATGGCGGCATCGCCCTCGGCCAGGCGGCGATTGCCGCCTGGCGCTGGCAACACGGTGTTGAATAACCAAGAATGAACCAATCTTGACTCTACTGAAAAAAGGCCAAAAACCGGGTTTTTACACATGAACCACTCTGGTTATTTCGGCCGGACACTCGAAAAACCCGGTTTTTTCAGTGAACTCAATCTGGGCTGGAGAAAGATTATGTGCCTCGGCGTCCCCGGCAAAATTACGGAAACCTACGCAGCAAACGGCCTGCTAATGGGCAAAATCGACTTCGGCGGCACAGTCCGCGAAGCTTGCCTGGCCTACGTGCCGGAAGCCGTCGTGGGGGATTACGTCGTCATCCACGTCGGCTTCGCCATCAGCCTGCTCAGTGAAGCAGAGGCGCAGGCGACGCTGGACATGCTGCGGGAGATTGTGAATTTGGAAGAGGAGATTGGGCCGACAGTTGGTGGTTGACCGTTGACAATGGGTGGCTGGTGGTTGACCGTTTTCCGTGAGTGATTGGCCCGGTTGGAGACGATATGCGATACGTAACGGAATATCGAGATGCGGCGCTGGTGCGGGTGGCGCTGCGGGAAATCGAGCGCGTGGTGACGCGCCCGTGGGTGCTGATGGAGATTTGCGGCGGGCAGACGCACGCGATTGTACGGCATGGATTGGACCAGTTATTGCCGGCGGAAATCGAACTCGTCCACGGCCCTGGCTGCCCCGTCTGCGTCACGCCGCTGGCGCTGGTAGACAAAGCACTGGCCATCGCCGCCCGCCCCAACGTCATCTTCACCTCTTATGGGGACATGCTGCGCGTACCCGGCACGCAGCGCGACCTGTTCGCCGTGCGCGCCGCCGGCGGGGACGTGCGCGTCGTCTACTCGCCGCTGGACGCCGTGAAAATCGCCCAGGCCCACCCGCACAAACAGGTCGTCTTCTTCGCCATCGGCTTCGAGACCACGGCCCCGGCCAACGCCATGAGCGTGCTGCAAGCGCGGGCGCTGGGATTGACCAATTTCAGCGTGCTTGTCTCGCATGTGTGCGTGCCCCCGGCGATACACGCCATCCTGGGCGCGCCCCATAACCGCGTACAGGGGTTTCTGGCCGCCGGGCACGTCTGCGCCGTGATGGGTTATTGGGAATATCCGCCCATCGCCGAACAGTACGATGTACCCATTGTGGTCACCGGTTTTGAACCGCTGGACATTGCCCAGGGCATTCTGGCGTGCGTGCGGCTGTTGGAAGCGGGGAGCGCGCGCGTGGAAAATGCGTATGGGCGAGCCGTGACGTATGCCGGCAATCGTCCCGCGCAGGCCGTCATTGAGCAAGTCTTCGAGAAACGGGACCGGCAGTGGCGGGGCATTGGCCTGATCCCGCAAAGCGGCTGGGGGTTGCGGCCGGAATTCGCCGCTTTCGACGCAGAAACGCGCTTCGACGTGGGCAACATCCAGCCGCAAGAGTCGCCCCTGTGTATCGCCGGGCAAATTCTGCAAGGGCTGCAAAAGCCACACGATTGCCCCGCTTTTGGCGCGATTTGCACCCCGGAAAACCCGCTGGGGGCGACGATGGTCTCGGCGGAGGGGGCTTGCGCCGCTTATTATCGGTATGGCCGACATTTGCTCACGCTGGAGGAAGATAATGTCTGACAAGGACAATGGTCACCGGGAAACGGTGGAGATGGCCGGGGCGGTCTGCCCCACGCCGCTGCGGCACCATGAGCGGGTGGTGTTGGGGCATGGCAGCGGGGGGCGGATGTCGCATGATTTGATTCAGCGGTTGTTCTGGCCGCATTTGGGGAATGAGGTGCTGGAACGGGGGAATGATGCCGGCATTGTCTCCCTCCCCGCCGGCCGACTCGCCATCAGCACCGATTCTCACGTCGTCTCCCCTCTCTTTTTCCCCGGCGGGGACATTGGCCGCCTGGCCGTCTGCGGGACCGTGAATGACCTGGCGATGATGGGGGCGACGCCGCTATATCTGACGGCGGGTTTTATTCTGGAGGAGGGGCTGGACCTGGATGTTTTGCGGCGGGTGGTGGTTTCGATGCGGGAGGCGGGGGTGGATGCCGGCATCGAAATCGCCGCCGGGGACACCAAAGTCGTGCAGCGAGGCAAAGCGGACGGCCTCTACATCAACACAGCGGGCATCGGCCTCGTTCCGCCCGGCCTGCGCATTGGCGGCGACCAGGCCCAACCGGGTGACGTGGTCATCCTTTCCGGGCCGATTGGGGACCACGGCATTGCCGTGCTGAGCGCGCGCGGGGAACTGGGCTTCGACGCCGCCGTGGACAGCGACGTGGCCCCGCTCAACCATCTGGTCCGGGCGATGCTGGCGGCCAGCGACCAGATTCACGTCCTGCGCGACCCCACGCGCGGCGGCGTCGCCACCACCCTCAATGAAATCGCCCGCCAATCCCAGGTGGGCATCGTGATCACGGAAACGGCCATTCCCGTGCGTCCAGCGGTGCAGGCAGCCAGCGAAATGCTCGGCTTCGACCCCCTGTACATTGCCAATGAAGGGAAACTGCTCGCTCTCGTAGCCCGCGAGGACGCCGACGCCGTGCTGGCGGCCATGCGCGCCGTCCCCACTGGCGCGGAAGCCGTCGTCATCGGCGAAGTACGCGCCACGCCGCCGCGCCGCGTACTGCTGCAAACCGCCCTCGGCAGCCTGCGCGTGGTGGACACGCTCGCCGGCGAAATGCTGCCCCGCATCTGCTAGGTCCCGCACTCGCCTGGGCAACTACCATCGTGTCAAACTGAAAGTACAAAGCTACCGTCAATCCTGGTCTAATGGACTCCGCACCCCCAAAGGACCTTTGTTCAATACATGCGTGTAAATCATTGTCGTCTTCACATCTTTATGCCCCAATAATTCCTGAATGGTACGAATATCATGCCCGCTTTCCAGCAAATGGGTGGCAAAACTATGTCGGAATACATGTGGGCTAACCCGTTTGGCAATGCCAGCCTTGCGCGCGGCCACTCTTACGGCCCGCTGTACGCTGCTTTCATGCAGATGAAAGCGATATAGGGTGTCGTGATCGGCGCGAGGGTTCCTGGACAAAGTCTTTGACGGAAAGACAAATTGCCAGACCCATTCACATTCGGCGTTCACATACTTGCGGTCAAGGGCATCAGGAAGAGGGGCGCGCCCGTGGCCCTGCTGTAAGTCGGCGTGGTGCTGTTTTTGTACCCGCACCAACTGTTTTTGTATATCAGGCACAATGCGTTCAGGCAGCGTTGTTGTGCGATCTTTTTGTCCCTTCCCATCACGCACAACAATCAATCGCTGCCCAAAATCAATATCCTGCACGCGCAACCCCAGGCATTCGTTCAAACGCAGCCCGGCCCCATATAGCAGTTGCACGATCAACAAAACATCACCAGATAAATGCGCCAGCACCGCCCGTACCTCCGTTCTAGTTAAAACAACTGGCAATCGCTCCGGTTTTTTGGCCCAGGTGACATCAACCCAGTCAAGAGGTTTTTCCAACACTTCATTATAGAGGAATAATAGGGCGCTAAGCGCCTGGTTCTGCGTTGAAGCAGCAACATACTGCTCCACTGCCAGGTAAACCAGAAATGCCTCTACCTCTTCCTTACCCATCTCCGCTGGATGACGCTTATTGTGATAGAAAATGAAGCGTCTTGCCCAATGCACATACGCTTTTTCCGTTTTATAAGAGTAATGCTTTAGACGCAGCACGTGCCGCATCTGATCCAATAATTTAGGTTTTTCTGTCATGCCATCCCTCTTGCTAAACAACCCATCCGCTCTTATAATTTGAAAACCAACAGCGTAGGCGTTTATCATGCAATTTTGCCGGATAAAACCCCATTTTTCATCTTATGCCGCAAGATTTGCAGGTATGTATCCCTATTCGGCGGTTTATCCGGCAAAACGCGCTGTATAAGACGAATCTCGGGGGTTTTATCCCGCATTCGCGCAGTATAATAAGTGTTGTACGAACATATGTTCTATTCTTGCATTAGGACGGGCGTGTTTTAACAGTTTTCCAGAGTAGAAATGTTCAATGTTAAATAATTCAGAACCAGATACAGTCACCATGACGCCCACCCGGCCCCCCTGTGAAGTGGCCGATATTTTTCGCCTGTATGGGACTGAATACCAGCAACAGTACCCGCTGTCAAACGAGCAACGTCAGGTGATGCGCGATATTGTGCAGTGTCGAACAGCCGCGTTGGGCGGTCACGTGGACGCTTGCGACCAATGCGGCGGCTTACGTATCTCCTACAATTCCTGTCGCAATCGCCACTGTCCCAAGTGCGGTTCCGTGGTCAAAGCGGAATGGTTGGAACGGCAAAAAGCGCATCTCCTGCCCGTCCATTACTTCCACGTCATCTTCACCATCGACCACGCCTTCCTGCCCCTGGTCAGAGTTAATCAAAAAGCCGTCTATGAGTTGCTGTTCCACAGCGCGGCAGACACGTTAAAAGCGTTCGGCCGTCGCTTCTTGGGCGGCGAAATGGGCATCTTGTCTATTCTGCACAGTTGGGGACAGACATTGACCGAACATCCGCACCTCCATTGCCTGGTCACCGGCGGCGCATTGTCAGCAGACGGACGGCGTTGGCGCGCAACCTCCCCTGATTTTCTGTTTCCAATCGAGGCGCTCTCGGCGCAGTTTCGCGACCGCTTTTGCCGGGGTCTGGAGAAAATGTATGGGCAAGGGCGGGTGCAGTTAGGCGGACAGAGTGCGCACTTGACCGAACCGGCCCGGTTTGAGCGACTACTGAGCCAGGCGAGAGGGAAAAAGTGGCAGGTGTACGCCAAGCCTCCATTTGGCGATGCCATGCAGGTGTTGGATTATTTGGGACGATACACGCAGCGCATCGCCATCAGCAATCACCGCATCCAGGATATAGCCGACGGTCGTGTGCGCTTCAGCTACCGTGATTACCAGGCAGACGGCCAACGCAAAGAGATGGTGCTGACGGCCGTGGAGTTCATCCGCCGTTTTCTGTTACACGTGTTGCCCAGGAACTTTGTGCGCATTCGTTACTATGGCTTATTGGCGCCCCGCTACCGACAGCGAAAATTGGCTCAGTGCCGGGCGATACTGCCGGCAATGCCCGCCCCAGCGCCAAAGCTATCGCGGACAGAAATTCTAACCGCCATGTTGGGGCGACATCCTGATCGCTGCCCCATGTGTGGCACAGGCCAATTGCAGCCCCACGAAACGATTCCGCCCCATCCTTCCCGCCAGCGGTGGATACAAGTGGTGTTTGGGTAAAGAAGCAACCCTAGGAGAAGTGTGTCTGGTGGCCGAAAAATCAATGGAAATGACGCCTGATGTGCAGGAATAACGGAGTACAAATGGCTATGACGGGGGTATGTGGTGACAAAGAACAGCGGGCAAGATACCTGGGTAGTAAACTATCCCGAACGGGCGACAGAAGCAAACCCCATAACCCACAGGTCGATTGGCGTTCGTACAACAACGGTTGCACCAGACGCGGGCAGGTTATACCAGTTGAGATCAAGCGTTACCCCAATATTTTTTTGTCATGTGCCCGCGCTGGTGAACCAAAACGTTGAACCAAAACGTTGAACCAAAACGTTGAACCAAAACGTTGAACCAAAACGTTAGACGGGCAGATACCTCCGTGACCGACGTGCAAAAAGTAGTTGAGTGAAGAAGGTATTCTTGGAGAATTTATATGACAGCACTTTCTATAGTTGTTCTTACTACAGTAGCAGATGCTTTTTTAGGCGCAATAGCAGGAAAGGTTACTGATAACACTTATTTAAAACTGAAAGGAGAACCGTCTCGAAAAGCATTTAAGCAAGCAATTGGTAAAGCTATCCATAGCTATGCAACAACTGGAACTCGTCTTGAGTTAGCACAACCATTATTAGATGCCACTGGTTTTTTAACAGAACCTTCAGTTGCCCAGGAAGTCACCCAAATTATAAACTTCGATCGTGAACCAAATATCGAATTAATTGGATCACGATGGGAAGCATCCATTAACAACCCACCGCAATGGCGGAATTTCACTAATGAAGCCGACCTTTTACTCAAGTATTTAGAAGCTGAATTGCGCTCTACTGATGTATTTCGTCCTGTCTTCGATTCCAAAGATATAAATGCTATTGCTAATAGTACCAATATATCAGCCAATCAGTTGATTGCCATCGAACAACAAATTGAGAGTTTGGCAAATTTACTTCACTCAGATTTCAATAAATTATTAAAAGAATTCAACAAAGTCCCCTACGATATTCGTAGTCGAATATATGATTTTACTTATTACATTGAGGAGAAAACAAGAGGTTTTGTTGGCCGTCAGTGGGTATTCAACAAAATAAATCATTTCATCAATGGTAGAGATAACTCAAGTGGTTATTTCTTTATTATTGGCGACCCAGGAATTGGAAAAACAGCATTAGCTGCAACAATAGTAAAGCAAAAAGGTTGTTTACATCATTTCAATATTCGTGCAGAAGGTATTAACACGGAATCTGCTTTTCTTGAAAACATATGTGCCCAGCTAATTGCTACATACCAATTAGAATATGCAGATTTACATCCAGATACTACAAAGAATGCTGGCTTTCTCAAGAAATTATTAGGTGATGTTTCAAACAAACTAGAATCAGAAGAAAATTGCGTAATTGTTATTGACGCACTAGATGAAGCTACCGAATCCAGAAAATCTATAGGCACAAATCTCCTTTTTTTACCCACAATACTGCCCAAAGGAATATTTATTGTTACAACAATGCGTGATGATTCAACGAAACCGCAAGTGGCATGTCAACAAGATGAGTTAATTATCAAACATGATTCATCGGACAATTTGAGTGATGTAGAAGATTACATACGATCAGCCTCAACCATATCAGGGATTCAAACTTATATGAGCGCGCAAAACTTAGAAGTAGAAGGATTTGTTAAGTTGCTTGGTCATAAAAGCGATGGCAACTTTATGTATTTGCGTTACGTTCTTCCTGAGATTGAAAATGGTGCTTACATGGATAAATCATTAGAAACATTACCAACTGGTCTCAAGGATTATTACGAAGATCATTGGCAACGGATGAAAGGAAGGGATGAGAATGCGTGGTTTCAATATAAACTTCCAATAATAGTTGCATTAACAACTGTGCCTGAGCCTGTTTGGATTGAATTAATTAAAGATTTTTCAAAAGTAACGAGTACAAGTCGCATTAGTGCCGTATTGGAAGAATGGAAAGAATTCTTGCATGAAGAACAAATTGAATACATGGGTGATGTTCGTCCTTGTTACCGTCTATACCATGCTAGTTTCTATGATTTCATGTCTGACAAACAACAAGTTGCTCATGAGCGAGTAGACCTTAATACAATGTCTGGATTTATTGCCAGCACATGGGATGAAGGAGAATTGTTTTAATGTTGTACGATTTCATTGAGAACTTCAAATCTCATTCGGTGAAATGGCAACGAAGGCAATTATATTTTTTACGAAATACCCCAACCTTGTTAGCTAAAGCGGGGCAACAAGAGCAATTGGAACAAAAATTGCTGAATTTGCAATTTTTGTTAGCAAAAATGTATCTCTTGAATACTCAACCTCTTATTAGTGATTACGAGTTAGTTGAAAACGCATATAATCCTGTATTTTTCCATATTAAACAGCTACTGGAACAAAACGATCATTTATTAAACCAATGTGAAGAATTCCAAGAACTTGCTAATACTTTGTATGTTCAGTTACTACACACAAGCAACACCTCCAAACATGAACACTTAAGAACACAAATGCAAATGCTGTTTAGATTTTATCTTGAGCCATACCATTCTTTACCAGATGCTCCCCACCCTGCATACCGCCGTACAATTGCAATGCATCCGCCTGTGTCAGCATATGTCCCTGATCCAGTTAATGATTGTGCTATTAGTTCAGATAATTCAAGAATCGTTACAGCTCTAGAAGATTCTACCCTCAAGATTTGGGATATTACTACCGGAGAGGAAATAATAACTTGTAAAGGACATACAGAAAAAGTATTAAGTTGTGCGATTAGTAAAGATATGTTGCTTGTCGTATCAGCGTCTCAAGATCAAACACTTAAAATTTGGGATGTGGCGACAGGTGTTGAACACCTCACATTAAGTGGACATTCTAGCGCAGTGAATAATTGTGAGCTTAGTGAAGATGAAAGCATAATAGTATCAGCGTCGTCAGATCACACTTTAAGAGTCTGGGATGCTCTTAGTGGAAATGTGCTTCATACTCTTTTCGGTCATGCCGGTGAAGTAAATAGTTGTGCAATCAGTTCTGATAAATCATTCATTATCTCAGCGTCATCAGACAATACTCTTAGAAAATGGGATACGGTTAGTGGTGCAGAGATTCTACAGTTGAACGGACACACAAAACCTGTACGAGATTGTGCTATAAGTTCCGATAATAAATTCGTGATTTCGGCATCAGAAGATGGTACTCTTAAAATCTGGAATGCTATAACGGGTGCTGAATGTAAAACTTTGGCCGGACACTCAGATGTTGTAAATGCGTGTGCTGTCAGTAAGACAGGAACAATAATAGTATCTGCATCTCGTGATGAAACCCTTAAAGTCTGGAATATGTCAACAGGGGTTGAAAGTGCCTCGCTGAATCAACACAAAGCTGGGGTTCAAGGAGGTCTTCTTGGCTGTTCTATTAGTGAAGATGGAACAATTGCCGCATCTGCATCGGTTGGGGATACTATTAAAATATGGGATATACAAAATATCCCCCAGTTGAATCTTGTTGCTAGACACACTGATTCTGTATCAAATTGTGCAGTTAGCGCAAATGGAGACCTATTAATTACCTCATCTGTCGATCGTACAGTTAAGGCTTGGAATACTACAAATGGGACAGTATATCGTACATTTTCCGGGCATACAGGTTCTGTAGATGATTGTGCTATTAGTGAAGATGGTTCAGTTATTGTCTCCGCATCTGAAGATAAAACAATCAAATTATGGGAAACAGCAACAGGGATTAACCGACATACATTAGTAGGACATACTGAGCGTGTAAACTCGTGCGATATTTGTTCTGATGGTTCAATTATTGTCTCTGCATCAAACGATCGGTCTCTCAAGGTATGGGATAGCAACGGGAAAGAACGTCTGAACCTAATTGGTCATGAAGCAGATGTTCTTAGTTGTGCAATCAGTAAAGATGGTTCTTTTATTGTTTCCGCTTCGGCTGATACGACACTTAAAATATGGGATACTTCTACTGGGGCTGAGCTTCTAACGCTAATAGATCATCTAGAACCAGTGGTGTCGTGTGCAATTAGTCCTAAAGACGATTTTATAGTTTCTGCGTCGTACGATGGAACGCTCAATATTTGGGATACAAAATCTGGGGATATACGGCTTCGATTTGATGAACATTTAGCATGGGTAACAGGTTGTGCAATTAGTGCAAACGGAGCGTTTGTCGCTTCTGTATCCAGTGATAACACTCTTAGGGTGTGGGATACTCAAAACGGCAATAATCTTGCGACTTTACGTGTCGATGGATGGTTAAATGGTTGTTCTTGGTTTCCCGATAATGACCACTTAGCATTAGTAGGGTTGCATGGAATATATTTCTTGCAAGTAAAAAAGGCGGAGGAGGCTTATATGTAAAAAAACAAATTTAATTTCATGATCGACTCTATTTCAAATTAGAAAAAACATTATACAAGGAGAATTACTCATGTCTACTGACAAAGGCCCTTGCAGAAATTGTGATGGTTTAGGACACACAGCTTGTAAAAATTGTAAAGGAACTGGTCGCTTAGAAAGTGATCCACGTTATGAATGTGCTTATTGTGAAGGGGGTGGACGTCAAGAATGTCTATATTGCAAAGGATCGGGAAAGCAACAGTAACGACCTATAAGTTTTCGCTAACCCTGTAATCCGTAATTTACATATTGCCCAACACAGAAAGCCTATTACTTCATAGGCTTTCTGTGTTGGGTTTGTCAATCTTGCCAGCCGTCTAACATTACGTCAACCTGACCGCGAGATCGATCTTTTTTGGAACTATTTGGTGAACGGCGAAGGTGTTGGCTAATCCCTCGCGGCAGGTTACGCAGGCGTTATGTGCCTAAAGTAGCGCCGTTCTTTTCGAAAGCGAACGGACGTTGTTACCTCGCCTTATTATTTCAGAAAAAACCGGTTTGGAACAAACACCTATCCCCCGCGACCAGTTTGGGATGGCCAATCAACAGGGAAAGCAATATTTTTCGCGACTAGATGAAGTCTTTTATGATCCGATCAAGAACGATTCAAATGGAGGCAAAGGGGAAACATTATGGCCCAAAAAGATGGATGTTTGATCCAGGCTCTGGCGGAAAGAAAATTCCCGGAAATATAAAGCGGGAAGTGACCCAACGAATCGAGGAATTTGCGGCGGAAAACTATGCCGGGAAATATACTCGCCTGGACATTCGTTTTCGCGGCCAGTTCTGCTACAACGGTGGGTATGGGATGACACAGATGCAGCCACAATAGAAGCGGCAGATCTACTGAAGAATTTTTCAGATTATTGGGAAGCTTGTACGCAAGTAGAAAATCCAGAGGAAGCTCGAAAACAATTACTGGCGAAAAACGTAGACCGAGTGTTCATTTATGATGATACGGTGATTGCCATTGCCCGACATGGTGATTATGCAGTTGTGCTAGACAGTGCTGGTATGGCTCCCAGCGAATTGGTTGAAAAGATAAAGTTAGAGTAACTATTCACGTCTCCGAGAGATTGGACCAATTTTGTAGACATCAATAAGATTCAACCAGAGTAAATTGGTCCAATCTGGGCAGATGACCTGTATAGTCACAAGTAAGAAACAAAAGGAGGTACAAACGATGCCGCTTGTACCTCCTGTGCCCAGAGCGGGAGCGACGGGGATCGAACCCGCGATCTCCGGCTTGACAGGCCGGCGTGTTAACCACTACACCACGCCCCCAGAGCGAACGGAATCTTACCAGATGCGCAGAAAGATGTCAAGATGACGCGGCACGAAATTTTCGCAGGATCGGTGAGTTAACGTGCGCGGCGTGGTTGCCGGCATTCCCCGATTGGGGTATCAATAGTCTTACTTGCCTCTCGGTTCTGTTTTGATTGGAGTATCTTTGCTTATGCCGGCATCTTCCCCCCCCAACATCCCCGAAAACAGCCTCATCCTCTATAAAAATCGCCCGGCCCTCGTGCGACATGCCGGCAAAAAACTCGACATCCTCCTCGACAGCGGCGAAACCATCAGCGTCCGCCCCAAAGACATCACCCTACTGCACCCTGGCCCCCTCGCCAGCCTCCGCCTTCCCCCCGCCCCGCGCGGCGAAGTCCGCACCGCCTGGGAACTCCTCAGCGGCGAAAGCACGAACCTGGAAGAACTGGCCGAACTTATCTTTGGCGAATTCACGCCCATCACCGCCTGGGCCACGTGGGAACTGGTAGATGATGGCCTCTATTTTCGCGGCGCGCCGGACGAAGTGCAGGCCTGCACGGCGGCGGAGGTAGCGGCGACGCAGGCGCAGCGGGAAGTAAAAGCGGCGGAAAAGGCAGCCTGGGAAGCGTTTGTCGCCCGCGTCAACGAGAATCGGATGGCGGCGGAGGATGAACGGTACTTGCAAGATGTGGTGGAACTGGCACTGGAACAGCGGGACCAAAGCCGCGTGCTGCGCGATTTAGGCAACGCGGAGACGCGGGAGAACGCCCACGCGCTGCTGCTGCGTGTGGGGTACTGGGATGCGGCGGTTAACCCGTATCCGCGCCGATTCCAGTTGCCTCTGACTTCGGCCAACGCGCCGCTGCCGGCATTACCCGACGAATCCCGCCGCGATCTCACCCATCTGGATGCTTTTGCCGTAGACGATGCCGGCAGCACCGACCCCGACGACGCCCTCAGCCTGGAAGGCAATCGCCTCTGGGTGCATATCGCCGACGCCGCCGCACTCGTCCCCCCAGGCAGCGCCGCCGACACCGCCGCTCAGGAACGCGGAGCCAACCTCTACCTGCCGGAAGGGACCATCGCCATGCTCCCCCCCGCCGCCACCGCTCAGCTCGGCCTCGGCCTGGCTCCCATCTCTCCCGCACTCTCATTCGGCCTGGACTTCGACGCCGACGGCCAGATCGCCCACCTGGAAATCTACCCCAGTTGGGTGCGCGTGACCCGCGCCTCGTATGAGGAAATCGACCGGCGCATGGACGAAGCACCCTTCGCCACGCTGGGGCAGCTTGCCACCCGTTTCCAGCAGCAGCGACTGGCGACGGGAGCCATTGAGATTGATTTGCCGGAAGTGAAGGTGCGCGTGGAGGACGGACAGGTGGTGATCAAGCCGCTGCCCACGCTGCGCAGCCGGGAAATGGTGCGCGAGGCGATGCTCATGGTGGGCGTGGCCGTGGCCCAATTCGCGCAGGAGCGGGAAATCCCCCTCCCCTACAGCACGCAGGACGCGCCCGCGGAAGTGGCGCAACTGGACGGCATGGCCGGCATGTTCGCGCTGCGGCGGGGAATGCGGCGCAGCCAACGGCAAAGCGCGCCCGCCCCACACGCGGGTTTGGGTCTGGCCGCCTATGTGCAGGCCACCAGCCCACTGCGCCGCTACCTGGACCTGGTCGTTCACCAGCAGTTGCGCGCCTACTTGCGCCAGGAATCGGTGCTGGACATGGCTGCCCTGATGAAGCGCGTGGGCGCGGCGGAGGCGGTCGGCGGCAGCGTGCGCCAGGTGGAACGGCTGTCCAACCAACATTGGACACTCGTCTACCTGATGCAGCATCCCGATTGGGAGGGGGAGGGCGTGGTGGTGGAGAAAAACGGGGCGCGCAGCACCGTGCTTATCCCGGAGTTGGCGTGGGAGTATCAAGGGTATTTGCGCCGCGTTCCGCCGTTGAACGCGGTCGTGCGCCTGACCGTGAGCCAGATCAATTTACCGGAACTAATGGCGCACTTTCAGGAGATGACCTGACAGCACCCAGAAACCGGATTTTTCACAAAGACCCGGTTTCTCCCGGCGGTTACTTCTCCTCCAGCCCAGAATCCGGGTTTTTCGTTATGCGCGCCGCCAGCAGACGGTCGGCGGCGGCGCTGACTTCGGCAACGGACACGCAATCATCCCAGGTGAAGGGGTCGCGCGGCGGGCAGGCGACGGTCGCTAACCGCTCCGGGGGGACAAAGGGGCGAGAGATGAGAGGATCGGTGGGGCCAAAAATGGCGAGGGTGGGGCAGCCGGCGGCGGCGGCGACGTGCGTGGGGCCGGTATCGTTGCCGACGTAGAGGTCGGCGATTTCGGCAAGTGCACCCAGTTCCCCCAGGGTGAGCGTGCCGGCAAAATTGAAGGCGCGCACAGACATCAAACCCAACGCAGCCTCTGCCCGTTCCCGATCCATCTCCCCACCCACCAACAGCACCAGCGCCCCATGCTGCCGCGCCAGGTAATTGCCCAGCAAAGCGAACCGCTCCATCGGCCACTGCCTCCGCAAATCAACGCGCACCGGATTTTGCCCCCCGCCCGGATGCAACATCACCAGCGGCCTATCCCCCAGCCAGTCCAGTTCCTCCACCAACCGCTCCGTGGTGCGCGCCCGGTCCGTGTCACGGGGAAAGAATTCCATGGGCGGCTGTTCCGCAATGCCCACCACCGCCGCCAGTTTCAGGTAATGCTCCGCTTCGTGCGCCGGCTCCTGCGGCACACGCACGGGCAGCGTGTGCGCGAAACCACGCCCGACGTTGTCCAGTCCCACACGCCGCGGAATGTGGGCGCGCCAGGCAATGTATGAAAGCAGGGCGGAACGGCTGGGGATAAAGCAAGTGTCGTATTGCTCCTGGCGCAGCCGGGCAATCAGGGCGGACACGTCCTGCCAGCGCCCCTGCGCCAACCCTACGCGCCCGCTGTCGATCAGTTCGCTCACGCGGGGATTGGTAGCCACCGCCGCGCGCGCCGATTCGCAAACGGCCCAGTCGATCTGGGCTTTGGGGTAGGCGTTGCTCAGGGCGGCCAGCAGAGGGGTCGCCAGCATGACCTGGCTGAGGCAACAGGGCTTCAGGATGAGGATTTTGCGCGGCGGCGGGAATGCGCGGCGGGCGAAGAGGCGAAAGGGAATGCCGGCAACCAACGCCGCCGCACTGGTGAGATAATTATCGCGGGGCATCTAGCGCGTTATTCACCCACCGTGATCAAGGCTTTAACCTCGTCGAACTTGGAAGGACCAATGCCGGGCACGTCCAGCAGGGACTCGATAGCCGCGAAGGGACCATTGGCGTCGCGGTAGGCAATGATATTGGCCGCCGTGGTGGGACCCACACCGGGGAGGGTTTCCAGCAGTGCCTGATCGGCCGTGTTGATGTTCACCAGGCCGCCGCTGTCCGCGCCGACACCTGTGTCCGCGGACGTTTGCGGTTCGATGACGACGGGGGGCGCGGCCTGGGCGCTCCGTTCCGCCACCGTGGGAACGCGGATTTGCATCCCATCCAGCAGCGGCTGCGCCAGGTTGATCAGGTCGGCGTCCGCTTCGGCGGTGAAGCCCCCGGCCTGGTTGATGGCGTCGCCGATTTTGCTGGCTGCCGGCATTTCATACACCCCTGGACTGTTCACCGCACCGTTGACAAACACGGAAACGGGCGCGGGGGGCGGCTCCGGCGTGGGCAGGGGCGTGGGGTCGGGCGCTTCAATGACGATGGGCGCGGGCGCGGACCGTCCTGATAAGACGATCCCCGCCACGCCGAGAACAATGCCGGCACAAAACCCCACCACCAGATACATCAGATTGTACTTATCGAGCTTCATGTCCTTCCTGTTGCAAGTTTGCGAGTCTGCGGGTTTGCGAGTCTGCGGGTTTGCAAGTTTACGAGCCTGCAAGCAAACCCGCCACTCACCCCTCCCTACCCTTTGATCACGGCCAGCGGGACGATACGGGCGACTTTGTGGGCAATGCCGGCACCGTGGACCACCTCCACCACGCGATCCACATCCTTGTAAGCCATCGGCGCTTCTTCGGCCAGTCCGGCCATACTGCCGGCACGCACCTGGATACCACCCTCTTCCATCTCCTGCCGCAATTCACTGCCACGCACCATCCGTTTCGCCTGCGAGCGGCTCATGGTACGGCCCGCGCCGTGGCAGGTGGAGCCAAACGTTTGCGCCATGGAGCCTTCCGTGCCCAACAGCACCCAACTGGCCGTGCCCATGGAGCCGGGAACCAGCACCGGCTGGCCGATGTCGCGGTACACGTCGGGCAGTTCCGGCGACCCCGGACCAAACGCCCGCGTCGCCCCTTTGCGATGAACGCACACCTTCATCCGCTGACCATCAATCTCGTGCGTCTCAATTTTAGCCATGTTGTGCGCAATGTCATATATCTGGTAAACGGAATGATTGGGCACATTGCCCGCCAGCACCTGCTCAAAGCTGCGGCGGATGTAAAACGTGAGAACCTGGCGATTGACGAAGGCGTAGTTGGCGGCGGCGTTCATGGCCGCGAAGTAATCCTGCCCTTCCGGGCTGCTCAGGGGGGCGCATACCAGTTCGCGGTCGGGCAGTTTGATGCCGTACCGCTGCACGCTCTGCTGGAACAGGCGCACGTAGTCGCTGCATACCTGGTGCCCCAGGCCGCGCGAACCGCAGTGGATTTGCACCACTACTTGCCCCGGACGCAGGCCCATGCGCCGCGCGCCTTCCTCGTGGTAGATTTCGTCCACGACGTCTACTTCGATGAAGTGGTTGCCGGCCCCGAGCGTGCCAATTTGCGGTTTTCCTCGATCTTTGGCGCGGGCGCTGACTTTGCCGGCATCTGCGCCGGCCAATCGCCCCCTTTCTTCCGTGCGCTCCAGGTCAGCCGACGTCGCATACCCGTTCTTCAGTGCCCACTGTCCCCCCTGCTCCAGCAGCCGGTCTAGTTCGGCGGTGGTCAGGCGCACATGCCCCTTCGTGCCCACGCCGCTGGGGCAGTTGGCGTACAGCGCCGAAGCCAGGTTCTCCAGATAGGGCGCGACCTCCTCCTGCATCAACTGCGTCCCCAACAAACGCACGCCGCAGTTAATGTCATACCCGACGCCGCCGGGGGAGATGACGCCATCGGGCAGGCGGGTGGCGATGACACCGCCGATAGGGAAGCCGTAGCCCTGGTGGATGTCGGGCATGGCCAGGGCGTGTTTGACGATGCCGGGGAGGGTGGCGGTGTTTACGAGCTGGGTGAGGCTTTTGTCGCCGAGGGTTTCTTCCAGAAGAACGGCGTCGGCATAGAATCGTGCCGGCACGCGCATGTCACCGCGATAGGTTTGCGCAATTTCGTAAATGTACGGGGTGATGCGTTTGAAATCACTGGGACTAACCATGCTAACCTCCTTCGAAAATAATCTTCGAGAATAATCTTCCCGGAAGCTTCGTCGTGGATGATGGCCCTGGGGAGCAGCTTCCGGGAAGATATTGTCATTTATGGTGGTGTGCCGTGGCGCATGAAGTCTCCTGTGAAAGAGTGGTCAGTGGATAGTGGCCAGAGAGTTTTTCGTTGACTGTTGCTTGTTTTTACACGTCAAACACGATGGTGGCTTCGATGCCGGCATTTGCCGGCACAATCTCCAAATCATGATACGTCACCGCCTTAATATGCTTCAGTAGTTCCGTCACCCGCCCGCCGCGCACCGTGGCGCGCAGCAAGCGGGGCGTGGCCTCTTCAATCTCGTAGCGGGTGAAGACGAGCATTTCCGTCTCCGCCCAATAGGCCAGTTCGCTCAGCCAATCCACCAACAACGTTTCCGCGTCAAAGGCGGAGAGCGTGATCTGCCTCGTCTCCGTCAAGGGAATCGCTTCTACATCGGGCGTCATCAGGCTAGACATGCCGGCAGCCGCATGGCACAACAACGCCGCCCAATCCGCCCCCCACACCCGCAGCGCCCAATCCGCCGTATGCTCCACAACCGTGTAAGGCGGGGGTGTTGGCAAACCATTCTTCACTGGCAACATGGTTCATATTCTCCACTGCGGCACTATTCCTCCGCCGGATGCGGCGGAGATACTCCCCCACATTGTAACATGAGAGGCCATCCCGCCTCAACCGTCACAACTATGCCTCGCCTGTCGTCAAACCGTGTTCGTCCACGCGCTTCCCCGCCCTGTGCTTCGGTCGCACATGACGAAACCGGTAAACTGAGGTATCTTAATCCTGGTGCGGCACATGTTTTTGATAATCGCGCCGCACCTCGGCCGTAATAATCCAGGTACGACGCGCATTCTTGAATGCGCGTCCCGCCTCTACCCAGGAACCACTCATGAGCAATCCAGAACCGACCTCAACGCCAACGCCGGACGTCCCCCCCGGCCCCAATCGCATCACCATTGATGTGCCACAAGACCTGAAGGCTGTTTACGCCAACATCGCCTTCATCAGCCATACGCCGGCGGAAATGGTCATCGATTTCGCGCAAATCCTGCCGCGCACACCCAAAGGCCTCGTGCAGGCGCGTGTGATCATGTCCCCCATGCACGCCAAGTTGCTCTGGCGCGCCCTCGGGCAAAACCTGGCGAACTTCGAGCGGCAATTTGGTGAAATCCGCTTCCCGCGCACCCTTGCCGACGAACTTTTCAGCTTCTCGCCGCCCAACCAGGGGAATGAATAGCCCGCAAACTGGCGATCTTCCCGGAAGCTGCACCCCAGGACCATCATCCGTGACGAAGCTTCCGGGAAGATTATTTACAGAGGAGAGTCTTGCTTGGACAATCTCGACCTGATTGCCGACCGCATTCGTCAACAGATGGAAGCCGTTTCCGCCGCGCGGGACACCGCCTACCAGCAGTCGCGGGAATTGGTAAGCCTTTGCTCCCGCACCATTCGCGCCATCCACCGCGAGGAATGGGACCACGCGCAGACCTTGTTACAGCAAACACGCCACGCCGCACATACGTTGGTTGCCGGCATTTCCGCCTACCCCGACCTCTACCATGCTGGCTACACGCAAGACGCCCTCAAAGAGTACGTCGAAGCACACCTCACCTATGCGCTCGTGCGCGACCAGACCCTGCCCACCCCGGAAGAACTGGACACCGAGTACAGCACCTGGCTCAATGGCCTCGCCGAAGCCGCCACCGAACTGCGCCGGCGCATCCTGGACATCATCCGCCTGGGGCACAGTGCCGAGGCGGAACGGTTGCTGGACGTGATGGACTCCATCTACAGCGTGCTGGTGACGTTCGACTTTAACGACAGCGTGACCGGCGGACTGCGGCGGCGGACAGATACAGTACGGTCCGTGCTGGAGCGGACGCGCGGCGACCTGACGACCAGTTTCCGCCAGGCGGAACTGCAAGCGGCGCTAGAGGCACTGGAACGGCGCATGTCGGACGGGTAACGCCACCCCCCCCTTCCTGGAAGCGGCAACAAGACAATTCGACCCAAAACCACCTTTCATAAAGATTGGTCCAATCTTGAAGATTGGACCAATCTCAATTACTAATCTAATCCGGGTCGGGGGCGCGGCGCGGCGTGAGCAGGCTGAGGCCAAGGCCCGCCAACAAGCCCGCGCCGGTCCACCAGGGAGCCTGCCGCACGACCCAGACCACATCGGCGGGGCCGAATTCGGGGCCATGGGCGTGTAACCCTGTCTTCAGCGCCATTAGCGGCAGCGTCAGCAGGGCCGCTCCTAAACCGACGGCTGCGCCCAGCCCGGCCAGGAGCAACGCCCACTGCCAGGCTTGCAGCCGGCGCCCGCCGCCCCACCGTCGCAAGCCATGCGCCGCCAGGAGGAGCGAGAGGCCGGCGGCCAGGATGACCACGCGGGTGAGGCTGCCCTCAAGCGCGATCCAGAGGGCGGAGTAGATAGCCCAGCCAATCGCCAATAGGCGCAGGCCGGGTATGCGCGCGGGAACTTGAACCATTTTTGCCGAGTTGGTATAGTGGTGCGCTGCTTCTAACAGTTCGACAGTGACGACTGAGTATACCAACAAAGAGATGAATGAGATGATAGTGGAGCAATCCGGGCAAGAGACGTATGAGCGGGCCACGTGGCGCGTGATTGAGAGTGGTTTGCGTGATGGGGCCACGAATATGGCGGTGGATGAGGCGATTGTGGAGGCGGTGAGTGCCGGCATTTCCCCGCCCACATTGCGCTTCTACGGCTGGGAACCCGCCTGCCTCTCCCTCGGCTACGGCCAGGAGTGGGAAATCGCCGACGTCGAAAACTGCGCCACCCTCGGCTGGGACATCGTGCGTCGCCCCACCGGTGGACGCGCCATCCTGCACGTCGATGAACTCACCTACAGCGTCGCCGCCCCGGAGAATGAACCCCGCGTCGTTGGCGGCATCCTGGAAAGCTACAAACGCCTCTCCGAAGCCCTGCTGGTGGGATTACACCTGATGGGACTGGAGCCAACACGCGCCCAGCCCTACTACAGCGACCACGGCCCACTGGGGCCGGCTTGCTTCGACGGCCCCTCCAACTACGAAATCACCATGGGGCAGATGAAATTGCTCGGCAGCGCCCAGGCGCGCCGCCGCGGCATGGTGCTGCAACATGGCACGCTCCCCCTCTACGGAGACATCACCCGCATTGTGGACGCCCTCCATTTTGACCAGCCCGGCCAGCGCACGGCCACGCGCCTGCGCCTGCGCTACCGCGCCACCACGGTCATGCAAAGCCTGGGGCGGCGAGTGGAATTCGCGGACGCCGTCAACTTCATGCGCGAGGGATTTGCCCGTCGGCTGAATCTGGAGCTGGTTGCGGGGGAACTGAGCGCGGCGGAACAGGCGCGCGCCGCCGAGATTCGCCGCGAGAAATTCGCCAACGACGCCTGGACGCGCCGCATTTAAGGAACGACTGGGAGACTGGAGCAATTTCGGAAACTTCTCCAGTCTGGCCCAAAGGAACAGGAAAATGAGGAAACTGCTTGTTTTGATTTTGGCGCTGCTGCTGGTGGCCTGCGGGCAATCAGCCGACGATAGCGCACCACGCACGCTAGATCCGGCGACCCTCCAGGGGCAGCTAGCCGGTTTCGACAGCTACCGCCTTTCGCTGTACATCAACGTGGAGCCGGAACAAGGGGAAGCGCAGGGGATCAACGTGCAAATGGAGTCCGTGAAGGAGCCGGAATCGGCGCACATCGTTTTTAGTATGCAGGCGCCGCAGGAAGTGGCGGAGTTGAACAGCCTGGAGTTTGTGCAGATTGGGGATGACCTGTATGTGAATGTGCCCCAGTTTGGTTGCATGAAGCAGTCGCGGGAGGCGCTGGGCGAATTTGGCGACCCGATGCAGGGGGTTCCCACGGCGGATCAGCTTTTGAGTACGCTCACGTCCGCCAAACGAGAGACGCCAGATGAAACGGTCAACGGTATCCTGTCCCACCACTATGTATTTGACAAGGGGGATGTGCAAGATAACGAGAATATCGAATCCCTGGACGGGCATCTGTACATCGCGGTAGACGGTGGCAATCTGGTGAAGCTGACCATGAACGGCCAGGGATCGGCGTCTTTCATCGATCCCACAGTGTTGACGACGGGTACATTTTCCGTGGACCTGAACATTCTGGACGTGAATACGCCGATTACGATTGCGCCACTGGAAAACTGCCAGGCCCCCGCCATCGCGCCGTAATCGGGACGAGGTTCATTGGCGGCGCGCCTTGCCCCCACGAGGTGCGCCGCCAACGTACAACCAGCAACCGGCTCAGTACCTTATCAGCGAAATTCTTGTACGGAAGGCAAAAGAATCATCACAGATTTCGCAGATGGAAGAAAGACTCTACTGAAAAAAGGCCAAAAATCGGGTTTTTACACGTGAACCACTCAGGTAATTTCGGCCGGACAATCGAAAAACCCGGTTTTTTCAGTGAACTCAAGAAAGAATCTGTGTAATCTGCGTAATCTTTGAGGCAGAATCTTTTGGGTTGTGGCTTGTCCACGTTAGGGTTGACAATGAAACAAGATGCGGAATTGCATTGTCAGCTTGAAGGAGCGGCAAGGAAATGAGTTCGCCATCTTGTTTGTTTCCGCTCCTTAGGGCGTGGGCGTGGCCAGGATAGTGCCTTTGGGAATTTCCTGCTCGTAGGGAGGTGCGGGGGGCGGCGGGTCGTCGGTAAAGATAACGTTGGTGAAGCCGAGTTTGTTCAGGAAGGATTCCATATTGTCGCGGGCGGTTTCGTTGGCTTCCTGGAGAATGCCGGCATTCAATGCCTCCTGCAAAATCGCCTGTTCCGCCTCCTGACGTACCTGCGTCTCCAACCGCGGGTCCACCTGCGCGAACAACCCCTTGTCCCGGTCGGCCACGTAGGACTGCTCATTGTCCAGGCTGTAGTGCAGCACTTGCGCGTCCGGCAGGTGGACCATCACCGTCTCCGGGTCAACAATTTGCAGGTCTTCGATTTGCACCTCGCTGAGATCAATGCCGGCAATCACATCCCCCACCGCTACAAAAACCAGACTCTCCCCCAACGCCCCCCAGAGCACATCCTGATTCCGCTCCGCCGTCACCACCTTTTGTAGCGAATAGGAAGCCGTCTCCAGATTGTTGAGCCGATTGATCTCGCGCACAATGGTCACCGGATCGGGCAAGATGACGGGCGTGGCCTCCACCGCCAACTGCTTGAACAGATCGGAGATGGGTTGGGTGACGGTTTGGGCCGCGCGCCCGGCGGCTATCACGGAAAAAATGACGAGACTGCTGGCGGAAATGCCGGCAATCAAGAACAATATCAACATCACATACGCCAGCCGTCGCAGCAAAGACGACGACCCACCCTGTCCCCCATTGGTCTTTACCTCTTTTTCATCCATCATACGGTTCACCCTTACCAATCAACTATCAGGCCGGAGTTGTCTTTTACTGCCCGGTAAGGCAAAATTGCCAACCATGCTGGTAGCCACCTGTGTCCTCAAAATTCAACTCTACGGTGTTCATTCTCTTAAAGACAAGCGTCAGGTCGTTAAATCCTTGCTCACACGCCTGCCCCGGCAATTCAACGTCGCCGTGGCTGAAGTAGACCATCAAGACATCTGGCGCACGTCAGCCATTTGCCTGGCAACCGTCGGAACCGATGCCGCTTATCTGCACAGCCTGCTGGAAAAATCGGTCCGCTGGGTAGAAGAGCAACGACCCGACATTCACATCGAACAATACGAAATTACCTTCCGTTAGGGTGCGACACCCTGGCAAACTTTCCCGTAAAGATACCATGATGCCTCATCTTCCCCAACGCAAACTCGCCGCGCTTCTTTTTCTACTGGCGCTCCTGACGTGTGCCGGCATTCGCTCCGCCCACGCCGCCGCGCCCTCATGGCAATCAAGCGACATCACGCTGACCGTGACGGCAGGCTTCGACGGGCAATACAAGCGGGGCAACTGGGTTCCAGTGTACATCACCATCGCCAACAGCGGCAACGCTCTGGATGGTACGCTGCGCATTGTCACCGGCAACGCGACGCTGGAAACCGACATCCGCTACGATTCGCCCGTCTCATTACCCACGCAGTCCAACAAGCGCCTTGTTACATACATCTACCTCCCCGACCTGATCGACGCCGTCACCGTGACATTGCTCGATGGGCAGCAGGAAGTGGCGCAGGCAAACTCCAACCGTTTACAAAGCCTGGAACAAGATATGCTGCTGTACGGCGTCGTCAGTCCGCTGCCCGATGAATTAGGCTTCCTGGAAACGGTGACGGGAGCGCGCACGCAGGCGGCGGTAGCCGTGCTTAAACTGGAGGATTTGCCGGAAGCGCCCGCCGCGTGGGCGGCGCTGGATGTTCTGGTCCTGAATGACGTGGACACAGGTTCCGTCACGCCGGCGCAGCAGGAGGCGCTGCAAGCCTGGCTGGATACGGGGGGGCAGCTTGTGGTCACGGGCGGTCCCGGCTGGCGGCAAACGGCGGCGGCGGTGATGGATTTGCTGCCCGTAACCCCCACGGATGCGCGTTCGGAAGCGGATTTGCCGGCACTCAGCGCCGCCACCAACACCCCCTTCCGCGATCCCGGCCCCTACGTCGTCACCACCAGCAGCCTCAAGAGCGGTGAACTCCTCTACCGCCAGGACAACCTCCCCCTGCTGGCACGACAGTCTCACGGACGGGGCAGCGTCTACTTCCTCGCCCTGGACCCCCAACTGGCTCCCCTGGCAGACTGGGACGGCAGCCCCATCCTCTGGCAAACCATCGCCGACACCATTCCCACGCTGCCCTACTGGGCGCATGAACCACGCAACGCCTACGCCGCCGCCGCCGCCGTGGAAAGTCTGCCAAACCTTGTATTACCCTCCATCTTTCAGCTTATCTTCTTCCTCCTGCTGTATGTGATCCTGATCGGCCCCGTCAACTACATGGTGCTGAAACGGCGCAAGCGGCTGGAACTCGCCTGGGTGACCATTCCCGCGCTGATCATCCTTTTCAGCGGCGCGGCTTATTTCACCGGTTTCCGCCTTAAGGGCAACGAGACGATTGTCAACGAAATGTCCGTCGCTTATGGGGGGGCCAATGCGGATACGATGCGCGTCCACACGCTGATCGGCCTCTATTCGCCGCGGCGGCGGGCGTACGATCTGACGATGCCGCCGGCGACCCTGGCCCGCCCATTCGACCAACGGGGCATGGATATGAACAGTGGGGGAAATGCCGGCATCGAACGCACCCAATCCCTGACAATCCGCAACCTGCTCGTAGACGTCAGCGGCGTGCAAACCGTGATCGCCACCGGCTATGCGCCGATGCCGGCATTCACCGGAACCACCCGCGTCAGCATCGAAGGCGACAGCGCCCAATTCAGCGCCCAACTGCAAAACAACAGCGACATCACCCTGGAATCCGCCTCCATCCTGTTTGGCGGCACCGTCTACGCCGTCGGCGACCTGGCCCCAGGAGAAAGCAAGCCCGTATCCTTCGCCCTGAACGGGGCATCAACGCCGTCGTCGCTCTTCTCCCCCACCTCCTCCGTCCCCACCCGCTACGCGGTTCCCGGCGGTTCCGTGCTGGCAAACAACTATGCCACGCTTCTCGGTTCCAGCGACTACTACGACGATCGCCGCCTCTATCCGCGAGCGCAATTGTTGGACTCGCTGGCGTCCGCCGGTTACGGGCTGGAGCGACCCCCACAAAACACGGCCACCCTGATTGGCTGGTCCAACACCAGCCAACTGGAAGCCAGCACCTACCCGGACAATGCCACCCAGTTGAGCACGACCCTCTACTTTATTGAACTGCCGCTGCGCGAAGAGATTACGCTCGAAGGACAGACGACGACACCTACCGCGCTCTGGTCCTGGGAAGTTCTGGCAACCAATGGCGTCTACGAACCATCCCCAGACGATCTATTCATCGTTTCCGGGTGGGTAGAATTTGAGTATCTACCCTGGGCCAGGCTGCAAATGCTGACGCCGGAAAAAATGGAGCTGCTGCTTCTGGAAGCGAACAACCCCACCAGTTTGCCCACGCCGGAGGTGCGGCTCTGGGATTGGGGTCAGGAGCTATGGGTCGTCCTGCCAGACGTGCAGTGGGGCCTGACCCCCGTGGCGGATTTCGCTCCCTTCCTCGGCGAGAACAACCGGGTGCGCGTGCGGCTGCGCTATGACAATCCCGATGGCGCGCAGATCAGAAGCGTGTTCCCCGTCTTGACGGGCGAACTGCGCTAAAAACAAGCAACGGTAAACAACTTCCGGGAAGTTGGTCGTAGATTATGGCGACGGACAACGGAAAACGAGCGGTTCTATGGCAAGTATTATTGAGATCGACGGGTTGACGAAACGGTACGGAACGTTGACGGCGCTGCACGAGTTGACGCTGAACGTGGAAGAGGGGGCCGTGGTCGGTTTTGTGGGGCCGAATGGCGCGGGGAAGACAACGACGATGCGCATTCTAACCACGCTACTGCAACCAACGGCGGGCACGGCGCGGGTAGCGGGGTACTCCGTCCTCACGCAGCCGCGCCACGTGCGCCGCGTCATTGGCTATATGCCCGACTTTTTTGGCGTCTACGAAGACATGAAGGTGTGGGAGTATCTGGACTTTTTCGCCGCCTGCTACGACATTCCGGCGCATACCCGTGCCGGCATGATCGATGACCTGCTGGCATTAGTAGACCTGAACCACAAGAAAAATGACTTTGTGGAAAGCCTTAGCCGGGGCATGAAGCAGCGGCTCTGCCTGGCGCGCACGCTGGCACACGACCCGCGAGTGTTGATTTTGGACGAACCCGCCAGCGGCCTGGACCCGCGCGCGCGCATTGAGATGCGCGAACTGCTGCGCGAATTGAAGAACATGGGTAAGACCATTTTCTTCTCCTCGCACATTCTCTCGGAAGTGGCCGATATTTGCACAAGCGTTGCCATCCTGGAAGCGGGCCGCCTGATTGCCTTCGGAGATATGCAGCAAATGAAGCAGCAGCTTCGCCCACACCGCCTGTACGAGATGCGGGTGCTGCATGGCCTGGAAGCGGCGCAGGAACGCTTGCTACACACGCCACAGGTGACGTCGATCCTCACCGCGCCGGAGGTGGAAATGCCGGCAAATGCAATCCGCTTTGATTTTGTAGGAAATGACGAGGCGTTGAGTGAGTTGTTGGTGGGGATGGTGAATGCCGGCATTCCCGTCA
Organism: Ardenticatenales bacterium; assembly: GCA_020634515.1. Classification (NCBI taxonomy): domain Bacteria; kingdom Bacillati; phylum Chloroflexota; class Ardenticatenia; order Ardenticatenales; species Ardenticatenales bacterium. The sequence continues at coordinate 798,416 of JACKBL010000002.1, read as the reverse complement.
TCCATTTTGGCGAAGAACAAAGCGACCTGGAAGACATCTTCCTGCAAGTGACGCAAGGATTGGTGCAGTAGCGCATGGCCGCACCGCCCCACACGAACACGCCACCGGCCTACCTACGCCTGCTGGCCCAGCCACATCGCTTGTGGCGCTGGTTGCGTGATCTACGCCACAATCCCATCTACCGCCGTCAGCGCGGGGATTGGGGCCGCCCCAATCCCCTTTTTGACCAGGCCAGCCGATTCGCCCCCTTCATCTTCCTGGGCGCGCTGATCATCGGCGCGTGCGGGGGGTGGCTCAATCCGGCGCTGTTCAGCAGCCAGAGCAGCAGAGATGCTTTCCTTGCCTGCATCGTCTGCCTGCCGGCCATTATGTTGAACGTCCTCACCTGGTACGGCGTGATTATGGCCCCGGCGCTGACGGCTCCGGCTATTGGGATGGAGATAAATGCCGGCACTTGGGACAGCATCCGCACCACCCCCTACAGCGACATCACCATCCTCTGCGCCAAATTCCTCGGCGCCATGGCCCGCCTGCGCATCTGGCTGCTGCTAGGCATATTCAGCCTGCTACACGGACTTCTCCTATTTCTCTTTTCGCTCTACCTCAGCAGCACCGCACCCAAACAAGCGATTTCCTCCCTATTCGTTAGCGGCTTCACCGCTGTGCGCCCCTGGCTGGAAATCATCACTGCCGGCATCCTGGGCATGAACCTCTCCACCCACATCCGCTCCACCACCCTGGCCCTCGCCGCCAGCTATGCCGGCATTCTCCTGATCAAACTACTCACCAACAACCTGCTCTGGACCCTCCTCTTCAACAGCAGCAGCACCGTCCTTCCCATCGGCGGCCCCATTCTCGTCTACCTCCTCCTCATCGCCGCCCTCACCCTGAATCTGCTCCGGCGCGCCCCACGCCTGGGCGAATTCGCCTGAAACAGTCACGCCTATGTCCGCTTTCTACCAGGCCGTCCACCGCTGGCGCAACAACCCAATTGTCCTGAAGGAACTGCGCGGGCGCATGCGCGGGCGGCGGGCGTTTGTCGTCCTCAGTATCTATCTGTCGGTGATGGCCGGGCTGGTGGTCCTCGTCTACACCAGCCTCTATTACAGCACGGGGGCACTCAGCAATCCGAATATGGCGGATGCCGGCAAAACCATCTTCAGCATGGTCCTTGTCGTCCAGGGATTCCTCGTCTTCTTCATCGGCCCCATCTTCACCACCGGCGCCATCACCGGCGAAAAGGAGCGACAAACCTACGAACTGTTGCGCACCACCCTCCTCTCCGCCCCCGCCCTGCTGCTGGGCAAACTGGCCTCCGGCCTGGCCTACATCCTGCTCTTGATCATCGCCTCCATCCCCATGCAGAGCATCGCCTTCCTCCTCGGCGGCATCAGCTTCACCGACCTGGCCCTCACCCAGGCGGTCATCCTCACCTGTGCCCTCACCTACGCCATGCTCGGCCTCTATTGCTCCACCATCACCCGCGGCACCATCTCGGCCACCGTCATCACTCTTTCCGCCGTCTTGCTCTCCCTCATCGGCCTGCCCCTCCTCTTTATCCTGGCCGACATCTTCAACTTCCCCTACTACCGCCTGCTGCCCCACAACGGCGACCTACTCATGGCCTCCGCCAACGTGATCGGCAGCCTGGCCAACATCATGAGCGGGCACGCAATCTTCGGCTCCCTGCTGCCCACCGCCCTGTTCATGGGGCTATACGGTGGCCTCACCCTCATCCTGTTCGCCCTGGCCCTGCGCCGCCTGCGGCGAACCGCCGACCGGTGAGCCATGCCCGCTCTCCATGCGGAGGTCGGGGGTGGGCGTTTGGGCTTTCCGGGTGACGGGCAGGAATCCCACGCAGGTTGATCGCGGTTTCTCGCCGCGGAGTGGCGGATCGGCTGTGGCTAATCTGCCCCGCCCATACTACAATGTAAAGTGACATGAACGACATCTATTCCGGCAACACCGGCTATTTTAGAACCCGCTTCGGCGATAATCCCGTGGCCGTCAAAGAGCTACGCGGACGGATGCGTGGCCGCCGCGCCTTCGCCATCCTCACTATCTATCTGACGCTACTGTCCACGTTTGTCACACTCGTTTATCTCGCCTTTGTTGCCGGCAGCGGCGGCAGCGGCCCAGACCTGCGCCTCATCGGAAAGTCCACCTTCTATGCCCTGGTTCTCACCCAGTTGTTCCTCGTCGTCTTCACCGCGCCCGCCTTCACCGCCAACGCCATCACCGGCGAACGGGAGAAGCAAACATACGAAATCTTGCGCACCACATTGCTCACCGAACGCGCCTTCGTCCTGGGCAAACTACAATCCGCCCTGGCCTACGTGCTACTGCTGATCATCACCGCCATCCCCTTGCAAAGCATCGCCTTCTTTCTCGGCGGCGTCTCGCTCGCGGAAATGCTCATCTCCCAACTCATGCTCACGGTGGGCGCGCTCACCTACGCCCTACTCGGCATCTACTTCTCCAGCTTCATGCGCAGCACTCTGGGCGCGATCATCGCCACCACAACCGTCTCTTTTATCCTCACAGTAGGCTTTCCCATGATGGGCTTGATCGTCGGCTCCGTGATCGGCCCAATCATCATGGCCGGCGCAGCCACTCCGGCGTGGCCCATGGGCGTGATGACTATTTATGGCGGAATAGGTCTGGCGGCGACGAATTTGCCGGCATCTCTCATCATCAGCGAACTCATCCTCGTCCAGGAAGGCAGCCTCTGGGGCTTCTCCCTCCCCTTCCTCGGGCGCTCCCTCTACATCCCCTCCCCCTGGTACCTACAACTCATCTGCTACCTCTTCTTCACCTGGCTCCTCTACACACTCACCGTGCGCAGCCTGCGCCGTGCCAGCGCCACTTGACACAAGGAAAACGATGAACACCGCCACACCATTCGCGGAATTAACACAACGGCTGCGCACCTGGGACCGACGGCGACGCGGGCGCGACAGCCTCATCTGGGGGCCACGCGGCCTGCTGATTGGCCTGCTCGCCGCCGTGCTGCTGGCGGCGGCAGCGCGGCTGCGCCCCTTGCTGGATGGCCGCGAACTCCTCTGGGCCACATTGGCGCTGGCGCTATTGGGCGTGGCAGCCGGCCTCGTTGGCGTCCTCACCCGCCGCCGCGACCTGCTGGCCCAGGCGCACTTCGCCGACCGCCAGTTTCGCCTGCAAGAGCGAACCAGCACCGCCGTGGAAATCCAACTGAACGCGCTGGTCGTCCCCCCCACCCTCGCCCAACAGCAGCTCCAGGACACCTTGCGCGCCAGCGCCCAACTGGACACCCGCGCCCTGCTCCCCCTGCGGCTACATCGCCAGGATTGGCTGATGATCACCCTGGCGCTGATCCTGCTGGCGCTCAGCTTCTACCTGCCCAATCCGCAACACGACCTGCTACGGGCGCAACGCGCCGTGGCAGAAAGCATCCAGGCCCAGGAAGAAGCCCTGCAAGCCCTCATCAACGAAATCCAACAAAACCCCGCCCTTAGCCCGGAGCAGCAAGAGGAGCTGACCCAACCCGTGGAAAGCGCGTTGCAGGCCTTGCAGGAAGGGAATTTGGGCCAGGAAGAAGCGGTCGCCGTCCTCTCGCAAGCGGAAGCCGACCTGCGCGACCTGGCCGCCAGCCACGACGTTTCCGCATTGCGGCAGCGACTGCAAGAAGCGGGCGCGCCGCTGGCGGACAATCCCGCCGCCCAATCGCTGGGACAGGCGCTGCAAAATGGCGATTTGAGCGGGGCCAGCACCGCCGCCAACCAATTGGCGGACCAACTGCCGCAAATGAGCGCAGCAGAGCAGGCGGCTTTGGCGCAGGATTTGCGCGAGGCGGCGCAGGCGCTGCAAACGATTGATTCAGAACTGGCGCAGCAGTTGGCCGAGGCCGCCGCGTCGTTGGAAAATGGAGACGTGGCGGCGGCGCAGCAGGCGCTGCGGCAGGCGGCGGGCACGCTGCAACAACGGGCGCAGGAAACAGCGGCGGCGCAGCAGGCCGCCCAGGCGGCGGCGTCGCTGGCGGCGGGGCGGGAGGCGGTGGCGCAGGCGGATGGGCAGAGCGGCCAGAGCGGCCAGCCGCAGGCAAACGGCGCGCAAGGCCAGCAAACTGGCGATACAGGCCAGACTGGGCCGGGCAACGAGGGGGCGGGGCAGGATGGGTCGCCCATTCAAGGTCTGGGCAATGAAGCGGACACAGGCACGGAAGATGCGGGCGGACCGGGTGGACCGGGGCCGGGCGGCGGCCATGTGGAGAATGTGTATGTGCCGCCGTTGGCGGCGTTGAGCGATGAGAATGGGGTGCAGGTGGAATTGCCGGCGGAATGCCGGACCAACCCCGCCGCCTGTGGTGCGCTGCTCCATGAAAACGCCACCGAATTCGGCGATGAACAGAGCCTGGTGCCGTACAGCCAGGTTTATGGCGATTACCGCGATGCCGCCTACGAAGCGTTGGACAGCGACTATATTCCATTGGGCATGAAGGAATTCGTGCGCGACTATTTTGCCTCGCTGGAACCGTAGGCGGACAATTATTTACGCGCGGTAACGACGAACGCTCTCTGGGACCAATTTCACGCGCTTATTGGCCATTTTCAAGAGACAATTGGTCCAATCTGGCCTGGCAGTTACCACGCGCGACGATACATAAAATTCCTCGATCATCACAAAGGATGCCGGCACAATCATGACCACAACTGAGCAAAGCGAATTGAGCGCGGCGACCTTCCGCGAAACCGCGGCCAACATAGAAACAGAACTGGGCAAAGTCATCGTGGGGCAGCGGGACGTGGTGCGCCATGTGCTGGTCGCCATCCTCGCCGGCGGACATGCGCTGCTGGAGGGCGTGCCCGGCCTGGGCAAGACGATGCTCATTCGCACGCTGGGGCAGGTCTTAGACCTCGCATTCAGCCGCGTCCAGTTCACGCCTGATTTAATGCCGGCAGACATCACCGGCACGGAGATCATGGAAGAAACCGCCGGCGGACGCCGCGATTTCCGTTTTCAGCAAGGCCCCATCTTCGCCAACCTGGTGCTGGCCGACGAAATCAACCGCGCCACGCCCAAGACACAATCCGCCCTGCTGGAAGCGATGCAAGAACAAACCGTCACCGTGGCCGACCATACCTACCCCCTGCCCTCCCCCTTCTTCGTCCTCGCCACACAAAACCCGTTGGAAATGGAAGGAACCTACCCGCTGCCCGAAGCGCAGCTAGACCGCTTCCTCTTCAAAGTCAACGTCCCTTTCCCCTCCGCCGACGATCTGACCGAGATTTTGGCGCGCACGACCGGAAAAGCATCGCCACAACCGGCGCAGGCCGCCGACGCCGCCCAGATCGTGGCCATGCAGGCCCTGGCGCGCCAGGTTCCCATCCCCAGCCACGTCAGCCAGTTCGTCAGCCGCCTGATCATTGCCACCCATCCCGGCCAAAGTCCCGCGCCGCTGGTAAATCAGTTTGTGCGGTATGGGGCCAGCCCGCGGGGGGGGCAGGCGCTGGTGTTGGGCGCAAAAATCACGGCGCTGCTGGCGGGTCGGTACAATGTGAGTTATGAAGATATTGCCGGCATGGCCCCCGCCGCCCTGCGCCATCGCCTGTTGTTGAATTTTGAAGGCCAGGCGGAAGGCATTCGTCCCGACGCGATCATCGCTGACGTTCTCGCCAATCTGCCGCGTTCCTGACGAGGTTTTGAGATGGGTGCGCAATCCGCTGTGAAGAAGGAAATGCCGGCACGCCTCAATTGGCCGCCACCACAAGGCGCATGGACCTACATCTGCCCCTGCTGATGCTTTTTGACGAAGCCAACCTCCGCAAACTAGAGCAACTAACCCTGGTCGCCAACCGCATCCGCGTCGGCGCGATGAAAGGGGACCGCCGCAGCCGCAAGCGTGGCTCCTCCATTGAATTCGCCGACTACCGCGACTACACACCCGGCGACGACCTGCGCCGCCTCGACTGGAACGTCTACGCTCGCCTGGAGCGCCCGTTTGTGAAGCTGCTGGAAGAGGAAGAAGACCTCTCCGTTCACCTGCTTGTGGACGCCAGCGGCAGCATGGCCTGGCCGCCGGACGCCGCCACGGACAAACAGCGCTACGCCCTGCGGCTGGCGGCGGCGCTGGGCCACATCGCCCTCACCACCGGCGACCTGCTCACCGTCACCCTGCTGCGAAGCGCCGGCAATCAGACCTGGGGACCCTATCGTGGCGCATCCCAATCCATCCGCCTGCTGCAATTCCTGGAAGTCGCCCCAAGCAGCGGCGTCACCGACCTGAACCTCTCCCTGCGCCGCTACGCCACGCGCGCCCGCCGCCCCGGGCTGCTGTTCCTCCTCAGCGATCTGCTCTCCCCCAACGGCTACGAAGCGGGATTGAACGCGCTGCTGGCGCGCGGCTACGAGGTCGGCCTCCTGCACATCCTCAGCCCAGACGAAGTCTCCCCTGCCGCCGCCGGCGACGTGAAGCTCATCGATGTGGAAACGGGCGCGGACGCCGAACTCACGCTCGACGTGGGCATGGTAGACATCTACCGCCGCCGCCTGGAAGCGTGGCGCGCCGAGATCGCCGACCACTGCGCCCGCCGCCGCGTCCACTATATCCCCATCACCACCGACACCCCCTGGGACAAACTCGTACTGCAAACGCTGCGCGCGCAGGCTGTGGTAAAATGAGGGAAACGATCGGGCGCGGCGCACTTTCCAGGCGCGGCGCGCTTCACAGGTGGCAATATGGACAACGGCACACCCTTAAAATTGAGGCTTAAATCCCTCAAGCTCACCAACTTCAAAAACTTCCAATCCGTCACGCTGGAACTGGGGCCAACAACCGTCATCATCGGGGCCAACGCCACCGGTAAAAGCAACTTGCGCGAAGCATTCCGCTTCCTCCACGCCATTGGCCGCGGCTACAGCCTGGCGGAAATCGTCGGCGGCAAATCCACCGAGTCCGGCGAGCGCGTCTGGTCCGGCATCCGCGGCGGCATGCGCGAACTGCCTTTTAGGAAGAAAGAGAGCTTAGAAATTGACGCGCGTTTTGAAGATAAGGCAAACAAAGACAGCTTCATCTACACGATCAGGTTTGTGATTCAATCAATAGATAAACTAAGTCTGGCCCATGAATCACTTACCAGAAACGGGGAAACGGTGTTCAGCACTCTCACAGATACTGAAGCAAACATGAATGTGGTTGTGCCAGCGTTTGTGAAATTCATACATGAAACAGATCGACCTGTTTTGCCAATTGTTGATTCTCGCCCTCAATCCTCGTTTCTTGAGAACGAGTTTGTCGCGCGCGTCTTGTCGCCAGAGCTTGAGACTAAACGCCCACCCGTAATGGAATTATTGCAAGGGCCCATATCCAATGAAACAGCCTCACTGATAGTTACAGCAGTAGAAAACAGATGGTCGCTATTACATAACCAAACCTCAGCCATCCTCGAAGTATTTCGCAATTTGCGATTTTTTGACCTAGACATTGAAACTATGCGACAAACGTCCCGTCCAGGACAGTTCGCACTTAGCGAAAATGGAAGCAACCTTTCTGCTGTGCTTTATGAAATCTATCAAGACCCTGGTCGCAAACAACGTGTCCTTACCTGGCTACACGAATTGACCCCAATGGATGTGGAGAGTTTTGACTTCTTCACCGACGATCTAGGAAATGTACGACTGCAACTGGTAGAAGCAGATGGGCGCAAAACTTCTGTCTTTAGCGCGTCTGACGGGACGCTCCGTTTTCTGGGCATTTTAACGGCAATGCTAGGGCCGCAGCCCGCTTCACTTTATTTCTTTGAAGAACTGGAGAATGGCATTCATCCGGCGCGGCAGTATCTGCTGCTGCAATTGATTGAGCAGCAAGCGGGCAGCGGCAAGACCCAGGTGATCATCACCACGCATTCGTCCTCGCTGCTCAACAGCGTCCGGGGCGAGACGTTGGAACATGCCTATCTGCTCTATCGCCCGGAGGGCCGGGCAGACGCCACGCTGACGCGCCTTCTGGATATGCCGGATGCCGCGCGCCTGGCGCAGGCGCAGGGATTGGGCCGCCTGCACGCTTCCGGCTGGTTTGAAAATGTGATGAGCTTTGCGGAAGACGAAAAACCAGAGGCGGTATCGTGAACGTCCTTATCATTCTCGAAGACTTCACCTATGACCAACACATCCTGAAGCCGTTGGTACAGGCCATGTTCAGGGCATTGGGGAAAGCACGCGCCAGGGTCGCGGTGTGTTTTGAACCCCAACTGGGCGGTGTTGAGCAGGCGTTGGGCGCGACCCAAATCATGGAAATCGTCGATCAATACCCTATGGTAGACCTGTTTCTGTTGTGCGTGGATCGGGACGGAAAACCCGGAAGACGGGCGGCGTTGGACAAAATCGAAGCCGCGGCGCAGGATACGTTGCGCACGGATGCCGCTCTTTTTGGCGAAAATGCCTGGCAAGAAATTGAAGTGTGGGCGCTTGCCGGGCACGATCTGCCCCCTGAGTGGTCGTGGCGCGCTATTCGAGAGGAAGTAGCCGTGAAAGAACGGTACTTCTTCCCTCTGGCACAGCGGAATGGTCTGCCTGATGATGCGCTTTTGGTTTACAAGACCATGGGGCAGGCAGCGGCAAGAAGGTACCCGCGCGTGCGCCAATTGTGTAGCGAAGATGTAGGCAATCTGCGCAACCGTATTGAAAACTGGCTCAATCAGCCCGCTCATTTGCCCTGATGTCCTTTCTCACCCCGCTTTTTCTCTTACTGGGTTTGCTGGCCGGGCCGATTGTACTGATGTACATGCTGCGGCTGCGGCGGCGGGAGATCACGGTGAGCAGCACGTTGCTCTGGCAAAAGCTGCTGCGCGACCGGGAGGCGAATGCGCCCTGGCAGAAGCTGCGGCGCAATTTGCTGCTGATTTTGCAATTGCTGATTCTGGCGGCGTTGGTGGTGGCTCTGGCGCGTCCTTTTGTGCCTGTGCCGGCATTAATCAGCGGCAGCATCGTGGTTTTACTGGACGGCTCCGCCTCCATGCAGGCCACGGACGTGGCCCCCAACCGCTTTGCGGCAGCGCAAGAAGAAGTGGCGCGACTGATCGGCGGGTTGAGCGGCACCGACCAGATGACCATCATCCTCGTAGGGCGCACACCGCAAGTGCTCACGCCCGCCACAAGCGACCGCGCCGTGCTGCGGACCGCGTTGGCGGCGGCGCGGCCAGAACAGGGAGAAGCGGATTGGGCGGCAGCGGCGGCGCTGGCCATCGGCGCGGCGCAAGGATTTCGGGATGCGCGCATTGCCGTCGTTTCCGATGGCGGGCTGCCACGGGATTTGCCCCCGTTCCCCGCGAATACCATCTACGTTGCCATCGGCCGGCAAGGCGAAAACCTGGGCATCAGCGCCCTGGCAACCCGTGCAGGCGCCACGGGCGTGGAACTGTTCGCCAGCGTCACCAACTACGGCGCCGCGCCACAATCCGCCCTCATCAGCCTGCGCCTGGACGACGCCCTCTACGACTCCCGCCGCGTCACCATTGACCCGGACACCGCCGCCAACCTCACCTGGCAGCTACCCAATGGAACCACCACCATCGCCGCGCAGCTCAGCGATAATGCGGCGGACGCTTTCCCGCCGGACGACGTCGCCTGGGCTGTACACCAGGGGGGCGCGGGCAGCCGCACGCTTCTCGTCACTGCCGGCAATTTGTTCCTGGAACAGATTTACGCCGTGCTGCCAGGCATTAACGCCTTCAAGACCGGCCCGGACACAGACCTGGCGGCCAACGTCGAAGAACCATTCGACCTGATGGTCTACGACGGGGTGACGCCGCCCACGCCCCTGCCGGACGCCGACTTGCTGTTGCTCAATCCGCCTGCCGGCATTCCCGACCTCTTTACCGTCACCAACCCCTTCTCCAACACAACCGCCATCCGCGTCGCCGACAACCCCCTGCTGCAATTCGTAGACTGGACCAATGTCCACATTCGTGAAGCGCGCCAGGTCAGCGCCCCCGGTCTGCAAACGCTGGTCGAAGGGGAAGGCGGACCGCTCATCCTCATAGGCGAGCGCGGGGCGCGTCGCGTGGCGCTGTTGACGTTCGATCTGCGTGATTCTGATTTGCCCTTGCAGGTGGCCTTCCCCATCCTGATGGCTAATTTGACGGATTGGCTCACGCCGGGACAGGCGTTTGCCGCCGCGGATGCGCTGCGACCCGGCGACGCGGTGCGCCTGACGCCAGGGACGAGCGCCACGCTGGTCCAGGTGCGCAAACCGGACGGGAGCGACTGGTCGGCAACGGTGGATGAATCTGATCTGCTGTTTACGGAGACGGCGCAACCCGGACTGTATCAGGTGATGGCGCGGGATAATGCGGGGGACCGGAATGCCGGCATTTTCCCCATCAACCTCTTCTCTCCCCAGGAATCCCACATCATGCCCGCCGCCACCATCGACCTGGGGCAAAAAACAGCCACCACCGCCGGCGACAGCGACATCGGGCAGCGCGAGTTATGGCCCTGGCTGGCCGTCGTCGCCCTTCTCATCCTCATTGCCGAATGGTGGGTCCATCATCGCGGTCCACGCTGGCCGCAAATTCACCTCCCCAACCGCCGCTGACACATGAGGATCATCTGAGCAGGTCATCGGGAATTGCGGCCATGCACCAAACGACGGTACAATACCCTCGCATGTCGATCCGAGTTCATTTCCCCTTTGCGCGCGCCTGGTCGCCGCTGCTCCTGCTGCTCTTGCTGCTGCCGGCCTGTGCCCGTTCCCGCCAGAACCAGGGTGAATTTGCCGGCACATTCCCCACCAAAGCCGCCGTCCAGCAGATCATCTCCGCCACCCCCCTGGAAGTCAGCTTCGCCGAACTAAACGAAGCGCCCCAATTGTATCAAGACCAACTCATTCGCGTGCGTGGCACGTTCACCCGCCTGCCCCTGCCCACCTGCGCCCCCAATCACGGTCCGCGCACGACCTGGGCCTTGATTGCCGACGAACTCCGGCTGGACGCCGCCGGTCTGGAGGGAATTTTGCCGCTGATTCCGCGCAACGCGCAGTTGACGGTGGACGGCATCTGGCGGTTGTATTCCGGTCCATTGGGGTGTGGGAAAGAGCCGGATGCCGGCAACGCCTGGTACCTGCAAGCGCAATGGATCGTCTCACCCAACCCCCTCACCGACGCCGACCAGATCGCCGACGTTGCGCCGCAGCCGGGCGGCGGTGACTTCCTCGGACCGCCAGACGTGCTGCCCACCGCCACCCTCACAACCACGCCCACGCTAACGACCCCCATCCTCCCCCTCCTCTCAACACCCACCCCATCAGCAACACCCCCCCTGCTCACGCCGACGCCGACCAACACGCCGCCGCCATCGCTCACCGCTACCCCCACGCTCACGCCCAACCCCCTGGCCACGGACACCCCCACGCCCACGCCCGGCCCCTCCCTCACGCCCTCCATAACGCCCACGCCCACGATCACGTCCACGCCGACGCCCGTAACCACGACCCCTAACGTCTTCGCCACAGCCACGCTGGGCACGCCCCCGCCCACCTTCACCCCCGGCGGCTATCCCGCCCCCTCGCCCGGTCCCTATCCATAATCAAATCAAACGATGACACAGCTCTTTCACTCGATTGCCACCGCGCCCGCGCGGATCACCACGCCCGCCTGGTGGTTTGTGTTTGATAACGGCCATTTGCTGGTGCGGGACGACGGTTCCCGTTATATGGTCCCCACCACCGCTGAATTGGCGTTGTTAGGGCTGTCCCCGCACCACACGCAATACCTGGGGCGGCTGGGGGAGGTTGATTGTTTGTCAGGGGATGTACGTGCCGGCATTTCCCTCCCCGAAGGATGGCGTTTTCTTGGACTGCGCCGCCTTTTCGACCGCATCGACCCCGACCTGCTGCGCGTCGCCGTGCGCGCCGTGCAAATCGTCGCCTGGGACCGCAACACGCAATTTTGTGGCCGCTGCGGCCAGGCGACGCAACTGAAACCAGACGAGCGCGCCAAGCTCTGCCCCAACTGCGACCTTACCACCTACCCGCGCATCTCGCCCGCCATCATCGTCGCCGTCACCAAAGGCGACACCCTGCTGCTGGCCCGCGCCCACCGCCATCCACCCGGCTTCCACAGCGTCCTGGCGGGCTTCGTAGAGCCAGGCGAGACGCTGGAAGAAGCGGTCGAGCGGGAGATCAAGGAAGAAGTCGGCCTGGAAGTGCGGAACATTCGCTACTTTGGCAGCCAGCCGTGGCCGTTTCCCGACTCCCTCATGCTGGCCTTCACCGCCGAATACGCCGGCGGAGAAATCGTGCTAGAGGAAACTGAAATCGCCGCCGCGGGCTGGTACCGCGCCGAGAACCTCCCGCTCGTGCCACCTCCTGTCAGCATCGCCCGCGCCTTGATCGACGCCTTTGTCAGCGCGCACGCTTCGCACTGATCCGCTCATTCCCTGGCATCTTTTCACTTTAGATGATAACCTTCCCCTGGGCAGTTCCGTAGCCCAACGACCATTAACTGCCGTCCATTGCTGATCACATTCCACGGATTGCCATTGCCTCATGGTATTGTTCTCATTGTGTTTGCAACACGCCTGACACATACCTCATAATCGTCACCACGGTCAGACTAAGTAACCGTCCGAAAACAACTTCACACTTTTTATGGACGGTTACAGTCCAGCTATCATGGATAGCCGCTGTCCGCACATTTCCGCTAACTTAGCGGACAGCCACTAACTGGTATCAATAACAACCAGGTGTTTTCCCATTTTCAGGAGAGGTGAAGTAATGAAAAGTCGTTTTTCGCTCAAGTTGTTCCTGATCGGCCTGGCGCTGGTTATCCCACTGGCGCTGCTTGCCAATCACTTTTTGCAACCCACGGGGGTGGTCCGCGGCAAATCATCGGCTGCGCCATTAACCAGCGAACTATCAGCGGAACAGCAGTTGGCGCAGGAGTTGGCGCTATCTGATCCCCGCGTCCTCGACTACACGGCGGGCAAGCGCGCCGAGGTATTTGGCGTCCGCGCCGTCGGGGAGCATTTTCCTGTTTCCAGCAACGCCTGTGCCCAAGCGGATTGCCGGCAAGTTGAAATGTACATCTTCAACGAAAACGCCGCCGTAACAGCCATCGTAGACATCACCGGCCAGCAAGTACTGGATGTCTTCTACCAACCAGGCGTCCATCCCGGCATCAACAAACGACTCGCCGACAGAGCATTGGAGATAGCCATCAACAGCCAGCCCGTCATCGACGCCCTCGGCTTCAAACCCACCCAGGCGGACATGGCCCCGGTTGAGTCCGGGCTGGTGGGCACGGACTGCGATAACGGCCACCTCTGCGTCGGTCCCACATTTGAGCTGGGCGACCGCATTCTCTGGGCCATCGTGGACCTCACCGACGAAAAACTGGCAGGCCTCAACTACACCCGCATGGAACCCAATCCGCCCAACAACACTATCCCCTTCGAACCAGAAGGGGGTTGCCCCTCCCCCGGCGTCGTGAATCGGGATGGCTGGCAGTTGAGTTACGAAGTGACCGGTACGGACGCGCTGCGCGTGTACAACGTCACCTACAATGGCGTCCTCGTGATGACCAGCGGCAAAGCCATCGAATGGCACGCCGACTACGGCGTTTCCGGCTACACCGATTACACCGGCTGTGGCGGCGGCGGCGGCGGCTTCCACATCAACCCCTATGGCGAAACCCAGGTCGTCGACATCTACGACAACGGCCAGGCCAATGTGGTCGGCTTTGAAGTCATTCAAGACTTCCGCATGTCCAACTGGGGCAACTACTGCAACTATCGCTACGAACAACGCTTCCAGTTCTACAACGATGGCCGCTTCCGCACCGTCGCCGGCGCTTTTGGCAAAGGCTGCGGCGACAACGCCATCTACCGTCCCCTCATGCGCATTGACATTGCCGTCGCCGGCGACGACGCCGACACGTTCGCTACCTGGGACGGTGCGGCCTGGCAAGATCAGTCCGTGGAAAACTGGTGGTCGCAGGGCGCGCCCTACACGCCTGAAGGCTACGCCTGGCGCGTCATGGATCAATCGGGCGCCGGCTACTACATGGAACCAGGCCAGGACAACAACTTCGGCGACCTCGGGCGTGGTGATGATGCCTTCATTTATGCAACACAGCATCACGCTTCCGAAGGAGACACGGACCTGGGCATCATCGGCACGTGCTGCAACGACAATTATCAGCAAGGGCCGCACATTTATCTAAACAACGAAGCCATCAACAACCAGAACATCGTGATCTGGTACGTGCCCCAATTCGTCACTGACCCATCCAATACGGACGGCGACGGGTACTACTGTTGGACGATATCCGGCGAACCGAATCCCGAAACGTACCCCTGCTGGGGCGGCCCCATGTTTGTGCCCATCCCGCAGCAACCGGCGGCAGCCGACATTGCCGTGGATCCCCCCTCTCTGGAAGCCACCCTTGCTTCCGGCGGCACCACCACAGGCTCCTTGACGATCAGCAACAACGGGCAGGCCGACCTGAACTGGGTCATCAGCGAGGAAGGGGCAAATGCCAATCCGTTGAATCTGAGTCTGGTTCCCTACGTTTCCGGGTTGGCGGAGCCGTTGAATGTGACCAACGCGGGTGATGATCGGCTCTTCATCGTGGAAAAGGCGGGACGCATCCGCATCGTGGACGGCAACGGTAGCCTGCTGCCAACGCCCTTCATGAACATTGACCCCCGCGTCGGGTCGAATGGCAGCGAGCAGGGCCTGCTCGGGCTGGCGTTCCACCCCAATTATGCCAACAACGGCTATTTCTACGTCAACTACACGAACAACAGCGGCAATACGACAGTATCCCGCTTCAGCGTCACCGAAGACGCCAACATTGCCGACCCCAACAGTGAGCAGATTCTGTTCACCGTAGCGCAGCCGTACAGCAACCACAATGGCGGAAACCTGCGCTTCGGCAGTGATGGCTACCTGTACATTGGCATGGGCGACGGCGGCAGCGGTGGTGATCCGGGCAATCGGGCGCAGAATCCGCTGGAATGGTTGGGCAAGATGCTGCGGATCGACGTAGACAATGGCTCGCCCTACGCTATCCCCGCCGACAACCCGTTCGTGGGCGACCCGGGCACGTTGGATGAAATCTGGGCGCTGGGCGTCCGCAATCCCTGGCGATTCAGCTTTGATCGGCTGACCGGGGACCTGTTCATTGCCGATGTGGGCCAGAATAACTGGGAGGAAATTGACTACCAGGCGGCCAGCAGTGGCGGCGGCGAGAATTACGGCTGGCGCTGTTATGAAGGCACGCACGCCTACAACACGTCGGGTTGCCAGCCGTACAGCAGCTACGACGCCCCCATCTTTGAGTACAGTCACGGCCAGGGCTGCTCCGTCACGGGCGGCTATCGGTATCGCGGCACAGCCTATCCGGCCATGTTCGGGCACTACTTGTTTGCCGACTATTGCAGCGGCAACTTCTGGAGCCTGGTCGCGGATGGCAATGGGGGTTGGAATTCCTACGCATACCCGGCCGCGGGTGGTTTTGGCATCGTCTCCTTTGGTGAAGATAGCAGCGGCGAAATGTACGCGGCGAACATCTCTACCGGCACGGTCTACCATGTGACGGACAACTCGCCGGACAGTGGCATTGATTGGGCCAGCGCCGCGCCTACGAGTGGCACGACGAGCGGCGGCGGCTCCGACGAGGTGGTTGTCACCTTCGACGCCACCGGGCTGGCAGCCGGTACGTATACGGGCAACCTGATTATCACCAGCAACGACCCGGATACGCCGGAACTCGTTTACCCGCTAGTGCTGACGGTAACGGGTGGGCAAACAATGCGTTCTGCCGGCATTGGTCTCTGGGGACAGCAGGTTGGTTCTTACGTGATCGCGCGTGGTCTGGTGTTGGTGCGGGATGGCAACAATGCCGCCGTACCCGGCGCGGAAGTACACGTGACCTGGACCAAACCCAATGGCACGACCACGAATCAAATCGGCACCACCGCGGCGAACGGCACGGTCTGGTTCCAGACAGGCAGCCTGACCACGGGTGCGTACACAATCACCGTCACCAACATCGTCAAGACAGGCTACGTGTTCGACCCGAACAGCAGCGTCCTCTCTAAGACGATTACGATTCCGTAGCGGTTACGCTATTACTCAGGTGCGACGCACATTGGCCGTGCGTCGCACCTGGCTATGCCCATGACGATGCCCAATCTCTCTGACCGTCTGTATTGGCGCGAAAAGCCACGCGGGCGCGCGCCGGCCATGTACCAGCAGTGGCGCGATCTGCTGTTCTTACATTGGCGTGTGGAGCCAGAGATGATCCAGCGGACGCTGCCGCCAGGGCTGTTTGTGGATACGTTTGAGGGGAGCGCGTTTTTGGGGCTGGTTCCCTTTTTTATGCGCGAGATTCGGCCACGGTTTGTGCCGGCATTTCCCCCCATCTCCAACTTCCTCGAAACCAACGTGCGCACCTACGTCCACGACGCCAACGGCACGCCCGGCGTCTGGTTCTACTCCCTCGACGCCAGCCAACCCCTGGCCGTCCTCATCGCCCGCGCCTTTTTCAAACTCCCCTACTTCCACGCCCGCATGAACGCCCAACGCGACAATGCCGGCAACATCCGCTACACCACCCAACGACGCGGCCTGGACACCCCCCCATCCGTCTTCCACTACCAGGGCAGCGACCGCCCCCACCTCGCCGAGCCAGACACCCTCACCTTCTTCCTCGTGGAGCGCTACATCCTCTTTGCCAATCCCCCATCCGGGCTGCACACCGGGCAGGTCCACCACGTCCCGTATCCCGTGCAACCGGCCAACGTGACCCGGTGGGACGGCTCGCTGCTGGCACTGGCCGGCTTCCCCAACCTGCGACGCCCCCCGGACAGCGCCCTCTACTCCCCCGGCGTGGACGTAAACGTATACGCGCTGCAAAAATGAAGGACGAGGGGCGACCTCATCTTCCCCGAAGTTGTTGGCCGAGTAATTGCGGATAAAGTTCGTCATTCATAATTCATACGGTTATACTTGACCTCGTTATCCGTAAACGCTCGCTGCGTCGCGCTTTGGCGTGCCAGCCGGTCTCAAACAAAGTAGGGGAACATTATCGTGGTCAGTTCTGACGATTTCCGCAAAGCACTCGCGCAGTTCGCTTCTGGCGTCACCGTGGTGACGACCATGTACCAAGAGCATCGGATTGGCGTTACAGCCAGTTCTTTTTCCAGCCTCAGCCTGGATCCGCCGCTGGTGTTGGTTTGCTTCGGCAAGCATCTGTTTACGCACAAGGCGATCAGCGAGTTTGGCGCGTTCTCGATTAATCTTTTGAGCGTGGATCAGCTTGATTGGGGAATGCGGTTTGCCGGCATGCAGCCCGAGGTGAAGGATCGATTTGCCGGCATCGACGTACAAACCGCCGTCACCGGCTGCCCCATCCTCCCCGGCTGCCTCGCCTGGCTCGACTGCAAAGTGTGGCAAATCTACGACGGTGGCGATCACGCCATCTTCGTCGGTGAAGTCATGGCCGCCCACGCCACCGCCGACAACAGTATGCCGCTGCTTTACCACAATCGCCAATGGCAAAGCTGCGCCGCCCTACCGAAATAAAAAGAGGGACGCACGTCTGACAGTGCGTCCCCCTTGCGGGAGCTTACAAGAGACGTACCGGGCGGGGGCGATCCGCATTGGGCAGCCATTCCAGGAGTTCAGGCACCTGCTCATCGCGGCCCGGCCTGTCCGGCACCAGGCGGAAAAACGTCAACTGGATGTCGCTGCGCGTGAGGCGGTCGCTCTCATTAAAAGAGGGCAGCCACGCGCCCGTGTTCACGTACCACTGGCGGAATGGGGCGTTGGTGCCGGCGGCCTGGGTCAACTCCCGTACGCGGGCGCTGTGGTTGTGGCCGAAAATGTAGTAGGGGACGGCGGCCTGAATGCCGGCATTATCCGGCTGATTAAAAGCCACGCAAATCCGTTCCGCCACATTCGTCAACGACACCAACGTATCAAACCGATTCAACTGCTGCGTCAACAGCGTCTTCCCCACAAACGATCCACCCGCCCCCAACAGCAACCAGGCCAGCTTGCGCCACTCGCCACGCACGAAAGCGCGCAAAGCCGTGAGCGCGCTGGCGCTCAACGTCACGTTTAACCCTAACGAACCCGCCGTCATCAGGCTGGTGCGATTCCCCATGGCCCCGGCGGCCTCGTGCATCTCGTCACGGATGGTGATGATCTGCTCCCAACGATCCGGGTGCAGGGGAATTTGCGGCGCGCCCTCTTTGGGCGTGCCGGCATTCTTCAACATCCCCGGTGCGCCTTTAATCGGGTCCGCCTTCTTCTTAATCAGGTTGGTCAAGCTGCGCACGATAATGCGCCGCTGGCGAATGACCATTTGCAGCGTGTCTACCGGCTCCTGATCCAGCGCCCAGCGAATGTAGCGGGTAATCGGTTTGATGTTGTCGGCGAAGGGGTGGACCTGTTCGACCTTGTTGAAAAAGTAGCGCACGAAGAAGGAACCTGCCGGCAATTCGATCATCTCCGGGCGATCCGGCAACACGGGAGCCAGCACGTCGTTGAAGGCGTTTGGCGGGTCGTACTGGTTGCCGTGTTCCACGAAGAACAGGCCCGGCTCGTAATAAAACCAGGGGGGGAACTGAATAGATGCCGGCACAACATCCGCGATAGAAGCGGGCAGCGCCTCATCCCAGGGCAGCGGCGAATCCACCTCCTCCCCGCGCATGCCGGCAGCGCGCCACGCCGCATACGCCGCCGCCACCAGCGCCCGCATCCGCGCCTGCACGGCAGGCCAGTACGTCTCCACGTCGTGGTTCCCCTTCAAAAGGATGACTTCCTGACCGGGCTGCGCCAGGAACCAGCCCAACGCCTGGAAAAAGACAGGATGGCCGGCGGCGATCTGCTCCAGCTTCCACACAATCTCCGCGCTGCGCGTGCCCAGGCCGTACTCCTGCTCATTCTGGCTCAGGTCAGCATGACGTCGCACGCCCCGCACCGCTTCCAGTTCGTCCCCTTCCGCCGGCAGTTTCGTCACCTGCAAGAAGTCGAAAATGTCCCCGTTCACCACCAGCTTCCACGGCTTGCGATAATGCGCCGCGGCTTGCGGCTGTCGGCTCAACTGCACGTGATACACCAGGAAACGCGCAAACCCGTCATCGTGAAAGAAATCCTCGTTGGGCGAAAGCAGCCCCGTGCGCGGGTCGCGTCCTTCACTCAAATGCAAGTCACTGACAAACAGATAATTGTGTGAGGTGGTCATCTTCTTTTCCTTATGCCGGCATTCGCCGCGCCCACGCCTCCCTGCCATTCAACCTACTTCCTGCGCTGCCCGTGCGCCGCCGCACGCCGCACAGTATAACACACCCGCGACCAGTCACGCACTTGTAGGACAAGACGCCATCTTGTCCAGGGCAATTCGGCGAATTGCCCTACGTCCCCGCGCCCACTGTAGGACAAGACGCTGTCTTGTCCGGGGCAATTCGGCGAATTGCCCTACGTCCCGCCACGCCGCCCACTGTAGGACAAGACGCTGTCTTGTCCGGGGGCAATTGCAATCGGCGAATTGCCCTACGTCCCCGCCCCACTGTAGGACAAGACGCTGTCTTGTCCGGGGCAATTCGGCGAATTGCCCTACGTCCCCGCCCCCACTGTAGGACAAGACGCTGTCTTGTCCGGGGCAATTCGGCGAATTGCCCTACGTCCCCGCCCCCACTGTAGGACAAGACGCTGTCTTGTCCGGGGCAATCGGCGAATTGCCCTACGTCCCGCCACGCACGCCCACTGTAGGACAAGACGCTGTCTTGTCCGGGGCAATCGGCGAAATTGCCCTACGTCCCCGCGCCCACTGTAGGACAAGACGCTGTCTTGTCCAGGGGGCAATTCGGCGCGAATTGCCCTACGTCCCCCAGGCGCCCACTGTAGGACAAGACGCCGTCTTGTCCTGGGCAATTCGGCGAATTGCCCTACGTCCCCGCGCCCACTGTAGGACAAGACGCCGTCTTGTCCAGGGCAATCGGCGAATTGCCCTACGCCCCTGCGCGCTCACTGTAGGACAAGACGCTGTCTTGTCCTGGGCAATCGGCGAATTGCCCTACGTCCCCGCGCCCACTGTAGGACAAGACGCTGTCTTGTCCGGGGCAATCGGCGAATTGCCCTACGTCCCCGCGCCCCACTGTAGGACAAGACGCTGTCTTGTCCGGGGCAATCGGCGAATTGCCCTACGTCCCTGCGCTTTCACTGTAGGACAAGACGCTGTCTTGTCCGGGGCAATCGGCGAATTGCCCTACGTCCCCCGCGCCCACTGTAGGACAAGACGCTGTCTTGTCCAGGGCAATTCGGCGAATTGCCCTACGTCCCCTGCGCTCACTGTAGGACAAGACGCTGTCTTGTCCGGGGCAATTCGGCGAATTGCCCTACGTCCCTGCGCCCACTGTAGGACAAGACGCTGTCTTGTCCAGGGCAATTCGGCGAATTGCCCTACGTCCCTGCGCGCCCACTGTGGGAGGACAAGACGCTGTCTTGTCCTGGGCAATTCGGCGAATTGCCCTACGTTCCCGCGCTCACTGTAGGACAAGACGCTGTCTTGTCCGGGGCAATCAGCGAATTGCCCTACGTCCCGCCACGCACGCCCACTGTAGGACAAGACGCTGTCTTGTCCAGGGCAATTCGGCGAATTGCCCTACGCCCTCGCGCCCACTGTGGTAGGACAAGACGCTGTCTTGTCCGGGGCAATCGGCGAATTGCCCTACGTCCCTGCGCGCCCACTGTGGTGGACAAGACGCTGTCTTGTCCGGGGCAATTCGGCGAATTGCCCTACGTCCCCGCGCCCCACTGTAGGACAAGACGCTGTCTTGTCCAGGGCAATTCAGCGAATTGCCCTACGTCCCCGCGCTCACTGTAGGACAAGACGCTGTCTTGTCCTGGGCAATCGGGCGAATTGCCCTACGTCCCTGCGCTCACTGTAGGGACAAGACGCCGTCTTGTCCAGGGCACAATTGCCCTACGTCCCTTGTAGGACAAGACGCTGTCTTGTCCAGGGCAATCGGCGAATTGCCCTACGTCCCTGCGCTCACTGTAGGACAAGACGCTGTCTTGTCCGGGGCAATCGGCGAATTGCCCTACGCCCCTGCGCCCACTGTAGGACAAGACGCTGTCTTGTCCGGGGCAATCGGCGAATTGCCCTACGTCCCCGCGCCCACTGTAGGACAAGACGCCGTCTTGTCCGGGGCACCGGCGAATTGCCCTACGTCCCTGCGCCACTGTAGGACAAGACGCTGTCTTGTCCAGGGCAATTGGCGAATTGCCCTACGTCCCTGCGCACGCTCACTGTAGGACAAGACGCTGTCTTGTCCGGGGCAATTCAGCGAATTGCCCTACGTCCCGCCCCGCACGCCCACTGTAGGACAAGACGCTGTCTTGTCCTGGGCAATTCGGCGAATTGCCCTACGCCCCGCGCGCCACTGTAGGACAAGACGCTGTCTTGTCCTGGGCAATTCGGCGAATTGCCCTACGTTCCCGCGCTCACTGTAGGACAAGACGCTGTCTTGTCCTGGGCAATTCGGCGAATTGCCCTACAATAGACGCCAGTTGGACAGCATAACGTAGATACCTATCTTATTCATAGACAACGCTCAGGAGGCCATTGTGGAGCCAGCCGCACACGCCCAGGACAGAGAAACCCGCACCATCAACCGGCTGCTGGCGGCGGCGCGCCAGGCGGGACAGGCCGCCGGGCAGGTCGCCGTCTATGGCATTATCCTCGCCGTTTTGTACCAGGTCTTTGGCGGTGACCTGGCCGCCGTGCCCTGGCTGCCAGCATTCGTGGCCCGCCTCGTGGAAAAAGTTGGCGGCGACCTGCTGGCAGGGCTTTTCGACCGGGTCGCCAGCGATGAATCGCTGGACGCGGCGGCTATTACGCGGCTGTTCGCGGCGGAATTGGAGAAGCGCGGCCTGGATGAACTCCTCAGCCGCGCGGAGTTGCGCCAGGACCTGGCGGCGCTGCGGGGGCAGCTTTTGCGCGACTTCGCCACGCGCGACGATATGCACCGCGCCTTTACCACGCTGAACCACCTGGAACAGGAGCGCATGGAGGCGATGCAGGCGATGCTGACCCAGGTGCTGACGCTGCTGGCGGAGATGCAGCCGCCTGGGGCGACGACGTTGCCCACCGCGCCACCGCCGCCGGAGCATTTCGTGGGGCGGGAGGGGGCGTTGGCGCGGCTGGCGGGGGCGCTGACGCGGGCGGAGCGGCCGCAGGCGATTACGGCGCTGCAAGGGAGCGGCGGGATTGGCAAGACGGCGCTGGCGCAAATGTTGGCATCGCAATTGGCGGGACACTTCTCCGGCGGGGTGTTTTGGGCGGACCTGCCGGCGGTGGGGGGAGACCCGCTGCCGTCGCTGGCGGCATGGGCGCGGCATTGTGGGCAGGACGAGGGGGGACTGGCGGCGGACGCGGGCGCGCGCGCGGGGCAGGTGCGCGGGCTGCTGGCGGCAAGGCAAGGAGAGATGGGACCGCTGCTGCTGGTGTTGGACGACGCGCGCCCGGAGTGGGTGGACGGCGCCAGGATGCTGCAAGCGGCGCGCCCCCAGGGAGCGGCGCTGCTGCTGACGACGCGGGAGGAGTTGGTGGCGCGGCGGTTGGGGGCGACCACGACGCGGCTGGATGTGCTGGAAGCGGCGGCGGCGGAACAACTGCTGTTGGAACTGGCACCTGAGGGATTGACGGCGGACCAGGCGGCGGAGGTGGCGCAACGGTGCGGCTACTGGCCGCTGGCGCTGCGGCTGGCGGGGGCACTGGCGGAGATGGAGGGGGCGGGCTGGCTGCTGCCGCGCCTGCGGGACGAGCAGCGGCGGTTGGGGACGCTGGCGTTTGCGGAGGCGACGTCGAAGGAGGAGAGCGTGGCCCTCACCTTTGACCTCAGCTACGGGCGGCTGGTGGAGCGGGACGCGGCGGCGGCGCGGGCGTTCCGCTGGTTGGGGGTGTTTGCGGCGGCGGCGATGAGTGGGGAGCGGCTGGCGGCGGTGCTGGCCTGGGGGGACCTGCCCGCCGAGGAGCAGGCGCGGCGGGTGCAAGAACTGGCGCGGTGGGGAGAACTGGACGAGGGATGGGCGGCGGCGGCGGCGCAGGTGGAAGCGACGCGGGAGACGCTGCGGCGGCTGCGGCGGGCGGCGCTGCTGCAACCGGCGGCGGCCCCGTTGGGACCGGAGGCGGCGGAAGGGGCGGGGACGGCGTGGTACGCGCTGCACCCGCTGCTGCGGGATTACGCGGGGGCGCGGCTGGCGGCGGCGGGGGAAGAAGAAGCGGCGGAGGGAGCGCACCGCGCCGTGCATCTGGCGTATGCCATTGCCAACGACGCCGCCGACCCGGCAGCCTACGACGCGCTGGAGCGGGCGCGGGCGGACGTGCTGCTGGCGCTGGACCGCGCGTATGCGGCGGGAGCCTGGGCGCAGGTGCGCCGGTTTGTGTGGGCGGTGGGTGACCCAGCGAATGGCTACCTGGGTGTGCGCGGCTACTGGGAGGAACTGCGAAAGCGGCTGGAGCAGGCGGTGGCGGCGGCGGAAGCGGAGGGGAATAAGGGGGAACTGGCGGCGTTTGTGCATAACCTGGCTGTCGCGGCACAGGCCACGGGGGAGATGGACCTGGCGCGGCGGCGGTATGAGGAGAGCCTGGCGATTGAGCGGGAATTGGGGAATCGTGCCGGCATTGCCATCACCCTGGGACAGTTAGCCAACCTGGAAGATGACGAAGGGAACGAAGCGGAAGCGGAACGCCTCTATCGGGAGGCGATTGTCATGGGCGAGCAGATTGGGGACGTTGCCGGCATGAGCATTGACCTGTTCAACCTGGCGCTGCTGCTGGAAAAACAGGCGCGGCTGACCGAGGCCCTGCCCCTGCTGCAACAATCCCTCGCCATCTTCGAGCGCCTGGGATCGCCCTATGCCAATCACGTCCGCCCTGTCCTGGAGCGCGTGCGGCAGAAGCTATGAAAAACCCGGTTTTGGGAAAAAACCGGGTTTTGGGTTTTGTGGCGCTTGCGATAAAATGACGGGGTAGACGCACTGCGTCATTGCAACCATACCCACAGCGAAAAGGAACCCACCCTTGAAAAACATTCTCGTCACCGGCGGCGCCGGCTTCATCGGAGCCAACTTCGTTCACTACGTCCTGGACAGGTATCCTGACTATCATGTGATCGTCTATGACAAGCTGACGTATGCGGGAAACCTCGACAACCTCCTCCCCCTCAACGCCAACCCCCACTACCACTTCATCCGCGGGGACATTTGCGACGCCGCCGCCGTGGCCGCCGCCATCCGCCGGCACAACGTGGACACCATCGTCAACTTCGCCGCCGAAACCCACGTAGACCGCTCCATCATGGCCCCCGACGCCTTCATCCAGACTGACGTGTATGGAACCTACGTCCTGCTGGAAGCGGCGCGCCAGTTTGGCCTGGAACGCTACCACCAGATTTCCACCGACGAAGTGTACGGCCACGTCCCCGAAGGGCACGCCAGCCGGGAAACGGACAACCTGGCCCCCCGCAGCCCCTACGCCGCCAGCAAAGCCAGCGCCGACCTCATGGTCAACGCCTACTTCGTCACCTACAACCTGCCCGTGACCATCACCCGCGGCGCCAACAACATCGGCCCCTACCAGTACCCGGAAAAAGTCGTCCCCCTCTTCACCACCAACGCCATTGACGAAGAACCGCTGCCCATCTACGGCGACGGACGGCAAAAACGGGATTACCAGTACGTAGGCGACCACTGCGCGGCCATTGACCTGGTGCTGCACCGGGGCGTCATCGGGGAAGCGTACAACGTGGGCACGGGGGAGGAAATGGAAAACCTGCACATGGCGGAAATTCTGCTGGACGAACTGCGCCGCCCGCGTGACCTGCTGGTGCACGTACGGGATCGGCCCGGCCACGACCGCCGCTATAGCCTGAATGTGGACAAGATCAAGGCGTTGGGCTGGCAGCCGGAACACACGCCGGAGCAGGCGATCCGCAAGACGGTGCGCTGGTACGTGGAGAACGAATGGTGGTGGCGCAAAATCAAGAGCGGCGAATACAAGGCGTACTATCAGGCCCAATACGGCGACCGCCTGCGCGAAGCGGGCGTGTAAACCAACTTCCCGGAAGCTGTAATCATGAGGCGCTTGATCTGACATGAGCTTCCGGGAAGATCCTAATAACTGACAACCATCCACTCATCATGCACGAGGAGCAAGACTATTCATGACAACCGCAACGAAAGGATTGGCAGGCGTAATCGCCGCGGACACCCGTATCAGCCGCGTAGATGGGGAAAAGGGAGAACTCATCTATCGCGGCTATAACATTCTGGATATTGGGGAAGCAACCAGCTTCGAGGAAGTTATCTATCTGCTGTGGCACGGCGATCTGCCCAACGAGGCCCAATTAGCGGCGTTCCAGTCGCAGTTGGTGGCGCGGCGGACCGTGGACGAGAGCGTGCTGCGGACAATGAAAACGGTTCCCGCGACGGCCACGCCGATGGCCGTTTTGCGCACGTTCGTGAGCTGGTTGGGCCTGATTGACGCGGACGCGGACGACAACAGCCTGCCCAGCGTGCAGGAGAAAGCGATCACGCTCACCGCCGCGCTGCCCACGCTGGTGGCCGCCTGGGAACGCATCCGCAATGGGCAGGAACCTATCGCCCCCCGCGCCGATCTGGGGCACGCCGCCAATTTCCTCTACATGCTCAACGGCACGGAGCCGGACGCCGCCGCCGTGAATGCGCTGAACGCCTACCTGGTGCTGCTGGCAGACCACGGCTTTAACGCTTCTACTTTTGCCGCCCGTGTCACCACAGGCACGCTGGCCGACACCTACTCGGCCATCACGACGGGTATCGGAACCCTGAAGGGCGGCGCGCACGGTGGCGCGAACCAACTGGCGATGGAGCAGTTCATGGCCGCCGCCAACAGTGGGGATGTGGCCGCCTGGTATCACGATGCCCGCGCCAACGACCGGCGCATTATGGGTATCGGCCACCGCGTCTATAAGGTTGAGGACCCGCGCGCGCGCATCCTGCGCCCGCTGGCGGCGAAGATGGCGCAAGGCAGCGGACAGGGGCACTGGTATGACGTGGCCGCGCAGATTGAGTCGCTGACGCGCCAGGACGAGTATTTCGTGACGCGCAATCTGTACGCGAACGTAGATTACTATTCCGCAGTGGTGCTGTACATGATTGGCCTGCCGACGGATCAGTTTACCTGCCTCTTTGCCATGAGCCGCATTGCCGGCTGGACGGCGCACGTGATGGAGCAGGTGGCGGATAATCGCCTGATCCGGCCTAAGGCGCAGTATGTGGGCGCGACGGGTCGCGCCTTCGTCCCGCTGGTAGAACGAAGCTGATATGTGTACAGTGCGCCGCCGCAGACGCGGCGCACTTTCTTCCTCTGTATGTGATGGCATTACGCCGCCGGTCTTGCTTCCTCCTTCTTTTTGGCTGCTTCGCCTGGCTGACGAGCTGCCGCCCCTCGTCTCCCCCACCGATCACGCTACCCCCCACGTCCGCGCTCAGCCAGGTGACGTTGCGGTTGGTTGCCGGCAATTTCCAACGCCCCACCTACCTCACCCACGCCTTCGACGACCGCCTGTTCGTCGTGGAGCAGGCGGGGCGCGTGATCATCGTGCGGGATGGGCAGGCGCTCTCTCCCCCGTTTCTGGACATCACGGACCGGGTGGGCGCGGAGGAGAACGAGCAAGGACTCTTGAGCCTCGCCTTCCACCCACAGAACCCGGCGCGCTTCTTTGTAGACTACACCGACAAGAATGGAGACACCGTGATCGCCGAGTTCGCCGCGCGTGGGGAGAACGCCGACCCGTCCAGCGAACGGGTGCTGCTGACCATCCCGCAGCCGTATGGCAACCACAATGGCGGGCAGCTTCAGTTTGGCGCGGATGGGTATTTGTACGTGGGTATGGGGGATGGTGGCTCCGGCGGCGACCCGGAGGGAAACGGGCAGAATAAGGGAACGCTGTTGGGGGCGCTGCTGCGGTTGGATGTGGATCAGGCGCAGCCTTACGCGATTCCGGCGGATAATCCGTTTGTGGATGAGCGCGGCAGCCGGGGGGAAATCTGGGCGTATGGGCTGCGGAATCCGTGGCGGTTTAGTTTTGACCGACTGACGGGTGATTTGTATGTGGGGGATGTGGGGCAGGATGCGTGGGAGGAGTTGGATGTGGTGGGGGGGGAAGATGCCGGCATCAACTTCGGCTGGAACACACTGGAAGGAACCCACTGCTACCGTCGCCCCATCTGCAATCGCGGCGACACCACCCCGCCCATCCTCGAATATGACCACGGCGACGGCTGCTCCATCACCGGCGGCTACGTCTATCGCGGGGCGCAATACCCCACCCTCTATGGCCGCTACTTCTTCAGCGACTATTGCCGCGGCGACATCTGGAGCATGGAACAGACGGAAAACGGCTGGCAGCGCGTTACGCTGCGGGAAACCGACCTGAACATTGCCAGTTTTGGCGAGGACGCGGCGGGGGAGTTATACGTCCTCGACCTGACGGGAGGGGGAGTGTATCACCTCCAGCCGTAACGGCGCGGCGGACCGGGGATTTTTGCCACGAATTACACGAATTACACGAATAACTCTATGAGGTTATGATTCACTCACTATTGACTCTACTGAAAAAAGGCCAAAAACCGGGTTTTTGCACATGAACCACTCTGGTATTTCGGCCGGACACTCGAAAAACCCGGTTTTTTCAGTGAACTCACTATTGCGCGCGAACAGGCATAGATGCCGGCATTCCACCACACAAATGTTACAGTACGCGCTGGTGTGGATGACGCTGGGCGTCACCGCCTGCCGGCCCGCCAGCGGCGCGGCGGCGCAGACCTACGCCAGCTACCTGCCCATCACGACCAACTGGCAGCCCATCCAGCTACAGCCTTACACTTTTGGCCTCTATCGCCCCACGACCATCACCCACGCCGGGGATGAGCGCCTGTTCGTCACGGAAAAATGGGGGCAGATTCGCGTGATTGGGGCGGGCGGCAGCCTGGAGGTGACGCCGTTCCTGGATATTCGGGACCGGGTGAAGTGGGATGAGTTTGAGCAGGGACTACTGGGGTTGGCCTTTGCGCCCGACTACGCCACCAGTGGCCTGTTTTTTGTCACCTACAGCGCCGCCGACGGCAGCCTGACGCTTGCTCGCTTTGCGCGGTCGGCGGAGAACAAGAATCGGGCGGACGCGGACGGCGAAGTGGTGCTGCTGGCGGTTCCGCACGAACAACCCTACCATTACGGCGGCAGCCTGGCCTTTGGCCCTGATGGCTATCTTTACGTCAGCCTGGGAGATGGGGGCGCGACGGCGAACGTGGCGCAGGACCTGGGGACGTTGCCGGGTAAAATCCTGCGGTTGGATGTGCGTACCGTGCCTTATGCGATTCCGCCGGATAACCCGTATGTGGATGATGCGGCGGCGCGGGGGGAGATATGGGGCAGTGGGCTGCGAAATCCGTGGCGCATGAGTTTTGATCGGTCGGATGGCGATTTGTTTATCGGGGATGTGGGGCAGGCGGGATGGGAGGAGGTGAATGTAATGCCGGCATCCACCCAGGCGCAAAACTTCGGCTGGCGTTGCTACGAAGGCTGGCAGCCATATGACCTTACCGGCTGCGCCCCCCCGGAAACCTTCACCTTCCCCATCTTCACCTATCCTCATGACGCAGCGCACTGTGCCATAACGGGCGGATACAGGTATCATGGTAGCGCGTATCCGCCGCTGCAAGATGTGTACATCTACAGCGACTTTTGCGGCGACAAAATCCTGGGGCTGACCCAGGACGACGACGGCGACTGGCGCAGCGCCCCCTTGGGGCCTATCATTGGACCGGTGGGCACAAGCGTCACCACCTTTGGCGAAGACAGCGCCGGCGAGTTGTACGTCGGGCTGTATCGTGATGCCACCATCTATCGCGTCACCTACACTGGCGTCATCTCCCCGTGACCCTGGAAACCCAAAAGGTCTTGGAGAGCTTTCGGGTTTCGTCAGAGCAAGGAAATCTTCCATGAAACGTTACTTGACCCCAATCATGACCGTGCTGCTGCTCGCGGTGGCAGCCGTTTTGGCGGCATCCGCCGCTTATTCCGCCGCCTCCACCACCACGCCCCTGACCACGCCGGACGTGAGCATCGAACCGGTGACGGCGCATGTCTTCGCCGGCGGCATCACCGATATTGCCGACGCGGGCGATGACCGCCTGTTCGCCACGGAAAAGACCGGGCGTATTCAGATCATTCACCCTGATGGCAGCGTTACGGAATTCCTGGACATCAGCGACCGCATATCCTATTTTGGCTTCCAACAAGGGTTGCTGGGGCTGGTCTTTCATGCTAATTATGCCGGCAACGGATACTTCTACGTCCATTACACCAACAGCGCCGGCGATAGCCAGATTTCCCGCTTCTCGGTGACGGCGGACCCGGACGTGGCCGACCCGAACAGCGAGGTCTCCCTGTTCACGATTCCGCAAAACTGGATCGAAAACTACGGCGGCGACATGGCGTATGGCCCCGATGGGTATCTGTATCTGGCCGTCGGGGATGGCAAGGTGGACAGCTACCCGCCGTATGAGAACAACAACGCGCAGGACTTGACCACGCTTGCCGGCAAAATCCTGCGCATCGACGTGAGCAATGAAGCCGTGCCGTACACCATCCCGCCGGACAATCCCTTCGTGGGCGTGCCCGATGCCCAGGACGCCATCTGGTCGTATGGGCTGCGCAACCCGTGGCGCTTCAGCTTCGACCGCCTCACGGGAGAGATGTTCCTCTCCGACGTGGGGCAGGACGAATGGGAGGAGGTGAATTTGCAGCCCGCGGACAGTACGGGCGGCGAAAATTATGGCTGGCCTTGCTTTGAAGGGAACGAGGTGCATCCGTATCCACCCACGGGCGCGTGCGATCCCCTTCCCACGGCGGTCGCCCCCATTTTCGCCTACGGCCACGGCGCAACGTGCGCGATCACGGGCGGCTTCATGTATCGTGGCAGCCAGTATCCCGTTTTGCAGGGGCACTATCTGTACGCGGACAGTTGTGCCGGCAAAATCTGGAGCCTCAGCAGCGACGGCATGGGGGGGTGGACGCAAACCCTGCTCGTAGACAGCATCTCCTCCCCCAGCACGTTTGGCGAGGACGAAGACGGCGAGCTATACGTCGCCAGCCTGTTTGGCGGAACCCTCTACCGCATCGTGGAAAACACGCCCCCCACCGCGACCCCCACCGCCAGCAACACGCCCACCCCCAGCAGCACCCCGACCGTCACCAACACGCCCACCCCCAGCAGCACCCCCACCGCCACCAGCACCAACACCCCCGGCCCCTCCCCTACGCCCAGCAACACGCCCACCATCACCAACACCCCGCCGCCCACGTCCACGCCCACCGTCACCAACACGCCCGTCCCCACCGCCACCCCAGAAACCGCGTACAACTTCCTGCCCATTATCCTAAACGACAACTAAATTCAGATTGGTTCATTCTCCAAGAATGACTCTACTGAAAAAAGGCCAAAAACCGGGTTTTTACACGTGAACCACTCAGGTAATTTCGGCCGGACAATCGAAAAACCCGGTTTTTTCAGTGACGAAACCATGAACGAATTCCTCATCCTCCACGGCCCCAGCCTGAATCTGCTGGGCACACGCGAACCGGAAATTTATGGCGTGCACACGCTGGACGAGATCAACGCGGCGCTGGCGGCGCTGGCGGCCTCACGGCAGGCCGGCGTGCGCTGCCGGCAATCGAACCACGAAGGCGTACTCATTGATGCCATCCACGACGCCCGCGCCTGGGCCGGCGGCCTGGTGATCAATCCCGGCGCATACTCCCACACCAGTTATGCGCTGCGGGATGCTATTGTGGCTGCCGGCATTCCCGCCATCGAAGTCCACCTCTCTAACATCTACGCCCGCGAACCCTTCCGCCACACCTCGCTCATCGCCCCCGTCTGCGTGGGGCAGATTTGCGGCTTTGCCTGGCGCAGCTACCTGCTAGGCTTGCAGGCATTGCTGGATCGCTTGCAGGACACCTGAAACGCACCGCCCGGAAAAACCCCACACACCCAAACCGGAGAAACCCATGATCCCCCACACAGCCCATCCCCTCACCCTACGCCATGAAATTGTTGGCCTGGACGCGCCCACGCCGTTGCTGGACGGGCGGCGCGTGCCCTACGTCAACCTGGACAACGCCGCCAGCACGCCCCCTTTCAAGCGCGTCATGGACGCCATCAACCAGTTTATGCCCTACTACGCCAGCGTGCATCGGGGAACGGGCTTTAAGTCCCGCCTGAGTACGGCGGCCTACGACCACGCCCACGAGATCGTGGCCCGTTTTGTGGGCGCGGACCCCAACGAACACGCGGTTATTTTTGGCAAGAACACAACGGAAGCGATCAACAAGCTCTCCTACCGCCTGAATATGGCGCCGGGCGCAGTGGTTCTGAGTACGGCAATGGAACACCACTCGAACGACTTGCCCTGGCGATGTCGGGCGCGGGTGGTTCACATCAAGACGACGGCGGAGGGGCGGCTGGACGAGGATGATTTTGATCGGCAGGTGGCGCGATATGCCGGCAACATCGCGCTGATCACCGTCTCCGGGGCCTCCAACGTCACCGGCTTCATCCAACCCATCCACCGCCTGGCGCGCAAAGCGCACGCCGTGGGCGCGCGCATTCTCGTGGACACGGCGCAGTTGGCGCCGCACCGCCCCGTGGACATGAAACCCGTGGACGACCCGGAACATCTGGACTTCGTCGTCCTCTCCGCGCACAAGATGTACGCCCCCTTTGGCACGGGCGCGTTGATCGGCCCCAAATCCATCTTCCTGGAAAGCGGGCCGGAGTACTGCGGCGGCGGCACGGTGGATGTGGTCACGCTGGAGGACATCCACTGGGCCGGACTGCCGGACCGCGAAGAGGCGGGCAGCCCCAACGTCGTGGGGGCGGTGGCGATGGCGGCTGCCGCGCGGCAGCTCATGGACGTGGGCATGGAGACGATTGCCGCGCACGAAACGGAACTGGTGGCCTACGCGCTGCGCCGTTTGCGCGAGGTTCCGGGTATTCGCATTTATGGCGAGAGCGACCCGGCACGCGCGCATGAAAAAGTGGGGGTGATTCCGTTTAACGTTGCCGGCATTTCCCACTTCAAACTGGCCGCCATCCTCGGGTACGAAGGGGGCATCGGCGTGCGCAGCGGCTGTTTCTGCGCACACCCATACGTGGTACACTTGTTGCAGCTAGACGAAGAAGAAGCCGCCTCCTGGCGCGACCAAATGCTTGCCGGCGACAAGTCCAACATGCCCGGCATGGTGCGCATGAGTTTCGGCTGCTACAACAATGAAGCGGACGTAGACCGCCTGGTGGAGATGCTGCAACGGATCGTCCGCGGCGACTACCAGGGGCAGTACGAGGTCGATAGAGCTACCGGGGAATTCACGCCCGGCGGGTATCACGAACCACTGGCGGACTACTTTTTATTGTGAATGATGAAAAACCCGGTTTTTTCCCAAAACCGGGTTCTTAGCCAGGTTCAAAACCGGGTTTTTCAAGGAGCTAGAAATGACCGAAGACAATCAGGTTAACGTGATCGACGAGTCCGCGCCGCCGGAGGTGGATTTACGAAATCCCAGTCTGTATATCAACCGAGAATTAAGCCAGATCGAGTTTAACCGCCGCGTCCTCAACGAGTGCATGAACCCGGCCCACCCGTTGCTGGAACGGGTGAAGTTTCTGGCGATTTTTAGCTCCAACATTGACGAGTTCTTCATGGTGCGGGTGTCGGGGCTGAAGCAGCAGTTGTTGCTGGGGGTGACGGAGACGCCGGCGGATGGCCTGACGCCACGCGAGCAGTTGGTGGCGGTGCATCGCACGATGACGGCGTTGACGGCGCAGGTGACGGCGTGTTGGAAGGAACATTTGCTGCCGAAGTTGGAAAATGCCGGCATTATCGTCACCAACTACCAGGACCTCAAACGCCGCCAGCAGAAAAAACTCGGCGACTACTTCGAGCGCGAAATCTTTCCCGTCCTCACCCCCCTGGCCTTCGACGTCGCCCGCCCCTTTCCCCACATCTCCAACCTCAGCCTCAACCTTGCCGCCGTCATCCGTGACCCGGAAACCGGCGTGGAACATTTCGCCCGCATCAAAGTCCCCGCCAGCCTCCCCCGCCTCGTCCCCCTCACGCCGCTGGACCCCGACGAACTTCTCCTCCCCAGCGTGCAAAAATTCGTCTGGGTGGAACAGGTCATTGCCGCCAACCTGGAACACCTCTTCCCCGGCATGGAAATCGTCGCCGCCTACCCCTTCCGCATCACGCGCAACAACGACATGGAAATCCAGGAGGAAGAAGCGGACGACTTGCTCCTGACCATGGAAGAAAACCTGCGCCAGCGTCACTTCGGCTTCTGCGTGCGCCTGGAAGTGGAAGAAGACACGCCCGAGGACATCCGCGACATCCTCACCACCAACCTGGGCGTGGGCGCATACGATACATACACGATTGATGGGCCTCTGGGACTCAGCAGCCTGTGGGAACTGCACAAACTGGCGCTACCCGACCTGAAAGACCCCTCTTTTCAACCGGGACTGCCCACCGCGCTGCGCAGCACCGACAGCATCTTCGCCACCATGCGCCGCGGCAGCGTGCTGCTGCATCACCCATACGAGAGCTTCCTACCCGTCGTTGACTTCATCTCCGCCGCCGCCGAAGACCCGGATGTGCTGGCGATCAAGCAGACCCTCTACCGCGTCGGACCGAATCCCCCCATTGTCAAAGCCTTGATGCAGGCGCGCGAAAACGGAAAACAAGTGGCCGTATTGGTGGAACTCAAAGCGCGCTTCGACGAAGAAAGCAACATCGAATGGGCGCGCGCGCTGGAAACGGCGGGCGTGCATGTGGTCTATGGCCTGATCGGACTGAAGACGCACTGCAAAGTCAGCCTCGTCGTGCGCCGTGAGCGGGATGGCATCCGCCGCTACGTGCATCTTTCCACGGGCAACTACAACACCGTCACGGCTCGCATTTACACCGATCTTGGCTTCATGACGTGCGATGAGGAGATCGGCGCGGATGCCACCGAGTTGTTCAACTACCTCACGGGGTATTCCAAGCAAACGGATTATCGCAAATTTCTGGTGGCTCCCGTAAATCTGCGGCACAACTTAATGCGCTTCATCGAACGAGAGACGGAGCATGGCGAGAATGGGCGCATTATCATCAAGTCAAATTCACTGGTCGATTCGTCCCTTATCCGCGCCCTCTATCGTGCCTCGCAGGCAGGCGTGAAGATAGACCTGATCATTCGTGGGATATGCTGTCTGCGGCCAGGCGTCCCCGGCGTTAGCGACAACATTCGCGTGCTGAGCATTGTGGGGCGTTTTCTGGAACACTCCCGCATTTACTATTTCCACAACCAGGGGGATTATGATCTCTACCTGGGCAGCGCGGATATGATGCCGCGCAACATTGATCGGCGCGTGGAGGTGTTGTTCCCCATCAAGAATGAGCAGTTACAGCAGGAGATTGTGGAGAATATCTTGAAGATTGAGTTGCAGGATACGGCGCAGGGGCATTGGTTGCAGGCGAACGGGACGTATGTGCCGGCATCTACCCTCCAGGAAGATAGCGCCCCCCTCTTTAACAGCCAGCTTTATCTGCTCAATCGCCGGACGACGGTCTAGGAAATGCCGGCAGCGATCCCCCCTCCGTCAATGAACCGACCCCAGGATCACCGCCAGGAACCAGACAAAATAATCATACTTCATCAACTGGCTCAAGCGATTGAGTTGATGCGCACTTGTATCGCTCGCCACCCGCACCAGGATGTACA
This sequence comes from Ardenticatenales bacterium, assembly GCA_020634515.1. Classification (NCBI taxonomy): domain Bacteria; kingdom Bacillati; phylum Chloroflexota; class Ardenticatenia; order Ardenticatenales; species Ardenticatenales bacterium. The sequence continues at coordinate 763,560 of JACKBL010000002.1, read as the reverse complement.
GCAGCACGGGGTACACGCCAATCGCCACAATGTAGGCGTATAGCGGTGAGTAGATGCGCAGCAAGTACGGAACCATCATCATCACGAACGTGGCCGCGGCCAGGATGTAAAAGATATTGCGCGAGACCCGTTGCCCCCAAACCGTCGCCACCGTGCGGCACTGCTGGCTCAGGTCGCCTTCGTAATCGGCCATCGTCTTCAACACTTCCCGCCCCAAAATAGCAACGCCAATAATCAAAGCCAACCAGCGCGTCGGGGCGGCATTGCCCGCGGCCACGCCGCCAAAGACAACGCTGAGCGCGGAAATGAGGGCAATGGTGGCGTTGCCCAACAGCACCGTGCTTTTGAGTTTCCAGGAATAGAAATAGAGCAACGCGCCGGACCCCAATGCCATGAGAAAGGTGGGCACGTTGATTAGCAGCGTCAGCAGCACAGCCGCCACCGTGAGGAGCAGGGAAAAGCGCCAGGCGGTGTGCAAGGAAACGCCGCCGGAGGGCAAGACGCGCCGCGGTTGATTGACCCTGTCGATCTCAATATCCAGGTAATCATTCCAGGCATTGGCCGCGCCAGAGATCAGCGCCGTCGCCAGCGCCGCCAGGGCGATGTTCAGCCAGGCGCCCGTGCCGGCAACGTAGCCGCCCATCACGGTCGAGAATACGCCGCTGAGCGTGGTCACGGGGCGGGCAAGCTTAAACAGTGCCTTGATTTTTTCCATGATGCCTCCTTGAGGAAGAAGTGGTCAGTGGGCTGTGGTAACGGTTAAAAATGCTGTCAGTCATTGACTGCTTGTATGTTTATTAACCCCCTGTCAGGGGAAAAGATGCCAACGGAAATCGACCAATGATAACAAGCCCCAGCAACAGCCGGGTTAAAATGGTGCGTCGCCTGCTGGCGGAGCGCCGCACCCGTGAACGAGAACAGGCTTATGTGATTGAAGGCAGCCGCTGGTTAGCGGAACTGCCGGCATTTAATCTCACGCCCCATTTCCTCCTCTACACAAACCAGTGGCATCACACCGCGGCGCACCAGGCGCTGTTGGCCCGGTTGGCCGCACCCGCTTACGAGATAGACGCGCGGCTACTTGCGGAAATCAGTGGGACGGAGACACCTGCCGGCATTTTAGCCGTCATCCCCATAAAAACCAAACCCCTCCCAGACAACCCCACCCTGCTCCTCATCCTGGACCGCCTCGGCGACCCCGGCAACCTGGGAACCATCCTGCGCACCGCCGCCGCCGCCGGCGTCGAAGGCATCCTCCTCTCCCCCGGCTGCGTAGACGCCTACAACCCCAAAGTCGTGCGCGGCAGCATGGGCGCCCATTTGCGGCTGCCGATTCATGCCCTCACCTGGGCCGAAATCGGCGCGCGCGTACGTGGCCTGGCCGTCTACCTGGCGGACGCGCAAGGAACTGTCAGCTACGACCAGGCCAACTGGCGTCGCCCCTGCGCCCTGATCATCGGCAGCGAAGCGGAAGGCGCGGGGACAGAAGCGATGCAGTTAGCGACAACGCGGGTCTACATCCCCATGCACGCGGCCACGGAATCATTAAATGCGGCGGTAAGTGCCGGCATTCTCCTCTTCGAAGCCGCCCGCCAACGCCGCTAGGGGCGCAAAAATTGGGTCATTCTTGAAGAATGAACCAATCTGAAGAGGCACCTAAATCAACGCCGTGCACTCGGCTGCACCTCCACTTGAAACGTCGTCTCCCCTGCCTCCGCCGCATGATACAAATAAATGCGATGGCACTCCGGGCAACTTACCGAATAGTCAAATACCGCCTCGTCCGTGTGCCCGCCAAAAGATTTGTGTAGCAACTCCCGCGTCTCCCGATCCCACACCAGTTCCAACCAGGCACTGTCGCCCGCCTCCGCCGCCGCCCGCACATGCTCCAGGCCATGATGCGCGCGATACGCCGCCAGGAAGTAACTACAACGGGCGCAGACGCAAAAAGCCGCCTGCGCTATTTCCAACGGCGACCGCGCCGGTAGCGACCGGCGCTCCATCTTCCCCCCACTGCGCCCCTTACCCGACCTGCTTCCCGGACGCCGCCGTGATTTTCTCTTGTTTTCCGTTTCCGATGCCATAAGACGTATTGCCGCTCACGCCATTCACCGCCGTACGCATACCAAAATCGTGCGGGCGTTGGACGAACAGCGCGACTATGCTACCATCCTTTTTTTCAAAGTTTCCTTGATTCTATTGCCCCGCTCCATTCTGTCAAACAAAGTGTTAGCCGGAGTGATAACCGGAGTCTACCATGGAAATTCGTTCAATCACGCTTTTTGCCGATGCCGACGCCCAACCGGCCACCTTCGCCCCTTTTCTGCGTGAGGCGCGCCGCGCCTTTCCCTTAAACGTGCAAACGCTGCGGCTGGCGACGCCCCCTTTTCCCGCCTGGCTGCCGGCTGACGAGGACCAGATGGAAGCCACCGCCGCGACTTTTGCCCAAATGTGGCAAAATGCCGGCATTGACTACATCAGCTTCGGCCCGGTACAACTGACACACGACGCCACCTGGTTGGACCGCATTCCCACCCTGATCGCCGCCGCCGACCCGATCTTTGCCAGCGCCGCCATCAGCGATCTGGCGGGGAACGTAGACGTAGGCCGCTGCCACCACATCGCCCGCATCATCCGTCGCAACAGCACCTTACAAGCCAATGGCTTTGGCAACCTCTATTTCGCCGCCCTCGCCCACTGCCCCCCCGGTTCCCCCTTCTTCCCCGTCGCCTACCACCGCGGCGGACCGGCCCACTTCGCCGTGGCCGTAGAATCGGCGGACATCGCTCTGCGCGCCGTGCGCGGCGCGGACTCGCTGACAGACGCGCGCCAGCGTCTCGTGGCCGCCATCGAACAAGAAGCTGACCGCATCATGACCGCCACCGCCGCGCTCACGCGCCAATTTGGCCTTCCGTGCGGCGGCATTGACTTCTCCCTGGCCCCGTTTCCCACCGATGAGCACAGCCTGGGCGGCGCGCTGGAAGCGTTGGGATTGGCGTACATCGGCGCACCAGGCAGCCTGTTCGCCGCCGCGTTCGTCACGGAGGCGATCAACCGCGCGCGTTTTCCCCGCCGCGGCTTTTCCGGGCTGATGCTGCCCGTGCTAGAAGATTCGGTTCTCGCCCGCCGCGCCGCCGAGGGTCATCTGACCATCACCGATTTACTCAGCTACGCGGCTGTCTGCGGCGTGGGATTGGATACGATTCCGTTGGCGGGAGATGTACGTGAGGGGGAGATTGCCGGCATACTCCTGGACCTCGCCGCCCTTTCCGCCCGCCTGCGCAAACCCCTCACCGCCCGCCTCATGCCCCTCCCCGGCCTCTCCGCCGGCGATCCCGTCACCTTCGATTTCCCGTATTTTGCCGGCAGCCGCGTCATGCCCTCCCCCGGTCCCGGCGTCAGCGGCCTCCTCGCCCACCCCACCCGCCTGCAAATGCAACACAGAATAGAGTGGTCAGTGGATAGTGGATAGTGGATAGTGGATAGTGGACAGTGGACAGTGGACAGTGGACAGTGGTCAGTGGACAGTGGACAGTGGTCAGTGGTCAGTGGACAGTGGTCAGTGGTCAGTGGACAGCGACCAGAATCACAATGCCCCCACCCTCATACCTCATACCTCATACCTCATACCTCATACCTCACACCCCATCCCTCGTCGTCGCGTCCCGCTCCATACGCGAAACCGCCTCGGCGACATTCTCAATAGCCACCCGCTGCTTGCGATACAGGTCCGACTCGCTCATCGCCAGGCGACGCGCCACGTCGCGCACTTTCTGCCCCTGCACAAACTTCAGCTCCAGAATGTTGTAAAGAATCCACTCCGTAGCCGTCATACGCCGCTCCCCTTCGGGACGCTGCTGCTCAATCGCCCGCTGCAAAATAGCGCGCAGCGCCTTCGCCGGGTTCCCCTCAAACTCATCCAGCGCCTCCTGCACCACGTGCAGCCCCAACAGCGGGCTTTCCGTCAACTTCGGACCGCCCCAATAGTGAGACAACGCATCACGCACCATATCGCCAAAGCCCGGATCATCGAGCAGCGTGCCCTCCCCATTATCCGTCGGACCATTGCTGATCAATCGCTCCGTCAACTGCGGGGCACTGCCATACGTGGCGGCGCTGCGGCGGCGCTGCAACGCCGTGATCTCCGGCAACAGTCCTTCCACGGCGGCGAAAACCTCCTGCTGCAAAATACGATCTTCCAATGCCGCCGCGGCCTGGTTCACCAGGCGGTCAAAAATGACCAGCTCCTCCGGAGACAGGTCCGGTTCCGGCGCGCGCCCTTCCATCCCCAAAATGCCCAGCATGAACTCCTGGCTGCGGTCATAAAGCGGATGAATCCAATAGTTATGCCAGAGAATGAATTGGTCACGCCGCTCCAATTCCGGGCTATCACTGGTGAGATTTTGCCACGATGCCGCCTCCCACAGATCGTCCGGCGCGCGCAACGGCCCCACAACGACTTCCAGCCGCGGCCCCTCAACCGTGAGCGCGGCCACAAAGGCGGTGGGCGTGCGCAGCGCATCGCAAATGGCCGTGAGGATGCTTTCCAGGAACTGGTGCAGGTCGCGGGTGGTAAGGATGCGCTCGCTCAACTCCTGGATACGGCGCACATCCGGCTCGTTGTTCAATTGCAGCACGCGCTCCAGCGGGCGCTTGTAGTTGTGCACGGCCCATTCCACGAGCATGACGGCGGCTACAACGGCTATGGCGGACATTGTTTCCGGCGGCAATCCCAACATGGGGCTGGTGCGGTTGACGAGGACGTAAACGAGGAGGACGATGGTTCCCGTCATGGGAACGCGCGCCATGAATTTGAAGAGGCGCACGCGCACGACGCGGTCGGGCGAGACGCGACCAAAGTAGGCCAGGTAATAGGTGAGCAGGGCAAACATGAGGCCGACGACCAGGTTGCCGAGGATAAGGAGGAGCCAGATGGGCAGGCGAATCTGGGAGGCGTTGTTGATGAGTTGGTAGGGAAAGACGCCGAGGGGGGCGGCGAGAAAGGCGAGGAGAATGACGGTCATGCGCTGGCGGGTGGTAGAGGTGACGCAGCGAGCACGGGCATACCAGACGTTGTAAATGCCGGCAGCCGCGACCCCCACAAAGTACAGCGCGAATAACCCAAAAAGCGGTCCCGAACGCAAATGAGGCGCGCGCGGAACCGTCACCAGACTTGTCGCCAACAAGTCCGTCGCCAACGCCAGTACCAGGAAAACCAGCCCAATTAGATAAGAAAGTACCACATACGCCAACCGCCGCCGCAAACCATGCCCCGTCGTTCCTAGCAGCGTATGGGACAAATGGTACTGCGCCGCCGGAACCAGGCAAATGCCCACCCAGCCCATCCGCAGCCACGCCTCAGCCGAAACCGTGCCAATCGTGCGACTGGCCAACAACTCCGTCAGATAAACGACAACCACAAAGACAATCAGGTTGGAAAACGCCCGCGTCACCTGATCGCGCCGCCAATGCGGCAGGTTATATAAAACGACTGCCGAACCAAAGATGACGATAGCCGCTTGCAGCACATCATTGATCAGAGCCAGGAGATCGGCGAGAGAAGAACTCATAAACGCGGCCTTAAGGAGCGGAAATGAAATGAGACAACAAAGTTGTTTTCCTACCGCTCCTTCAAACTGGCGCTGCCATTCACATTTTATTTCAGCGCCAGTCCTAATAACAGAAAACGTGAAACGCGAAGCATAAGCTTACATTCCACGTTTCACGTCTGGGTGAAGAATTCAGGTTAAATCAGCAACTTCCCGAAAGCGCGATTTCAGGCTGGGGACGGCGCAGGCGGCATATCCAATGAAGGCGGATTCCATTTTACGTCGCTCCCGGCGGGCGATGACTGCGGGCGCGGCGACGGTTTACCACTGGGCGGCGCGGAAGGCGGCTCGTGCCCTTCCATCAACGCCACGAAGTCCTCCGCTTCCAGCGACTCCACTTCTAACAGCTTCCGCGCCACTAAATCCAGTTTATCTCGATTCTCGGTGAGAACGCGGCGCGCGCGTTCATACTCCTCATCGATGATGTGGCGCACTTCCTCGTCAATCTTTTCCGCCACGGCATCGGAATAATCACGCTGTTCGCTGATTTCACGCCCGAGGAAGACCATCTCCTGCCGTTCGCCATAAACACGCAAACCCAGGTCCTCGCTCATGCCATATTGCGTGACCATGGCGCGCGCCTGCCGCGTGACGTATTGCAGATCGCTGCCCGCGCCGGTGGTGATCTCGCCAAAGACAATTTCCTCGGCCACACGCCCGCCCAGAGCCGTGGCGATCATCGCCTTGAATTTGGAGCGGCTGAGGTAGTTCAGGTCTTCATCCAGATACCAGGTGACGCCGCCGGCCATGCCGCGGGGGATAATCGTCACCTTACGCACTTCGGAAGCGTGCGGCAGCATGTGGCTGACGATGGCGTGCCCCGCCTCATGGTAAGCGGTGATTTCTCGCTCTTCTTGCGTCATGACGCGGCTCTTGCGCTCGGGGCCAAGCTGCACCCGTTCAATCGCTTCCTGGAACTCCGTCATGCCGATACTTTTGCGGTTGCGGCGCGCCGCCAGCAGCGCCGCTTCGTTGACCGTATTTTCGATGTCCGCGCCGACGAAGCCGGGCGTGGCTTTCGCCAGAATCTCCACGTCTACGTTGGAAGCCAGGGGCTTGCCCTTCATGTGGACCTTGAAGATGGCCTCGCGTCCGCGCACGTCGGGGCGGTCGATGACGACGCGGCGGTCGAAGCGTCCGGGGCGCATCAGGGCCGGGTCGAGAATGTCGGGGCGGTTGGTAGCGGCGAGGATGATCACGTAGGTGTCCGTGCTGAAGCCATCCATTTCCACCAGAATCTGGTTTAACGTCTGTTCCCGCTCATCGTGGGAGCCGCCCAATCCCGCGCCGCGCTGCCGTCCGACGGCGTCGATTTCGTCCACGAAAATGATGCAAGGGCTGTGCCGTTTGGCCTGTTCAAACAGGTCGCGCACGCGGCTGGCACCAACGCCGACGAACATTTCCACGAATTCGGAGCCGGCGATGGAGAAGAAGGGCACGCCCGCTTCGCCGGACACGGCTTTGGCCATCAGGGTTTTGCCCGTGCCGGGTGAGCCGACGAGGAGGACGCCTTTGGGAATGCGCGCGCCAAAGGTGATGAATTTCTCCGGTTCTTTGAGGAATTCGACGATCTCTTGCAGTTCTTCTTTGGCCTCGTCGCAGCCGGCTACGTCGGCAAAGGTGACGGTAGGGTGGTCCCCCGTGAGCATTCGGGCACGGCTTTTGCCAAAGGCCATGGCCTGGTTGTTGGTTCCCTGAGCCTGGCGGAAGATGAAATAGATGAAGCCGATAATTAAAATTGCCGGCAAAAACAGACTCAGCAAGTTAATCCATGCGCCAAATTGTCCCGGCTTCTCATACGTAATCGTTACCCCATTGTCTCCATAATACTCGGGCGTTACGCCGTATTCGCGCAGCACTTCTTCCAATGAACTGAGGCCACTGATTTGCGACGTGCTGAGCTGGCGCTGTCCGTTTTTGTATTCGACCCTGACCTCCTGTCCATCGCTGGCCACGGTCACTTCCTTGACCTCATGCGCTTTGATGGATTCAGCCAGTTGGCTGATGGAGATCTCATCGGTTGCCGGTTGCGTGTTGCTCTGGCTCCACAGGATTGCCAGCAGGCCGATGCCAATGAGCAAGTACACAAACCATCGCGTATATTTATTGGTATTCACAGGAGTACCTCCACGGTTCTACAACGCTGATACGCCGCGCTTGCGGCGCGGTAGGGGTCTTTTCGCTGCCGCGACCTGGAGGATATTTGTCGCCGCGGCGTATCAAAAGCGTGTTTCTTGGTGCTGTATGGGCTGCCCCTCGGTTCAAAAATGTTCGAGGTAACAACTAACGCTCTCTGGAGATTGGACCAAATTCACGCGCTCAATGGCTATTTTCACCAGAGAAAATTGGTCCTATCTGGCTTAGCGGTTACTGTTCGAGTTGAATTGAGGATGCAAGTAGTCAATACCTGCCCGGCGATCGCGCCGTACGCTGTCACGTGCTACCCGGAAGCGATTGTGTCACGCCGGGATGGCCGTTCATTTACCTTCTGAGAGTATAACAAAAAGCGGGGCGCAAAGCGAGATGCCAGAGCCGTGCGTGGGGCGTCTAGCCGGTCCACGCCTGGAAGACGAGCCACCAGAGGGGGATTAGGCCTAGCAGGGCGACGAGGGCGATAAGGCCGAGTCCAATGGTGAGCCAATCCGCGCCGGTTTCGGCGGATGTGGCCACGGGCAGCGTGGGGGGGCGCGTGGGGGTAGTTGCGGCTGTGGCAGGACGTTTGGCGGCGTCCGGGAGGGGAGTGCGCAGGCGTATGGGGGTTGTGTCGGACAGGTTGTTGCCGATTCCGATGGGTTCGGGGTATCTGGGGCTGAGTGTGGGTTGATTCATGCCGGCATTTCCCCCACCCCGTTCACGATAAGTAGCCAGAATACGCCCCAACTGCCCGGCGGTGCGGTAGCGGCTGGCCGGCTCCTTCGCCAGCAATTTACTCACGATACGCTCAATTTGCGGCGGCACGGCGGGATTGAAACGAGTCACGGGCGGGGCCGGTTCCTGCAAATGCTTCAGGGCCATCGCCGATTGGGATTCCGCCTGGAAGGGAAGGCGGTTGGTGAGGAGTTCAAAAAGAATGACGCCAATCGCGTATACGTCGGAAGCGGGGGTGGCCGCCTTGCCTTCTGCCTGCTCCGGGGAAAGGTATTGCGGCGTGCCCCAGACGACGCTGCGCACTTCCTGGCTGGCGTCGCTGACGGCGCGGGCGATGCCGAAGTCGGCAACCTTGACGCGCTCGTCGCGGGTGACGATGATGTTTTGCGGTTTGACATCACAATGGACGAGGCCGGCGCGGTGGGCGTAGCCAATGCCGGCACAAATCTGAATCGTCAAGTCCAGCGCCCGGTTAATGGCCATCACCTGGCCCAACTGCAACTGGTGCCGAATAATCTGCTTCAGCGTCTTGCCTTCCACAAACTCCATCACGATATAATACTGATCGCCATCCTGCCCGGTATCATGCACGGTGACGATGTTGGGATGCGCCAGATTGGCCGCCGCCCGCGCCTCCTGGCGAAAATGGCGCAAAAACGATTCGTCTCCCGTGAGGCCGGCGTGCAGCAGTTTGACCGCGACCAGCCGGTCCAGGGTGCGGTCGTGCGCCTTGAAGACGGTGGCCATGCCGCCGCTGCCGATGCGCTCCAAAATTTGATACCGTCCGTTGAGGAGTTGTCCTTCCCGTTGCATGGGGGGAATTGTATGGTGGATCGGGTAAATCGCAAAAATGCCGGCATTTTCCCCTCACCCCCCTCACACCAGAAACGACTCAATTGGCCGCGCCGGACCGTGTCCGGGATAAACCATCCCCACACCACGCCGGCGGAACAGTTGCCAACTCGCCAGCACCATCTCCCGACTCTCCGCGCCAACGAACGCCGGCCACGTCAGGTCTCCCGTAAAAACAGCCCCCTCGTCCAGCAGCAGGCAAACACTATCATCAGAATGGCCGGGCGTGTGCAGGATTTCCCCGGCAATGCCCATACGCGCCAACAGCGCCCGGCTCTCCGCGCAGGAAATAGTCACATTGTCGTGCATGGTGATGTCCACGTAATGGTCATGCGGCTTGGTCCACTGCCTCATTTGCGGAATCGCCGCCACCTGCACATCCATCACCAGCAGCGGCACGCCCGCCTGCTTCATCTCCTGCCCCACTCCAGCGTGGTCAATGTGATAATGGGTTGCCAGCGCGTACCGCAGCTCGCTGATGGGCACATCCATGCGCTTCAGGTTGGCGCGCATCTCGCCCATGCTGCCCGGCCAACCGATGTCCACCAGCAGGCGAGATGTGCCCGCGCTGACAACCCAATAATTGGTCGAACGGTAGCCGACGTTAACAACGGTGATATTCGACATCTTCACTCCGACGTACCCACCTTCCACATGGCGGGCAGATAAACCGGCACAAGCTGTCCATACTCATCGGCCCCCATATCCGTCTCGCCCGCGTGACGGATTTGTCCGTCCATATCCACTGCGCTCCAGGTGTCAATACCTTTGTCAATGACAGGAGAGGCGCTGCGGATATGGTAATCGCCCCTTTGCGGATCGACAAAGGCGGGGTCGCCTTGATATTGATGCAAACCGGGGTCAATCATCCCCGGTCCACCGGTATTGGCGTCATTGCTCCAGGCGTCGGCGCCCCAGAAGGTGGCCTCCAGGTAGGCGTGGCCGCTTTCCACGTAAATGCCGATGGTCTGCTGGGTGAGGATCGCGTTCTCAATCACGTAGGATGCTGTGCCGGCATAGGGGTCACGCAAATAAAACCCCACACCATCCCCCCCCGCATCCCGGTTCGACGACACCGTGCTGTAAGCCATGTTGGCCGCGCAGCCGGTCGCATAGAGACCACTGCCGGCAGCGGCAACATTATGCGCCAGAACGGTATTGGCCATATCTACCGGGTCAACGTTCGCCGGACATTCCAGATAGATACCGCCTCCCTTCGTCGTCGCCGTATTGGACAGCACCTGGTTCCCCTCCAGGGTCACATCCATGAAGAAACCACCCCACAGATTCATGCCACCCCCCGCGCCGTTGGTGGCGTGGTTATCAATCAGCCGGTTCCGCTCCAGCAGCAGACCCACCGCATTGACGGTGCGGATGCCACCGCCACTTTGGGCCGTATTCTCGCTGATCAGGTTGTTGCTGATCTTGCCTTTAGCCGTGGCGATCATGCCCCCGCCCGAAGAGGCCGTGTTGCCCGTTATCGTGTTGCCGATGACGTCAACTTCGCCGAGGATGAGCAGCCCGCCGCCCTGGTTGGTGGAAGTGTTGTTGAGAATGTGATTGTGGGCAACGAGGATGTAAGCGCCGGTGCTGCCGGCATCAACGTACACCCCCCCGCCCCCATTGCTGACAGGCGTTGTCCCATTCGCTTCAATCAAATTATTCCTGATTTCCGCCACGGAACCGCTGATGTCAATGCCGCCGCCCTGTAAGGCCGAGTTTTCCCGGATTGTGTTGTTGCTGATGATCAAATCGTCCACGGCTCCGGCAATGTCCAGTCCGCCTCCTCCGCCCGTCGTGTGATTGTCGGTGACGATATTATTCGTCAGCGAACCACCCAACACGGTGTTGACGTTGATGCCCGATCCTTGATTGCCCATCACCTCGTTGCCGCTAATCTCCACGCCGCCCAGATCGGAAATCACCGAGAGGCCGTCGCCGGCGTTGTTGGTGATGGTATTACCGGTGACGACGGTGTAGTCTCCATAGGTGACGACGACGGCGGAGCCTGCGTTATCATGGATTTCATTATCCAGGATGTGTAGTGAATCGCTGCGGGTTGTCCAAATGCCGGCACCGCTCCCGTCTTCCGCCACATTTCCATAGATTTCACAGTTTTGCACAGTAACGAACACATGCGTCGTGTGGTCAATGAAAATGCCACCGCCGGAGTCCGTTCCCGCGCCGCTCAGCGTGGCGCTGCCTTCCGTAATGGAGAAGCCATCCACGACAATCGCGCCAACGCCTATGTCCGCCTGGTAATTGATGAATAGGCCAACGCCATTGCCGTTGGCGTCAATAACCGTCGGGTTGTTCTCTGGCTGAGACTGGTTCCAATCAGAGATGGCATACCCCCCGCGCAGGATGATCTTTTTGTTCGCCAGGCGAACAACGGCTGTGATGCCTTGCCCGCTGCTGACGGATGAGTAAATGCCGGCAGCCACACGAACCTCATCCCCATTCACGGCGGCATCAATCGCCGCCTGGATACTGGCGTAGCAGTTCGGCGGTCCCCCGCAGTTGCCCCCTGGCGCCACGTAGCGTACCGTGGGATTCGCCTGCGCGGGAAGGACAGACAGCATCATCACCAAAACCACGCTGCCGAAAACACAAAGAACCATTGAAATTGACAGAGCGCGTTTCATGAGTCTTTCTCCTAATTTACCCGTAGCGCGCGGCTTTGTCGTGCGCGAATAGGCGGAATGGCGCGTCGCCCCCATGCGGTAAATTGTGGCGTGAACGTGAGCTTTTAGTGGCGACCTCCCTGGCTCCCACCCTGACCTTATGCTAAAAGTATGTGCCGACAGAATCTAAATGTCAAGGATGTTCGGCGGAAGATTGGTTCATTCTTGATTCTACTGAAAAAAGGCCAAAAACCGGGTTTTTACACATGAACAATGGAAAAACCCGGTTTTTTCAGTGACTATTTAGTGTCCATGCCAGAGGTGCTGCATCTCGCGGCAGCGAAGCAACAGTTCATCCAACGTCCCTTCATCTTCGATGCGGCCATCCTTGAGGACGACGATGTGGTCGGCGCGACGCAGTGCCGCGCGCCGATGCGAGACGACGAGGCAGGTAGGCGCGTGCCCGTTGGCCCGCCCCGTGCGCTGAAACAGTCGTTCCCAGAGCAGCCGTTCCGTCTCTACGTCCAGGGCACTGGAGAGGTCGTCAAAGACGTAGAGGTCGGGTTCGCGCGCGAACATGCGCGCGGCGGCGGTGCGTTGTATCTGGCCGCCGGAGAGTTTGACGCCGCGCGGCCCGACCATGGTGTCCAGGCCGTCTTCCAGGTTGAGCAGGTCTTTCTCCATTACGGCGCTGTGGATAGATGCCGGCACATCCGCGTGCGCATCCGGCAGCCCCATGAGGATATTTTGCTGCAACGTATTGCTAAACAGGCGCGGAACCTGCCCTGTGTAAGCCGCGCGCGGCGGCGTAAAGAACGCATCCCGCTCCACGATCTCCGCGCCATTCCAACGCACCTCTCCCGCATCCAAGGGCAGCAAACCGAGCAGAACCCGCAACAGCGTCGTCTTACCCGCGCCAATCCGCCCCGTGACCACCGTAAAAGAGCCGCGCGGCAGTGACAGATTGATGTCCGCGATACCCTTGCTCGTGTGCGGGTGGTGGTATGTCAGGCCGCGCACCTCCAGCCTTTGCAGCCGCCCCGCCTGACCGCGCGGCGGCGGTGGCAGCGGCGGAAACGCATCCCGCAGCGGCACGTCAATCGGCTGCACCACCGCGTCGCGCGGCGCATCTTGCAGCAGCGCATCCATGCGCGCCAACGAGACGTTCGTCTGCTTCTGCACCGCCAGCAGTTGGCCCAGATAGGAAAGGCCATCCGTCACCGGCCAGAGGTAAGCCACAAACAGGGCAAAATCGCCAATGGTGAAACTGCCGCGGCCAATCGTTTGCCCGGCCATGAGCAAGATGATGCCCAAGCTGATCTCAATCGTACTCTGAAAGGCCGTGTTCAGAAGCTGGCTGAACAGCGTATCCTTGAGCGCCGCATCTCGCCGCTTCTCATTCAGGGCGGCGAAGTGCCGGTTGATGCCGTCGTGGGCGTTGGCAACCTTGACGGCCTGCACCGCGCCATAGGTCTCGCCGATAAAACCGGTGACGCGCCCGGTGGCCTTGCGATTGGCGGCACGGTACGCTTCCAATTGCTTGCGCATCAGGTTGGTGACGATGACGACCACGGCCAACGGCGCGATGATGGCCGCGGCAATGCGCGCATTGACGCGGAACAGCACGGCCAGGCCAATGAGCGCGCTCAAGCCCAGGCCCAGCAGGTCTACCATCCAGTCCGAGACGAAGAACATGAGGCGGTCCACGTCACCGCGAAAACGGCTGACGGCTTCGCCCGGTGAGTTGGGCAGCGCCGCCGCGCCGGGTCGCCGCAGGATGTGGCGCAGCAGATTCAGACGCAGCACGCCCTCCATCGTGAAGCGAAACGGCATGTAGGTCGTCAAACCCAGGAGCAGGAGAACGAAGCGCCCCGCGCCAATGCCTACGATCAGGGCGATCAAGGTCCACAGCCCCCAACTGACGGGCGCTTCTCCCGTCAGGCGATCAAGCACCTGGCGAATGACGAGGCCAGGCAGCAAGGACGCCGTGTGGACGAGGCCCCAGGCCAGCGCGTTCACCGCGAACAGCCCGGGGCGCAATCCTATCAATTTACGTGTGGCCTCCCACGTGGTTAATGGTTTCATGCCAATACCTCTTCCAGTCCCGTTCGCAGCAGGTGCGCGAAGCGGGAACCGGCATCCGCCGCCAGGAGTACGCGGGGACCGTACTCCATCACGCGGCCATTTTCCAGAATCAGGATGTCGTCGGCGCGCTGGACGGTAGCCAGGCGATGGGCGACGATGATGGCGGTGCGGTTGTAGAGCAGGCGGTCGATAGCCCGCTCAATCAACTGCTCCGTGACAGGATCGAGACGAGATGAGGCTTCGTCGAGGATGACGAGGCCGGGGTTTTTCAGGAAGACGCGGGTGAAGGCGAGAAGCTGCGCTTCGCCGGCGGAAAGGCCGCGCCCGCCCGCCGCCAGCCGCGTGTCCAGTCCGCGCGGCAATGAGGCATACCATTGATCCAGACCCAGGATGTGCAGGGCTTCGATGATGTCCGCGTCAGGAATGGCGGAATCAAAGAAAGTCAGGTTGTCGCGTACGCTGGCCTGGAAGAGCTGCACTTCCTGCGTGACCATGCCCACGCCCTGGCGCACGTCGCCCAAACGGACCTGGCGCAGGTCTTCCTCGCCCAGGCACACGGTTCCCAGGTTGGGGTCGTGGAAGCGAAACAGAAGACGGGTGATCGTGGTTTTGCCGCTGCCGGTGCGCCCCAGCAACCCCATGACCTGACCTGGTTCCAGGCAAAAGCTAACGTCGCGCAGGACGGGTTCGTCGGGCACGTAGCCGAAGGTGACGCTGGCAAAGGTGACGGAGAGGGGACCTGCCGGCAAATCGCGGGGATGGGCGATCTCCTGCACGGTCGGCTGGATGGCGAACAACTGCTCAATACGGTGGATGCTGGCAGCGGCGGATTGCAGGTCCTGGAGTTCGTGGGCGAGTTGCTCCAGGGGACGTTGCAAGGCGTTGCTGTATTGCAGGATGAGGTAGACGGTGCCGATGGTGACGCTGCCGCGCAGGAAGAGGTAGGCGCCAAGGCCGAGGGCCAGGGCGTTGCTGATGGCGAACATAAGACCGGTGCTGCCCCAGGTGAGATTGCCGGCATAAAACGCCTTCCGCGACGCCGCATACACCAGATAATTCGCCCGCTGTAGTTGCTGAATCACATAAGCAACCGCCCCATTGGCGCGAATATCTTCCGTGCCGCCCAACCACTCCTCAATGTGACCGAACATCCGCGAGATAGCCTCCCGACGCGCCTCCCAAAACGGCACGCCAAAGCTCACCGTCTTGCTCAGCACCAGCATCATGATCACGCACAGCAGACCGAACGACAGGCCGATCACCCAGCTTTCGCGCAGCAAAAAGACCAGGATACCCACCAGGAGAATCCCATTGCCCAGCACGCGCAAGACAAACTGCGAGAAGAAGTTAGACAACTCCGTCACGTCGCCGTCAATGCGCTCAATCATTGTGCCCGGCGTGTTCTCGTTGTGAAAGGCCATGTCCAACTGCAAGCAGTGGGCGGACACGTCGTTGCGCAGCAGGTTGGTGGCCTGCCACTTCACGTCTTCCGTGAAGTAAGCAGACAACGTGCGCAGAATCTGGTTGATGATCGTCACAAGCAAGAAAAGCGCGCCCGTGCGCGTGAGGGCCGCCGTCGCGCCACCCGCCTGCGCCTCGTCAATGAAAGCGCGCACAATCTGCGGGCTGATAAGTTGCAAGCCAATGCCGCTGAAGAGAAACAGGGCCAGAAGCGTTACCTTGCGCCGCTGCGGGCGCAGGTATCGGGCCAGGAGCAAGAAGTATTGTCTGACAGGAAGTTTCACGACTATTCCTCCGGTGTTTGCCGGCCAGACGGGAAACCGCTGGCCGACGACTTTGGCGATCCTCACCGACATCCTGTGTCGACAATGCCGCGCCGAAAAACAAAAACAGCCATAGACGGAACGCCTGTGGCTGTTTGGCGGACGGGTGGGATCACCCGGCAGGAATTGCGTAAACAGCAACAAAAAAGCCACAGGCGGGACGCGCCTGCGGCTTTGATTAGCGAACTGGTGTTCTAATCACTCAGCAGGCACGCGGGCATGTTGGGGAGGCATCCCCACGAACACGCCCATTGATGCTTTGCAAGTGATAGTTCATCATGCTTCCTAAATCCTGAATTTGTGATGGGCTTGCCGGCAAAAGGCTGACAAGCAGAGGATAGTCTACCATAGGGTAGGGGCCGTCGTCAACCCCCCATCTGGAGGTCTGGAGGTTGTAAACAAAGGGAACCCACGCGCCCGGCGCGGTCATCGCTTTCACTGCGTCCGCGCTCGTGCGGCCCTGAGCGCGACTGAGGCGCGTTCCCGCGAAAACCAGAAAAACCGCGGCGATAAACACCCACGTCACTGTAACAGCCGGATGACGTTTCATGATGAAATCCTCCTACCCTTTGCAGCCATGTACCTCATCGATTCCTGGTCTTGACGGCCGCGACAATGTTCTTTGGCGCGGCCACTGTCTACGCGAAATGCAAAATGCCCCCCCCCTTGCTACTCTCGAAAGTTCAGTTCCTTACTCGCCGCGGTCGCGCACGAAGATGTCAAAGTAACCATTGAAGTCGCCGCGGACCAGATTGGAGGCAAAGGAAGTGAAGGCCACGTAACGCCCATCGGCGGAGATCGATGATAAGACGCTGTCGCCATTTGCTTCTGTTCCGCCATAAGTCAGGGAAACGCGGATAGTCTGGCCCGTCTGCCGATCATGGACAAAGACGTCATAGACGCCATTGGTGTCGTTATCAATGAGGTTCGTGGCATTGGACTGAAATGCTACATACCGCCCATCAAACGATAGGGCCGGCTCATGAGAATGATCATCCCCTTCCGCGCCATCCGAAGTCACGGAAATGCGGCTGGTCTGCCCCGTCTGCCGATCATGTACATAAACGTCCACCTTGTTATTGGTGTCGTTGTCAACCAGGTTGCTGGCGTCCGTGTTAAAGGCCACCAGTTGCCCATTGCCAGAAATAGCGGGGGCATAAACCAGGCTGTTCGCTTCCGTTCCGTCCGAGGCCACAGAGACGCGCGTGGTTTCCCCCGTTAGCCGGTCGTGGACGAAAACGTCACCGATGCCATTGTTGTCATTGTCTACCAGATTCGTGGCCCAGGATTGAAACGCGACATACCGCCCATCAGCGGAAATAGCCGGCTTTTCAGAGTTCCCGTTCGCTTGCGTCCCATCGGAAGCGACAGAGACGCGGACAGTCTGCCCGGTCTGCCTGTCGTGTACGAAGATGTCGTCCCATCCATTGGTGTCATTGGGAACCAGATTGGAGGCTTTGGATTCAAAAGCCACGTACCGTCCATCGCCAGAGATGGCTGTAGCTGTGGACAAATCGTTTGCCTGCGTACCATCCGAGGCCACGGAAACGAGGGTGGTCTGTCCCGTTTGCCGGTCATGGACAAAGACATCGAACCAATTGGTGTCGCCAATGACCAGGTTGGAGGCCGCGGAAACAAAAGCAACGTACCGTCCATCGGCGGAGATAGCGGGCAATTGGGAGATTCCATTTGCCTGCGCACCATCCGAGGCCACGGAAACGCGGCTGATTTGTCGGGTCTGACGGTCGTAAACGAAAATGTCGGTTTCATCGTTCGTGTCGCCGTTAACCAAATTGCCGGCATCAGACGTAAAGGCCACGTAACGACCATCAGCGGAGATAACGGCGATACGGGATATCTGATCCGCCTCCGTCCCGCCGGTGGAAACACGGCTGGTCTGGCCGGTTTGCCGGTCCCGGACAAAAACGTCATCGAAGCCATTCGTGTCGCCGCTGACCAGATTGGTCGCCGCGGACCAGTAGGCCACGTAGCGTCCATCCGCGGAGACGGCGGGCCAGCCGGCATAGGCGTTGCCGCCCACGCCAAAAGTGGTGACGGAGACGCGGCTGGTCTGGCCTGTTTGCCGGTCATGGATGAACACGTCCCCCGCGCCATTGGCATCGCCGCCAACCAGATTGCTGGCGTCAGAGTCAAAAGTCACATACTGCCCAGCGGCGGAAATGGCCGGATGGTACGAAGCGTTATTTGCCTGGGTCCCATTTGTCGCCACGGATACACGGCTGGTCTGACCCGTCTGGCGGTCGCGCACAAAAATGTCCACGTAGCCATTGGTATCGCCGCTGACCAGATTGGCGGCGGCGGACAGGAACGCCACATAGCGCCCATCGGCAGAGAGCGCGGGTTGGTAGGAGCCGCCAGCCGGGGTTCCATTGAGAGCCACGGAAACCAGCGTGGTTTGACCCGTTTCCTGGTCGCGTACGAAAATGTCGTAATCGTCGTTGGTATCGCCGACAACCAGGTTGTTGGCGGCGGAAGAAAAGGCGACAAAATGCCCATCGGCGGAGATGGCCACCTCTTGCGCCGGGGCATCCCCCTGGGCGCCGTCGGAAGCGACAGACACACGGATGGTCTGCCCGGCCAGGCGATCATGCACAAACGCATCGTAGACGCCATTGGTATCGCCGGCTACCAGGTTGGTCGCCAGCGACATAAAGGCCACGTACCGCCCGTCCGCGGAAATCGCCGTGTCGTGGGAAGTGTGATTCGCCTGTGTTCCATCAGAGGCAATGGAAACGCGGCTCGTTGTTCCCGACTGGCGATCCCGCACAAAGATATCCTGATAACCGTTGGTGTCGCCGCTGACCAGGTTGTTGGCTCCAGATTCAAAGGCCACAAACTGTCCGTCTGTAGACATGACCGGATCGAAAGATGCGCCATTGGCCTGGATTTCGTCGCTGTTAACGGAAACCAGGCTGATCAAACCCCTGACGCGGTCGTAGACGAAGATGTCCGTGTAGCCATTCGTGTCAAAGTTGACCAGGTTGCTGGCCCAAGAGAAGAAGGCGACATAACGCCCATCCGCCGCGAAGGAAGGAACGCGGGCATGGTTGTTTCCCTGGATCGCCGGGGCGGGAATGGAAACGCGGGTGGTTGGCTCAGCGGGCAGCAATCTGCCGAACCAGACGCCTAATACGCCAGAGCCATCCGTGCAGGAACGGATGCCGCGAACCTGGGTGCTCACCGGGTCATATGTGCCGAGGGAGAGGGCACCGCAGTTTGCGCCGGTGTTGTAGTAGAGGAAATAGCGATTGGTGTCCGGGTTGAAGTTCCAGATGCCGGCAGTGCCCACATCATCAACGAACGTGCCCCCATCAGCCAGATAGTAGAAACCCGAACCATTGCCGCCATCGTTCATGAAGTACTGAAAACTGAGCGCCGTGAGCGCCAGATCAGGCGACAGAGGACTGGCCTGCATACGCAACGGCGCGGGCACAAGAAACATCACCACCACCAGTAGGGCGGCGAAAGCAAATAGTCGCAACTGTTTCATCGCGCTGCTCCTTTTGATGAAGTTGTATGGTTAGGGCTGAGGAAATGCCGGCATTCCCCCTTACAGGCTGCCGGACCAAACAAAGGGCGGGGAAAGATGGCGCACCCTGCCAGAAGACAGAGGCACGAGTGGGTCGCCCAAACCCACAGAAAGGCAAAGTCATATTGACATTGCCAGACTGACGTTCACCCTTTATTGCTGCTGGGGAACTTCCGTTTTCTCCTTACGGATTGGCTACCATGTGGAATCAAACTCCCTACAGGTGCATACAAACACATTGTACGACAATGGGGCGGCGGCATATAGTGATGTTTGTCACGTTGTCGCATGGCGCGGTCTTTTGTGCCGGCATTCCCCCACCACACCCCCCGGGGCCAAAGATCTAAGGACTAACGCGCTCGGGAGATTGGACCAATTTCACGCGCGAAATGACCATTTTCCATCAGAGAAAATTGGTCCAAACTGGCCTGGCAGTTACCTTGTGTCATCATATTCCTCGCTATAAGAATTGCCGGCAGGATACGGTCAGTTGGCAGGAAACCGGGGCTGTGGATAGAATACGCCCATGCGACGTGTAATTGTCTGGCTGCTCGTTGTGAGCGTCGTGACTGCCTCCCTTGTTTCAATCAACCAGTGCCCCAGTTCTCACCAGATAGTTCTGGCGGGTACACTGTTGGCCGTGGATGGTCACGCCAATTCGCTGCCGGGCAGCGGAGTCGGAAAAACACCGCTTCCTTTTTCTCTGTGGCCGTGCGCCGCCACCTCTTGTACGGCGACGGCCCCGTGGCGCATGGCGCAGCTATGCAATGAGGACATACTCCCCCATGTATCGGCCCTCATTGCGCCGGACACGCCCCCTCCACGCGGCCTCTTGTAACCGCATTCCCCTGGTTCAACTGTTCCCCTCCTTAGGCTACGTGCCTGGCCTACTCCCCGGACGCGGGCCAAAGCAGACGTGCCTGGAGTCTCATCCCTGATGCGCCGCATCAACTGCCCTATGTGTCGGTGACGCACCGCGCCAAAGCAGATCGTTACTGAAGAATAAACTTGATTGGAGGAATCCTATGTTGCGTCAGCATCGTTTGCCTGCCGTTTTCGCGCTGCTGGTTTTACTGGTGTGCGCCGGTTTGACAATGCCGGCATTTGCCCACGAACAATCAGAAATTGGCCCTTTTATCGTCGTCACGGGCTGGGAAAACGAGCCGGTCATCGTAGGAGAGCGAAACGCCCTCGTGCTGCAAATCACACGAGACGGCGCGCCCGTCGATGGCCTGGAAGCGGACCTAAAGGTGCAAGTTTCCTACGCCGGCCGTACCTTCATCGGCAACCTGGAGCCGACGGGCGAATCCGGGTGGTATCGCGTCCCAATTCTGCCCACGGTGCGCGGTCAGTATGACGTTTTGCTGACCGGCACGGTGGATGGCGTGGCGATCAACGGCACGATTGAACCAGAGGAAGTGCTTTCCGCCAGCACGCTGCAATTCCCGGAAATGCCGCCGGATAATCAGACATTAGCCGACCGGCTGGCCGGGATGGCGGATGAGATTCAGACTATACAGAAGCTGGCAATTGCCGGCATCGCCATCGGCATCATCGGACTGGCACTCAGCGGCGCCAACATGGCCCGCCGCCGCAAATGAACAAACACCCCTTTCACGAGGATAAATCATGAAGCAACAAACCAGAACTCTTTCCCTTTTCGCCCTCCTGCTCCTGCTCCTGTTCGCCGCCGCTTGCGGGGCCAACACCACCGACAACGGCATGGACGGGACAATGGACAACGCCACCGACACCACCATGGACAGCAATATGGACATGGACAGCAATATGGACATGAACAGCGACGAGCACATGCACGATGAGAACATGGACATGGGCGACGAGGTCAAGATTCCCAACAACGGAGCCGTCGTCAAGATCACGTCTCCGGCGGACGGGTCCACCTTCGACAGCGCGGACAGCATCGTCGTGGAAGTCTCGTTCACCAACTTCGTCGTCGGCGAAAACGGCAACCACTGGCACGTCGCCGTGGATGGCGCGACCTACGGCATGGTGACGGGAACCGCCACCGACACAGTCGTGCGTGGCCTGGAGCCTGGCGAACACACCATCAGCGTCTCCATGGCAAATGGCGACCACCAGGACCTGGAAGACGGCGACGCCATTACCATCACAGTGAAATAATTCGACCGGTACGGGAGCGAAGTTCCGTCCTGGAGCTTCGCTCCTCCCCCCATCAGTGACACCCCCATCCCCTGCGACCTGGCGATGTAATTCCGTACTTTTTTCATCGTCAGTTTTTAATTACGCTCCTGAGGATCAGACATGACTCGACGCCCCCGTAATTTCGCCACCTGGATGCTCATTGCGCTGTTGGCCTGGTTGTGGCTGGGCGCACGCCCGGCTTTGGCTCACGCCGTGCCCACTGCGTCCAAGCCGGCGGCAAATGAGATTTTGGAAACCAGCCCGGATGCCATGGAAATCTCCTTTAGCGAACCGATTGTGCCGGCATTTAGCAACATCCAAATCCTCTCGCCGTCGGGGCAGGCCATGGAAACGGGCGCGCTGGAAGCCACCGCCGCGGACAACACCCGCGTGCGCGTCACCCTGCCGCCGCTGAACAACGGCAGCTACATCGTTAGCTGGCGCGTGCTTTCCGCCGTGGACGGCCACACCACCAGCGGCATCTACTCCTTCGGCGTGGGCGTATCCCAGTTGAGCGGCAGCGGAGCCGGCCAGACCGTCACCGAAGCAGCCAGCCCCACACTGGCCTCGTTGCTGGCCCGCTGGGGCAATCTGGGCGGCGTGGCCCTGCTGTTGGGGCTATTCGCCTTTCGCCTCTTGCTATGGAATCCCATCCTCAATGTCGAGGACATCACCGACGCGGAAGCGACGCTGGACATAGACGTAGCCCGCCAAAGCGCCCGTGTGGGGCTGGCGGGGGCGGGCTTTCTGCTGCTGTCCGCCGTGATGACGCTGATTGAACAAGCCGGCCAGTACAACTTGCTGGCGGCGGGTAATCTGGGCGTCTGGCTCAACACGCGCTTCGGCCTCATGTGGCTGCTGCGGCTGCTGCTGACGCTGGTGTTGGGGCTGCTCGCCTGGCGGTTGGGCGCGGCGGGCAAAGGGCGCGGCGGGTTGCGCGGTTGGGGTTGGTGGGCGGGGCTGCTGCTCAGCCTGGGCGCGGCAGCGACGGTCTCCCTGGTAAGCCACAGCGCGGCGCTGGTGCGGAACGCGAATGTGGCCGTGGCGGTGGATTTCGTGCATGTGGTGGCTGCCGGCATTTGGGTGGGCGGTCTCGTCTATCTGGGCATCAGCCTGCTGCGCGCCCGCCACCTGGAAGCCGAAAACAAAGCGTGGCTCTACCTCACCCTCATCCTCAACTTCTCCGCCCTCGCCGCCGCCTGCGTCGGCGCCATCCTCGCCAGCGGCGCCTACCTCTCCTACCAACACGTTGGCAGTTGGGGCGGCCTCGTCAGCACCGCCTATGGGCGCGTACTCCTGCTGAAAATCGGCCTGGCCCTGGTCCCCTTCGCCATCGCCGCGCTGAACCTGTTTTGGGTAAAACCCCGCCTGAACAAGACGTATGAGACCCCGGCGGAGGCGGCAGCGGTCGCCGCGCAGGGACGCTTTCGCGTGCTGGTGTGGGTGGAAGCCGGCTTTGCCGTTCTCATTCTGGTGGCCGCCGGCTGGCTGAGCGACTTGCAGCGGGCGCAGGATGCGCCGCTGTTGGCGGCCAGCAGCGGCCAGACGACGCTCAGCCAGACCGTGGAAGACCTGCATGTCTCGCTAACGTTGGAGCCGGCGCTGGCGGGCGAGAATTTGTTCGACGTTTACCTGGAAGATCAGGACGGCAACCCGGTAAGCGACGCGCGCGAGGTTTCGCTGCGCTTTACATTTCTGGGGCAATCATTGGGGACGGCGGAGGAAGTTGTGCCGGCATCTGGCAGCGGCCACTACCAACTCGACAGCAGCACCATTAGCCTGTTGGGACCGTGGCAGGTGGAAGTTGCCGTGCGGCGCCAGGGCGCGTTCGACGTTTTCGCCCCCTTCCGCCTGGAGGCGGGGCTGGACAGCCGCATCACGGGACTGACCGAGGGCGGACGCACTCTGGATAATCTCGTTTCCTTCCTCACGCGCAGCCGCGGGCTGGTTCCGGGGATTGCCCTGGTCCTCTTCGCCATTCTCTGGGGCATCCTGGCGAACAAAGCGGCAGATAAGGATTGGCAACTTGTGGGACTACTGGTGATTTCGCTACTCTCGTTTTACGTGGGGGCGCGGCAGTTATTCCAGTTCTCGCAGGATTACACGCCCGCGATGTTTGCCTCGAATCCGATCACGCCGGATGCGACCTCCATTGCGGCGGGGAAGGCGTTGTTTGAGACGCATTGCGTGACGTGCCACGGGGAGCAGGGGTTTGGGGATGGGCCGGCAGCGGCGACGCTGGCTTCGCCGCCGGCGAATTTCACGGGTGGGCACACGGCGACGCACCCGGATGGGGACTTATGGTATTGGATCAAGGGGGGGGTTACGGGGACGCCAATGCCGGCATTTGGCGACCAATTCAGCGACGACGACATCTGGAACCTCGTCAACTACGTCCGCCGCCTCAGCACCGCCAGCCCGTAACGGGTTGATCAGGGCGCGACAGTGATGAAAATCGGGGTGGCGTCCAGCGTTAGCGGCAGCAGGCCATCCGTTGCCGCCACGCGCACGGCGGCGGGCGCGTCCGCCGTGGTCGGTGTCTGGCGCACCTCCGCGGCGGCGGCGGGAAACGGCAGAGTCACGGCCCCATTCGGCGCGGGAGCAATGGGAAAAGCCAACGCCCCCGCATCGTACCACAGCACCCACAACGGCCCCTGGGGACGCTCAAACTGGAACGCCCACACGCCCTCCCCCAGATCAAGCCGCGCCACGCCGGTGAAGCCGTCCAGTTGTTCCGCCACCAGCGTCAAGGCATAGAACGCGGGACGGGGCGCGCCGGCGCGCCGGGCAGACGCCCACAGTTGGCCGCTGTACGGCAGTTCGCCCCCCGGCTGTCGCGCCGTGATCGTCGTGTCCATCAACCCCATGAACATGGCCGCCCCCAGCGAGGGCACAGCCGCTTTATCCACGCCCGCTATCCCCGTCTTCCAGTCTTCCAGATTGCCCACGTTGATGCCGCGCAGGTGGGCGGCGGCGGCCACGACGATCTTCTTCACCAACCCGCGCGCCGTTTCCGCGCGCATCCACGCCTGCGCGGCCTCGTGGTCCGGGTCGGCGGGGTCGGCCACGGCCTGGATCCAGGCCACCGCCGCGTCCCGCGTCTCCCCGGTGATGGGCCAGAAGGGGATGGGGGGCACAAAGCCGCCAAAGCCAAACAACCCGGACATGGGGAAGGCGTCCCCGATCCAGATGGGGCGGTCGCCGCAGCCGTTGTCCGCCAACTGCTGACGAATCCAGGCGGCGGTAGGGGGGATTTCGCTGTAGTCGGCGAGGCTGTGGAAGTCCACAATGTCGTAGGCGTCGCAGGCGGATAGGATCAGCCGGATGTCGGCGACGCTTTTGCGGAAGGAGGGCGTCTGCGTCAGGCGGCGGTCGATTTCCGCCTGGTCCGGGTAGGCGTCGAACACGTCCCCCATGAGGAGGGCCACGAGGAGCACTTGCGCTTGTGGGTCGGCGGCTTTGATGGCCGGGTAGGCGAGGCGCAGCAGACGCACGTAGTCGGCGGCAGGTCCGGGCCAGAAGCCGGTGAATTCGCGCTCCACGCCGTAGTCATGGATGGGATAGCGCAGGCCGGGCATGTCGTCTATGCCGTCGGCGTCGTACCGTTCGACGACGTTGGTGACGAAGGCCACATAGTCATTGAGGAAAGCTTCCTGGGGGAAGGTGTTGCCCAGGTCGCCCAGTTTGGGTTGCTGGCTGTTGGCCCAGGGGGAGTCGGCGCTGAGGAGGAGTTGCAGGCCGGTGAAGCCGGCGGCGTGGTACTCGCCGACGACGGCGTCCAGCGGACCCCAAACGTAGCGGCCCGGTTCCGGTTCCACGTTACCCCAGACGGTGTAGACGAGTTGGGGTTTGGCGTAGGTGATGCCCGTGGCGGCGTAAGCATCGGCGACGCCGAGGATGCCGTACTCGAGAGCGATGGTGAAGGGGGTAGCGTTTGGAGAGGGTGGCGTGGGCGGCGCGGGGGTGGGCGTGATGGGGGGCGGCGTGGGGGTGGCTTGGCCGCAGGCGAGTGCCGGCATAATAAAAGCCAAAAGGAGGACAAACAATCTCAGACCGGTGCTATCTTGCAGCGTGCGCCAGATCCTAGGAACGTCGTACTGTTTCATAGAACCCTCCTATTTGCTGATATTGTAACGCCGCGTGGGGGTAAACACAATCACAAGGTGCGGGCAGGAAAGTAGAGGAGCCGCCTGGTGGCGTAAATGCCGGCAAAAAAAATCAACGAACCGAATTGATTGACAAAAAACAGCAAGTTCGTGTAAAATGTTCTTGGCTCCCCCTATGGGGTGGGCAGCCGCTAACGCCCGTTAGTGGTCCACCCCGCTTATGGCTCCCTGGAGATGCTCCGTTCAGCGCCCGCAGAACGGAGCATCTCGCTTTTTGGTAGTTGAGAGTTCGTAGGTGACGGTTGTGTCTCATGCTCCTTCCCGCACGCCCTGTGATACAATAGGGTAATGCCGGCATCCACCAACCACCCACTATCCCTGGAGACCCCCCGATGAAAAAAACCTACACCATCACCATTGAATACTGCGTCCCTTGAAACTACGTCCAGCGCGCTGTCCGTGCGGCAGCCGACATCATGGAAAACTACCAACACGTCGTCGAAACCCTCACCCTCATCACCGGCAGCAAAGGCGCGTTTGAAGTGCGCGTCAACAATGACCTCCTCTACTCCAAAAAGCAGCTAGGCCGCCACGCCGAACCCGGCGAAATCCTGCAATTGTTCACCCATCTCGTCGGACCGGACACCCCCCGCTACCCCGGCTAATCTCCACATGCCGGGTGCGACGCAAGCCGGAAATACGTCGCACCCGGCACGTTTATGTAATCCAATCTCGATGATGACTATCCCAATGGCGGTGCGCATAGGCGCGTTTGCACGACTGACAGACGAGCGCGGCATCCGTCTCGCCGCTCTCCCGCCAACGCCAGCGCACCGTCGTCAGGTGATAGCGGCAGGTAGATTGGTGGCAAATGGGGCACAACTGGCCTTCCGCCAGCCCCTGCCCACCGTAGCGGCGACTGGTGACGGGGTCCGTCGCGCATAGGTAGCAAGAAGTCACGCCCATTAGATACGCTTCCCATCCTCGTCATATCCGTAGAAGCCGCGACCCGTTTTCTGGCCTAACATGCCGGCAATCACCATCCGCCGCAGCAGCGGAGCCGGACGATACCGATCGTCCCCCCACTCCTGGAACAACCCCGTCATCACCCCCAGCACCGTATCCAGGCCGATTATATCCGCCCACTCCAGCGGTCCATACGGGTAATTCGTGCCCAGTTTCATCGCCCGATCAATATCCTCCGGGGACGCCACGCCTTCCATCAACGCGCTCACGGCCTCATTGATAATGCAGCACACCAGCCGCGCCCGCACCAATCCTGGGCCATCCGCCACCGTCACCGGCTCGTAACCCAAGTCGCTCCAGAACGCGCGCGCCCGCGTCATGGCCGCTTCCGCTGTGCGCAACCCCGCCGCCAGTTCCACCAACCCCGTCGGACCAATTGGCGGCAGCAGGCCAATCCCCACCACCCGCGACTCGTCCAACGTCCACGCCGCCGCCTGGGTAACGCTAGTCGCCAGTGCCGAGGTTAGCAGCAGCGCATTTGCCGGCAGCGCATGGTCCAGCGCCAGAATCAACTCCTGCTTCGCCGCCGCCGACTCATTATGCAACTCCAGCGCCACATCTACCTCCCCCACATCGTCCAGCACATACCCACTCTCAATCGCCCCCAGAAAATCCTCCACCAAAAACACATGCGTATCATACCCCGCATCCAGGCACAACTTCGCCACCTCCTGCACAAACGGCAGTTCTCCGGCAATAATCACCTTCATACAAACCTCCCAGTAGGGCAAACTTCAGTTCGCCCCCACGGATAACAGAAAAACCGGTTTTGCTTCGCCGAAAAACCCGGTTCCTCATTCACCGGGTTTTTCACCGCGCCGAAATATAGCGCGAATACCACCGACTTGCCACCCTTCCGGCCATTCTTAATTTGGAACCCACCTGGCGCATGATGTCCCGCCCCTGGAATCATTTGGCGTAGGAGCGGGATGTGCCAGGCATGTGGCCTTTGCTCCCGCCGCCTCACCCTTTTACGGCGCGCGGGGAGCGAGACAGGCAAAAGACAGCGTGTTGGTCAATATCCAGTTGGTGAGCCGCCGCGCCATCGTTTCCATCCATTGCCTAATCGCCCCGCTGCATGTACGATTAGGGTTGACGTTAAACGAATCTTTCCCGCAACTATTCAGGCCCCTTGCCTGAGCCTGTCGAAGGCAATATGGGCTTCGACAATCTCAGCCCACGGGTTTCCACTTAGTAACCATCCGAAAAT
Source organism: Ardenticatenales bacterium (assembly GCA_020634515.1). Taxonomy (NCBI): domain Bacteria; kingdom Bacillati; phylum Chloroflexota; class Ardenticatenia; order Ardenticatenales; species Ardenticatenales bacterium. Next base: position 735,680 of record JACKBL010000002.1, on the reverse strand, counting down.
AACTTCGCGTTTTCATCGGACGGTTACTGACAAGCTGTTCGCACAATTCCACTAGCTTAATTGCGAACAGCCACTTATTCCGAGTAATGTTATGAGCGAGCATGCCCTTTCCCATGTACTCATTGACCCTAACCGCTTCAATGGCGAGCCATACATCCGGGACACCCGCTTCACCGTGCGCGAGATTCTGGAAATGCTGGCGCGTGGGCGCTCCACGGAGGAGATTCTGGAAGATCACCCCCCGCTGCGACCTGTTCACATTCAAGCCGCCGCCGCCTTTGCTGTAACCTTGCTGGAAAAACAACACGGCTCCCACGCCGCCTCCGAGCGGCTGCCTGAATATTAGCGCCGTTTTGAGCGGAATGCCGGCATTTCACCACCCTACCGCCCGCACCACACAACACCTATGGACCTAAAAGCCGTCACCGGACAACTATACATCATCAACGGACAACCGCGGGCCGCCGCCACCGTGCCCGGCCTGCTGGCGCAATCCCCCCCCGCACGCGCCGCGCGCGGTCGCGGCAGCGACTTCCTCTTCATCCACCTCACCCTCAACGGACCGGCGGCGGAAACGGAAGTGCTGGCGCAGGATTTGCTAGATGCCATCAGCCAGCGGTTCTACCAGACCCCCGGCAGCGTCACCGCCGCGCTGCGCAAGGCCATCGTCGAAACCAACGACCTGCTGCTGCGGCGCAACGTCAGCGGACGCGACACCCCCCGCGAAGGGGCGATAACGTGCGCGGTACTACGGGGGCAAGAGTTGTTCATGGCGCAAACGGGCGAATCCTTCGCCGTGTTGGGGCATCAGTTTGGCGTGGAGCGGCTGCCCAACGTGGCCCCGCCGCGCATCACGCCGTTGGGCCAGACGGCGGGGCTGGATTTGCGCTTCTATCATAACTGGCTGGAGCCGGGTCATATCTTGTTGCTGGCGGACCCGCGTATGGCACATTTGCCGGCATCCACTATCCACCCCGCCCTCATGGAAACCGAAGACCTGGCCGACAGCCTCGACGCCTTCGCCCACCTCCTCGACGCCGACACCGCCCGCCTCATGCTCATCCAGTTCACCGATGAAGAACCCGTCATCACGCCGCGGCCCGCCCCCATCCGCGAAACCGGGCGACGACTGGAGCCACCCACCACATCCCCCCGTCGCGACCCACAATACGCCAGCCCCCCATCTTCCCGCCAGGTTCCCCGCCGCGCCTCCCTGCCGCTCCCCCAGATAGACGTCGGCCCCGCCGCCCGCCAGGCCACCTCCCAGGCGGCACACGGCCTGGGCCGCGCCACCGGCTGGCTGGCGCAAGTGATGGCCCGCCTGAACCCGCCCCGCCCCGCCGCCGCGGACGAAGAACCCATCAACTGGGCATGGCCCACCCTGATCGCCATCCTCATCCCCATCATCCTGGCCCTCGTCGTTGCCAGCGCCTATTTCCAGCGCGGCCTCTCCAACCGGTTCAGCGAAATTCGGCAGGAAATGGGGCAGGCCATTGGCCTGGCACAGCAGGCGGAAAGCAGCGACGCCGCCCGCGAATACTACAACCAGGTCCTCATCCTCAGCGCGGAAGCGGAAACGCTGCGCCCCGGCAACGCCGACGTGCAAAGTATGCGCCAGACCGCCCGCAACCAACTTGACCGCCTGGATGACGTCACCCGCCTGCAAACAACCGCCCTCTACAACTACGGCGATACCGCCCGCCTCGGTAGCGTCACCCTGCGTAGTGGAGCGAATGGCGACCTCTACGTGCTGGATAGGGGCAACAATCAACTCTGGCTACACAACACCTCGGCGGACTACCTCACCTTCGACCCCGCCGAACCGGAACTACTCGTCTCCGGCGGTCAGGCCATTGGCAACCAGGTTGTTGCCACCCTGGTGGACACCCTTTGGCGCGAAGCGGGGCAGAACATCTCCCGTCCCAGCCTGGCTGCTCTGGACAACAGCGGGGCGCTGATCAATTTCTACCCTGACTTCCGCGATTTGCGGGCCGTCCCCCTGGGGCTGGCCAGCAACTGGCGGCAGCCCGTGGCCATCACCACCTACCTGGAAAACCTGTATGTACTGGACCGAACCGCGCAAAAGGTGTGGCGCTACATCGCCGATGGCGAGGGATTCACGATAAGTGATGGACAAGAGGCGATTGAGTTCGCCGACGACGCCAACCTGGAGCAAGCCGTAGACGTTGCCATTTACAGCGAAGATGGGAGCGTGATCATTCTCTACGGGGATGGTCGCCTGCGTCGGTTCGTGCGCGGGCGTCCGCTGTGGACGGAGGCGGATCTCTTAAACAACGGTCTGCGCACCCCCCTCGTCGCTCCTATCGCCGTGAAAATCATTGGCGAAGGGTTGAACTCCTCGTTGTTCGTGGCGGATCCGGGCAGCGCCCGCATTTTGCAGTTCAGCCTGGGCGGCATCTTCCTGGCGCAATACAAGGGAACGCTGGCCGACGGCTCGGAAGCGTTCAGTCAGATCGCGGATTTTGACGTGGCGGAAGCGCCGCTGCGTATTTTTGCGGTGACGGGGAACGATCTACTGCTGGCGGTGGAGAATTGACGGCTGCCCCACTCTCTCGTCAGGAGATAATCTGAATCTCCTGGCGGGGGTAGGCAAGGGCCAGCCGTTTCTTAACTTCCTGGCGCAAGTACCGCTGCACGTCGAACTGCTGACCCGGCAAGGTGGTGACGAAGATGCGCAGCGTCACCTGCCAGTCACCTAAATTTTCAATGCCGGTGATGGTAGGTTCATCCAGGAGGGCGGGAGCCAATTCTTCGTTTTGCCCCAGGGCGCGGCCAATCTCGCGCAGGGTGTCCATCGCCTGAGGCACGTCTGTTTCGTATTGCAGCCCGACGTCCACGATGGCGCGGCTCCAGTCGCGGGAGCTGTTAGAGACGGCGCGGATGTCGCCGTTGGGGATGGTGTACAGGGTCCCGTTGAAGGCGCGGACGGTGGTAGCGCGGAGGGTGAAGTGTTCGATAGTGCCGGCATATCCCCCCACCTCCACAGCCTCCCCCACACGATACAGGTTCTCCGCCATAATGAACACGCCGCTGACCACATCCTTCACCAACGTCTGCGCCCCCAGCCCCAATGCCAACCCCACAATCCCCACGCTCGTGAGCATTGGCCCCACGTTCACGCCCACTTCCAGCAAGACCATGAACAGCGCGGAGGCAATAATCACCACCAACCCCGTGCTGCGCACGACGGTGAAGATGGTGTCGATCTGCCTGTCCTGGGTGCTGCCGTCTATTTCGTCCATCTCCTTCAGGTGACGCACCAGCCGCCGCGTGAGCCAGTTGAGCAGGCGCAGCGCCAGAAAGGCAACGATGAGGATGGCCAGGATGCGGAGGAAATGAACGGTTAGTAAGCGGGCGAATGCCGGCAAATCCACGTCAGAAAAAAACATAGCGACAATCCAGAAACCAGACGGCTACGACCGACCCGGACGATAATCATAAAAACCATGCTGCGTCTTTCGTCCCAGGCGATTACTCTCCACCATGCGCCGTTGCAGCGGGTGCGGACGATACTTCGGGTCCTGGAAATACGCATCATACACCGACTGCGTGACCGCCAGATTCACGTCGCAGCCGATCAGGTCAATCAGTTCAAACGGCCCCATGCGGAAACCCAGCGAGCGCGCCAGTTTGTCAATATCCGCCACGTCCGCCGCCTGCTCCCCCAACAGCCGAAACGCCTCCCCGTAAAAGGGGCGGGCGACACGGTTAACGATGAAGGCGGGCGTATCCTGGCAGAGAACGGGCGTCTTGCCCAACCCACGCACAAACGCCACCGCGCGGTCCAATACTTCCGGCGCGGTAAAATCGGCGCGAATCACCTCCACCAGCTTCATGATGTGCGCCGGATTGAAAAAATGCAGTCCCAGGAAGGACTCCGGGCGCTGCGTAGCCGCGGCCAGGGCGTTAATGCTCAGGCTGGAGGTATTGCTGGCCAGAATGGCGCGTGACGGCGCTTCCTCATCCAGGCGACGGAAAATGCGCCGCTTTAGCGCCATGTCTTCGGGAACCGCTTCGATGATCAAGTCGCAATGGGCGGCAAAATCATAGCTGGCCGTGAAGGTGAGGGCGGACCGGGCGTGCGCCGCGTCCGCCGCCGACACCTTGCCGCGGGCCACGCCCTTGTCGATGGCATCAAAAATGCGCATGCGCGCCTGCGCCAGCAGGTCATCAGTGATGTCGTACAGAAAAACCCGATGCCCGGCCAGCGCCGCCGCCTGCGCGATCCCGCGCCCCATCGTCCCCCCACCAATCACCGCAACTGTCTCAATCATCACACCCTTCCTCCTTCATCCTTCTGCCTTCTTCCTTCCCCCCTACTCTCCCCGATAATTGGCGGGCCGCTTTTCTACGAACGCCATGATCCCTTCGCGGCTGTCGTGGCTGCGGGCGGCAATGTCCTGCAACTGCGCCTCGTATTCCAGCGATTCGGCCAGGCTTTTGCCCCAGGAAGCCCACATAGCCCGCTTCGTCAGGCCAAACGCCAGGGTAGGGCCGGCGGCCAGGCGCAACGCCCAGGCCATCGTGATTTCGGGAAGCTGGTCGGCGGGGACAACTTCGTTCACCAATCCCCAGGCCAATGCGGTGGCCGCGTCCACCTTCTCCGCCGTAATCGCCATCTGGTAGGCGCGGGTGTAGCCGATGAGGCGGGGCAGCATCCAGGTGGAGCCACTGTCGGGGACCAGGCCCACTTTGCTGAATGCCTGGATGAAGCTGGCGCGGTCGGAGGCCAGGCGCATATCGGCGGCCAGGGCCACGCTGCATCCCGCGCCGGCGGCCACGCCGTTGATCGCGCCAATGATCGGCTTCTCCAGGGAAATCATGCGCGTGATGAGCTGGTTGTAACCGTGGCGCAAATGGTCGCCAATGGAGATGCCCGCGCCCCGCTGCATCACGTCCTTCAAGTCTTGCCCGGCGGAAAAGCCGCGCCCGCTGCCGGTGATCACCACGCAGCGGATGTCCGCGCGGCGTCCGGCTTGCTTGAAAGCGTCCGTGGTTTCGGCGATCATCTGGTCGTTGAAGGCGTTCAGCGATTGCGGGCGATTGAGGGTGATGGAGGCCACGCCTTCGTGCACGTCGAAGAGGATGGTTTCGTAACTCATGCTTTCCTCACGATAAGGAGCGGAAATCAAACAAGACAACGAAGTTGTTTCCTTACCGCTCCTTCAAACTGGCGCTGCAATTCGAGTTTTATTTCAGCGCCAGTCATAATTGGGCCATCATGGCGCGAGCGTCCCAGTACCCTTCCAGGCGGGTGATCAGTCCAGAATCGTCCAGGGTGAAGACGTTGATGCCGGCAAAAACCGCCACCTTCCCCCCTTTCGCCTCCGCCTCCACCTGCCAGTTCACCGCCACCCGGTCCCCGCCGGCATACGCCGCGCCATACGTCATCGTAAAACGGCTCCAGGTACGTTCCATGCCATTAAAGAAACGGTCCAATCCCGCCGCGCCCTCCAGCGGACGCCCCCCATACGGGTCCATCACCACGGCATCCGCCGCAAACGCCGCATGGTAGGCGGCGCGGTCCAGGCTGTTCAGCGCCTGACGATACGCCTCAATAGCTGTAGGTATCATCGTCATCTCCTTCTTCCTCCTCAAACGCATCTTCCTCGCTTTCCAGGAAAGGCTGCGTCACCCACAGCATGAGTACCGTGCCTTCCTCCACCTGGCGCAGACGCATGGCGACCACGTCAATCTGCTGCCGCATCCGAATCTCGTCGGGGAAGTCCAACTTCACGGGGCGACCTTCGTGCCACGCTTGCAGACAGCGACGCTTGATGTCCTCCCCGCTGGCTGTACGTAGTTCACAGAACGCTACCTGCGCGGCCTCCGGTCCCTCGTAAATTGAATGCGACCAAAGCTGCGGCGTCAATTGAAATTCAGGCGTTGGCCCTTCCAGGACAGTAATCAATTCCGGTTCTATCACGTTCCACCTTTTCGGCTCGCCCTCGCACAATCGCAGTCGCGGCGTGGGCGAAATGAGTATGCGTAGCGTCAAATGGTCAATCGACTGCGACAACGTCTAATACTACTTGTTGCCAGGAGACCTGTCAAAGAACAGGTGCATGTGCCATGAAAGATGCGGCGGCATCACGCCGGGACCACAACCACCTGTTTACGCGCGGGGCCAACGGAGACGTAGGTGACGGGCACACCGACCTGCTCCGCGACAAACTGCACATACCGTCGCGCGTTGGCGGGCAAATCGGCCAGTTCCCGCGCCCCGGTCACGTCTTCATCCCAGCCGGGCAGCATTTCGTAGACGGGCCGGCATTGAGCCAATTCCGTCAGGTCGGGGGGGAAATGGTCCACACGCCGCCCCTCGCACTCATAGGCGACGCACACGGGTATTTGCGGCAGGCCGCTGAGGATGTCCAGTTTGGTCAGGGCTAACTGCGTCAGACCATTGATGCGGGCGGCGTAGCGCAAAATGACGAGATCAAGCCAGCCAACGCGGCGGGGTCGTCCCGTGGTCGTGCCGTATTCGTCCCAGGGGTTTGCGCCCGTGCCGCGCAAGCGCAAGGCCATCTCCCCGCCGACTTCGGCGGGAAACGGGCCACTGCCGACGCGGCTGGTGAACGCTTTGGCCACGCCAATGACGTCCCCTACCTGGCGCGGTCCCAGGCCGAGGCCGGTGAGTGCCCCGCTGGCGGTGGACGATGAACTGGTGACAAAGGGGTAGGTTCCGTGGTCCAGGTCGAGCAGCGTTCCCTGCGCGCCTTCGGCGAGGACGGTCTGGTTGTCGCTGAGGGCTTCGCTGAGGAAGAGGGAGCCATCGGTCAGGTAGGGAGCGAGGCGGGCGGCGTATTGGGCGTATTCGATGGCGGTTTGTTTTGCCGGCATTGGCTGCCGACCGAACACCCCCTGCAACACCTGATTATGCGCCGTCACGTGCGCCGCCACCGCGTCCGCCAGCCCCTCCGCATCCGCCAGCAGCCCCGCGCGCAGCCCGGAGCGCCGCGCCTTGTCCGTATAAGCGGGACCGATCCCGCGCAGCGTCGTGCCAATCGCCTCCTGCCCCCGCGCCGCCTCATACCCCTGGTCCAGAGCGATATGCGCGGGCGTGATCAGGTGCGCCTTGCGGCAGATACGCAGCCGCCGCGGCGAAACGTCC